>JAJTBI010000043.1 GCA_021286935.1 Geobacteraceae bacterium
GTCGGTGAAGCTGCAGGAGTCGGTGAAGCTGCAGGAGTCGGTGAAGCTGCAGGAGTCGGTGAAGCTGCAGGAGCCGGTGAAGCTGCAGGAGTCGGTGAAGCTGCAGGAGCCGGTGAAGCTGCAGGAGCCGGTGAAGCTGCAGGAGCCTGGCTGACCGTGTGACGACTGAGTGATGCCTGCCAGAGCCGATCAATATTCAGGGTTTCCAGAAAATTGTGGTGGAGCAGTTCTTCGGCTGGTGGTGTGCTGCGTATTTCAATCCTGGCGTCAGGTAGGGCTGCAACCCGCTCGGATTCAGTTGGAGATGCCTCGATCTCTTTTGCAGCATCGTGGTAAAAACCGATTGGTGCTCCTTCCTTATAAAATATCATGGCACTGCGTTCAGGCGTTGAGAACAGCACAGTGCCGTTTATTGCTTGAAGCTTTATCTGATGTAGAACGGTTTTAAGGTCCAGGTTGCTGACCTGCTCCGGTTTGAAGATAACCGTACCATGCAGCAGGGCCTGGGTGCAGACCGCAAGATCTACCGTCATGCGGTAGACGTTGATGACCCCTCCTTCGAGGAGTGTGTGGGTGAAAAGACTGGTAAACGCTTCAAAACCGCTTTTCCGGCTGGCCCCTTCGAGCATGAGAGCGCTGATCAGGGAACCTTTAATGAATATAAAATACCCTTCGGAGCTGTTCGATCCGTAGCCGAGATACCCGGTAAAACCTCCCGCCCCCATTTTTTTCATGGCATCAGGCAGATTCACTTTTTGTACTGACAGATTTTCGTAAAGCGGGTTGGAACGTGGCAAGATCAGCATGGTACTCTCTCGCTTCATCTGAAATAAAGAGGATGTCGTAGCGTACCCTAATAGGTACTGTATTTGACGGCCAGTGTCAAAGGATTATCAGGGGGCTGAGTTGCGCTGAACTATATGTGAAATTAGTCATATACGCCTTGACAGGGGGTAGGCTATACATTATGTTTACGAAATTAATAACTATCTTGACGCAGATTATGGCTTAGAGGAATTTCCGTTGAGTAAAAAAGATAAGCTCCTTACTGATGCCCAAAAGCTACTGCAGAAAGGGCAAACTGACAAGGCTATTTCCTGTTTTCAGGAAGCCTTGACGGTCGACCCCGGTGATCTGCGGGTACGACAACGTCTTGCTGAGCTGCTTGCCAAATCCAGGCGTGTTGATGATGCTCGCAAAGAGCTGGAAACCATTGGTAGAAATCTGACCGCAAACGGTTTTTATCTTAAGGCGATTGCTGTTTATAAACAGATTGAAAAACTGTTTCCGGATGATATCGGTGTGGCACTGACCCTGGCATCACTGAATGAGAAACATGGCCTCTCTGCCAATGCTCTGGCTGAATACAAGCGGGCATATGATCACTATGAAACGCTGCAGAATCACGCCGAGGCCTTGAAAGCGCTTGAGGCAATGCAGCGGATAGATGCCCATAACCCTAACATTAAGTTGAAATATGCCGAGGTGCTGTTTCAGCAGGGTAAGCTGGAGGAATCGCAGGATGCGTTCAGGTCGCTGGGGCTTCTTCTGGTAGATCGTCGCGACGACGCGGCCTTTGGTCGTCTGGCTGCGCGGATCGCTCAACTTTTCCCAGATAAATCGGATTTTACGTGTTCCGTTATAGAGCAAAAGATCAATGATGGCAGTGCAGAACAGGCAGCTGCTGTGTTGCAGTCTCTGATCAAGGCTGACCCCCAGCGCTTGCCTGCCTGGCGTCTGTTGGTTATGGCCTATCGTGCGCTTGGCAATACCAGTCGTCTAAAGACTATCTGTCAGCATTGTATCAAGTTGTTTCCTGCAGAATTGTTTCCCCGTGAACAGTTGATCCGTTGCTTGCTTGAAGAACAGGACGCTGAGGCCTCCCTTGCCATGCTGGAAGAGTCTGAACAGCTTTTTCTGGCAGCCGGCGCTGCGGGAATTCTGCGGGAGTTTTATCTGGCACTGAATGATCTGGTGCCGATTAATATCCGTATTCTGAAGGGTTGTGCCAGGATTTGCGAAGCAGCCGGGAACAGTGAAGAAGCAGCTTCCTATGCAGCCAAGATCGGCTCACTTGCTGGTCTTGGGGGGCAGGCTGCAGCTGCCGCGCAGAACAGTGTGCCTGAACCTGCACCTGAAGAAGCTCTGCCGGATTTTGAAAGTGAGCTTGAGCCACTGGTCCCCGGGCTTTCTGAAGCGGTTGTAGATGAACCAGTTTCTGAAGTTGGTCCGCGTGAGCTGGATATCAGTGATTTTGTTGATACCGGTGCGCCGCAGGAGTCTGACTTTTACGAGATTGAGGTTGAGCTTGATGATGATCTTGGTGGCCCTGCACCGGCACCTGCTGATACCTGGTTTGAAACCGTCAATGATATCTTTGATAATATTCAGACCCAAACCGGTAAGGTTCGTTTTGGTGAAGGGTTGGATAGTGCCGATGCTCAGTCCCAGTATGATCTTGGTTTGGCGTTCCATGAAATGGGACTGTATGACGAGGCGATTAACGCCTTGCGCCAGGCTGCTGAAGACCCTGAGCGGCGGGTGAGTTGCCTGATTCTGCAGGGGGCATGCCTGCGTGACAAGGGCGAACTTCAGCTTGCCGAAAGTGCCCTGCGCGCGCTGCTTGCTTCACCTGCCTTAACCGTAGAGGATAGCTGTGCCCTTAAATATGAGCTTGCATTGACCTGCACGGCGTTAGGCAAGAGCGATGAGGCCTGGACGTTGTTGGGAGAGGTGGAACAGCTTGATCCCGCCTACCGTGATGTCTCTGCCCGTTTACATGATGCCTCAGAAGGGAAAACAGTTGGCGGGCTTGATTTTAGTGAGGATGAGCTGCTTGATTTTGAGCTGAAATAACGCAGTCTTTCTGCAACGGTCTGATTTAAAAGCCCTTTCACGTCTCGTGTCAGGGCTTTTAAAGTATAACTTGCTGGATAACAGGTGCCTCAGGAGTTCCCTGAGCTGCTTTGGTGGCGGTTAACGGCTGTTTTCCAGACATTGCCAATATTGATAATGTCCAGCAGGTCGTGTGTCATGAGTTCCTCCGCGCTGACGGTGGTATACATATCAAGCTTGGCTGCAGGGTCCTGCGTCAGCTGTTGAGAATCCCCCGGGGACATTTCAATTTCCTGAGAGCCGTCATGGAAAAAGCCCAACGGGTCTCCTTCCTTGTAAAAAATCATGGCAGAGCGTTCCTGGGTGTAAATGCGCAGACAGCAGTTCATCTGCTCATTCTTGACCCGTTCAAGCAGTGCTTTGATATCAATGAGTGTGAGATCCTGGGCGCGGTAGCGTGCTTCTCCATGTAGCAGGGCATGAATGCACATGGTCAGGTCACCGGAGAGGCGGTAGACGTTCAGCGTGCTGCCGGTGCTTTCCAACATCTTCTCTGCCAGTCTGCTCATCCCCTCAAAGTCATTCAGATGTACACCTTTGTCGTTCTCAAAAATGACACTGATCAATTTGCCTGATTCAAACACCAGTATGCCGACTGCGTCGGAAAAGGTCAGGCTGGCATAACCGGTAAAGCAGCCGTGGGCAAGCTTGGTAACAACGGCATCAAGCTGTAGTTCTGATGCATCAAGGTTTTCAAAAAGGGGGGTGCCTTTCGGGAGACGAAGCATGAAGTGATCCTCCTGACAAATCAACATAACAGATGGTGCGCATGAGTAATAAACGTACGATACAGAGTGCTGAAAGTCAAAAGATTGTTTGAAAAAGCATGGGATGGAGATACGCAGATAAGCAGCTTCCCGCATGGCGGATCATGCCGCCATGCGGGAAAGGGGAATTCAGTTGTGACGTCCCTGTGCATCAACAACTGCAATAGCCGCCATATTAACGATGTCGCTGACATCATCACCACGTTGCAGGACATGGACCGGCTTCTGCATTCCCATCAGGATCGGTCCGATCGCCTCGCCGCCACCCAGCCGGGCCAAAAGCTTATAGGCGATGTTGCCGGAGTTGAGGTCCGGGAAAATCAGTACATTGGCAGTATTCTTCAGCTTCGAGAATTTGAAATGATCCAGCAGTTCCTGGACCACTGCCGTGTCAGCCTGCATCTCACCATCAATAATCAGGTCCGGCTCTCTCTCCTTCACAATTTCAACAGCACGTCGCACCTTGTCTGAGAGGGGATGACGGACTGAGCCGAAGTTTGAGAAGGAGAGCATGGCTACCCGTGGATCAATATCAAAGACCTTGACGTTTTGGGCTGCCAGAATGGCGGTTTCAGCCAGCTCTTCCGCAGACGGGTCAATTTCAACCGTGGTGTCAGCCATGAAATAGACACCCTTTTTAAAGACCATCATATACATGCCATGTACTGAAGTGAGATTCGCCTGCTTTCCGACAACCTCCAGTGCAGGCCGGATTGTCTCCGGGTAGTGCGCGTCGATACCGGAGAGCATGGCATCGGCATCTCCCATTCTGACCATCATGGCACCGAAATGGTTGCGCGATTTGCGGCGCATGATCCGGCGGGCTTCGCTTTCCGTAATCCCTTTGCGCTGGCGCAGGCGGTACAGCTCCTGTGCATACGGCTCAGTATATTTTGAGTTTTCCGTATCCACGATCTGTACTTCGTCGAGATTAAGGCCCAGCTCGTCTATCTTGTCACGAATCTTGATGCTATTGCCGATCAGAATCGGATGGGCTATCCCTTCATCCACCAGTATCTGGGCGGCCCGTAGCATCTTCTCGTTATCCCCTTCAGGGAAGGCTATCCGCTTTGGATCAGTTTTTGCCTTGTTGATGATGTAGCGCATGATCTCTTTTGATTTACCCTGGGTCGATTCGAGGTGTTCGATATACTTTTCCATATCCTCGATCGGTTGCCGGGCAACGCCACTATCCATGGCTGCCTGGGCAATGGCCGGAGCAACATGCAGCAGTACCCGTGGGTCAAACGGTTTGGGAATGATATACTCCCTGCCGAATGAAAACTTGACGTTGCCGTAGGCCTTGCTGACGGAGTCAGGTACCTCTTCACGGGCTAGCTTGGCCAGGGCTTTGACCGCCGCCAGTTTCATCTCTTCATTGATGCAGCTGGCGCGCACATCCAGAGCGCCGCGGAAGATGAACGGAAAGCCCAGCACGTTATTAACCTGGTTGGGATAATCTGAACGGCCGGTGGCAATGATCACATCACCACGGGCAGCCCGGGCCTCGTCAGGAGTGATCTCCGGATCGGGGTTGGCCATGGCGAAGATGATCGGATTGGGGGCCATACTGCGTACCATATCGGCGGTGAAGGCGCCTTTGGCGGAAAGTCCGAACAGTACGTCAGCCCCTTTGGCTGCCTCTTCCAAAGTACGGAAATGGGTGTCGGCGGCAAAGAGTTCCTTATAAGGGTTCATCCCTTCCTTGCGTCCTTTGTAGATGACCCCCTTGGTGTCGCACATGATCATGTTGTTCGGCTTAACCCCCAGGGCAATGGCCAGCTTGGCGCAGGAGTTGGCAGAAGCACCGGCACCGTTCACCACGATCCTGATGTCCTCAATATTCTTGCCTACCAGTTCCAGTGCATTGATCAGGGCGGCTGATGAAATGATGGCGGTACCATGTTGATCGTCGTGGAAGACCGGGATCTTCATGGTCTTTTTCAGCTCTTCTTCAATATAGAAACATTCCGGTGCCTTGATATCTTCCAGGTTGATACCGCCAAAAGTCGGTTCCAACAGCTGGCAGGCCTTGATGATTTCATCAGGATTTTCGGTGTCGAGCTCAATATCAAAGACGTCTATGTCAGCAAAACGTTTGAAGAGCACCCCTTTGCCCTCCATAACCGGCTTGCCGGCCAAGGCTCCCAGGTTGCCAAGGCCTAATACTGCGGTACCGTTTGAGACGACAGCCACCAGGTTTCCTTTAGCCGTGTACTTGTAGGCATCATCAGGATTTTTCTCTATTGCCAGGCAGGGCTCAGCCACACCTGGCGAATAGGCCAGTGATAGATCTGCTGCAGTCTGGCAGGGTTTGGTTGAGATAACCTCGATCTTTCCCTTGCGACCCATTGAGTGGTACTCAAGAGCATCCTTGATCTTTGCCATGGTCGACATCCTCCAAAGTAAATTTAGTGACGATAAAAAAATGGTTGATTTGGTCCTGATTACGCCGGTTTGTGTTTAATATCACTAAAGACATATATGCCCCTTGTCTGGGGCTGTCAAGCGCTAACAAGACTGAATAAAAAAATATTCTATTCGTGTGTGGTAAGGGTTGAAGAGGGAAGATAGTCTGCCGTATTATAGGCAAACTTTGTCTTTAGCGTATTAAGTATCTATTGGGTGTCCGGGAGCTTATCTGTGCTTGAATATCTGCCAGGTTATATAGGTGTTGATATCGGAGGTACAAACCTGCGTGGTGCGTTGGCGCGTTCAAATGGTGAGATTGTATCCCGGTTCCGCTTAAAAAGCGCTATAGCAGATGGTGCTGACTCCTTTCTGGAACGTTTGACAGAAGAAATACACCAGCTGTTGAGAGATGCTTCAGGGTACGGTTTACAGGTGCAGGGCATCGGCATTGGTATACCGGGCCTGATCGGAACTGACGGCACTATTCATTCGTCAGTGAATTTACGACCGCTTGAGGGGCTGAATCTATCCCGGCTGCTTGCTGACCGGCTACAGCTGCCGGTTGTCTCTGCCAATGATGCGAACCTGATTGCCTTGGGTGAGGTCTGGGCCGGTGCTGGTCGGGGGATACAATCTGCTGTTGTGATAACCATAGGAACCGGCCTGGGAAGTGGCCTGATCCTTGATGGGAAGCTGTGGACCGGCGCTGGTGGTTTTGCGGCTGAGTTCGGTCACGTGACCGTGGAGCCGGAAGGGCTTTCCTGTCCCTGTGGTAATCGGGGCTGTCTGGAGCAGTATGTTTCGGCAGCAGCCCTTTCCCGTTACGGTAGAGGCCGTACGCCGGAAGAACTGGCGCTACTGGCTCAGGCTGGAGATCCGGCTGCCTGTGCCGCTTTTGAGAAGATCGGCTACTGGTTGGGGACCGCTCTTGCCGGTTTGGTAAATCTGCTCAACCTTGAAGGCATTATCATTGGAGGAGGGGTTTCTGCCGGTTTTGATCTGTTTGAGCCAATGCTGCGGAAAACAGTACAACAACGTGCGTTTCCCCAGATTTTTGAGCAGCTTACTCTTTGCAGAGCTGCCCTTGGAGATGACGCGGGTCTTGTAGGAGGAGCATTGCTTGCAGCCGTTCAAAAACAGGATAGATGATTTTTTTGATGGGGAGTTTACTTTCGAATAAATGATGGTATTCTGGTCAATACGGTATTTCGTCTATAACTGAAAATGAGTGGTAACCTCGGGAGGTTGTCTATGAAGCGGATCTGGCTCTTTTTGTTGTTGGGTGTGGCGTTGCTGGCAGGAGGGTGTGCCAAGCAGGTTGCCCGCTGTACAGCACCGGAAGATAATCCGGCTCACCACTATCTACGTGGTATGGAGGCACTTGAAGCCGGTAAAATTGACCTTGCTCAGGAGAAGTTTGACCGGGCGCTCTACTGTGAAGAAAATTTTTCTGCTGCCTATGGTGGCAAGGCGATGGTTGCCGCCTTGAAAGCAAAAGGAATGGCTGATGCCGGGTATCGTGGCATTGAGGTGGCTCGCGCAGAAGAATACCTGGAGAAGGCAAAAAAGCTGGTTGAAACCGATAATGACCGCTTTGAATATCAGCTGGCTGTTCTGCGGGTGAGCCCTGCGGTAAAGGGTAAAGACTGGCTGGACCGGGCTGAAGCAGCCTACCATGCTGTCCAGTCCATCGAAAAGATTGATGAGCGGCGTCTTGACTACTATCAGGGGAAAGAGGCTGCTGCTTACTTTATGGGGCTGGCTTATCTTGAGGGCTATCAGTTCCGCAAGGCTGAGGACAAGTTTCGTGAAACCTTGGACAGCCGCAAAATGGGCAAGTGGAATGAGCCAGCTGACAAGGCCTGGAAAAAGACATCCAAGATTGTACGGGCCATGGGCGGCATCACGGTAGGCGATGTGGGCAAAAAGATTGCGGTAAAAGACACGGTGTCTCGGGGTGATCTGGCTGCCCTGCTGGTTGATGAGATGAAGATAGACAAACTGTTTGCTGGCCGGATTCCTGTTAAATCTCAACTGGCTGCCATGAAGGCGGAGTTTGTGCCTGCCGATCTGCTCTCACATCAATTCAGGGAAGAAGTTGACGTGATTATGAAGTGGAAAGTGCGCGGTCTTGAGCCCAAATTTGACCAGACTACCAAGGCTTATCTCTTTAAACCCGAAGACAAGGTACAGCGGGGTGAAATGGCTTTTATCCTTGAAGATGTCCTGATCAAGCTAACCGGTGATGAAAAACTGGCCACCGCTTATTTTGGTCAGGAACGTTCACCATTCCCGGATGTAAAGACTACTTCTCCCTATTATAATGCCGTGATGAACATGACCAGCCGCGGTATTATGGAGGGCGAACTGTCCGGTGAGTTCCGCTTTACCGAGCCGGTGGATGGTGCTGAGGCGATCCTTGCCATCCGTATGTTGCAACAAAAAATCAATATCTATTAAGTCAACCGCCTTTTACATGGCATCAATCTGAAAACAGGAGGAAGTTTCAATGAAAAAGAGCATTATACTGGCAGCAGTAGCCCTGATGGGATGCGTCGGCCTGGCCCAGGCAGATGAGGTGGATCTAAGACATTACAAGATCGCCCGTGAGTACATCAAAAAAGAAAAGGTCACGGTCACGGTTACGGTTGAGCAGGCGTTTAAGCAGGACGCCATTCTAGTGGTTGGCGAAGGTGTTCCTAAAAAAGGGACCACCGGCGGTCAAAAGCGGTTGACTGCCCTCAGGGCAGCAGAAGTAGCCGCCCAGCGTGCCCTGGCAGAGCTTTTGAAAGGTGTTTCAATCACCGGTCAAACCACCGTACGTGATGCCGAACTTGAGTCTGACGTTATCAAGTCCTCTGTTAACGCCTTTATCAAGGGCTTCCAGCCGGTGGTCAAGGACTGGAATGCTGAAGAAGAGACCGCTCTGGTTATTTTGAAGGTGGGGATGAACGGTCCACGTAGTTTTGGCGCCATGATGTATGAGAAAATTTTGACCGAGCCCAAGATCAAGCAGCAGATTGAGCAGCCTGCCTATGTACCACCTGCTGAGCTGCCTGCACCGCCTCCGGTTGCCCGGCCCTATGATGGTCTGATCATTGATGCCACTGCCTACACCTTCCGTCCGGCCCTGATTAACCGGATCTTTAACCCCAAGGGTGAGGTGCTGTATGACCCGGCCAAGATCAGCCAGAAGGTACTGGTTGAGCAAGGCTGCGGCGAGTACACCAACAGTGTTGACAAGGCCCGTGCTGCCCTGCGCAAGCGTGGCGTCAATAACCCGCTGGTGGTGGCTGCCTCCGGTACGGTCAGCCCTTCTGACCTGCAGGTTTCAGGTGATGTTGCCCTGCAGATCTTTAGCGCCAACCAGAATAACGGCTTTATGGCTGATGCACGGGTTGCCTTTGTGCTGAAGTAACAGGCTGTTTTTGGTGAATCTGAATGTAAGCCCCGTAACAAAATGTTGCGGGGCTTTTTAGTGATTTTTTCGGAACTTTTTGCTGTTGGAGATGTCTTATCCCATGAGTACCGTCACTGCTGAAATATCAGAGGAGTTGCAACTGCTGGCTGCCTGCCGCAAAGGTGATGCCACTGCCTTTGAACAGCTGGTGCTGCGCTATCAGCGCAGCCTGTATAATGTTGCCTTCAGGATCAGCAGTAATGAGGCTGATGCAGCAGATATTGTTCAGGAAACCTTTCTGGCTGCCTGGCGTAAGATCAAAGAGTTCCGTGGAGAAGCCAAACTTTCCACCTGGTTAACCAGCATTGCCGTTAATCAGGCCCGGACCCGTTGGCAGCAGAACAGGCAGAAGCAGGGCCGTGAGGAGTCGCTTGAAGCTGGGCAGGGGAGGCCGCTGCAGGTTGCTTCGGACCAGCCGTCTGCTATGGAACAATTGGAACGCTCTCAGTTGAGGGAACTGCTGGAACGTTGTATCAAGGCTCTAGATCAGGGGTTTCGAGAAGTGCTGGTGTTACGGGATATGCGGGAGATGCCTTATGATGAAGTGGGGCAGGTTCTAGGATTGCGGGAGGGAACCGTGAAGTCTCGTCTGTTTCGTGCCCGTGAGTCGGTCAGGGACTGTGTAACCAAAGGTATGGCACAACCATGAAAAGTCACGAAGAGATACGCAGTATGCTTCCAGCCATGGCTGGAGGAGATCTGTCGAAAACAGACCAGACACTGCTTGAACAGCACCTGGTTGAATGTCCGACCTGTCGCAGTGAACTGTCACAGCTGCAGGCAGTGGTGGCTGCGGTGCGCAGTACGCCCCAGCTGGAGCCTCCCCCTTGGTTGTCCAGCCGGATTATGGCACGGGTTAAGGAAGAACAGGAATCCCACAGGAACTGGTTTAGCCGTCTGTTCCTGCCGCTGCAGATCAAGCTGCCGCTTGAAGCCTTGGCTCTGGTGATGATCTGTGCCACAACCTGGTATGTCATGCAGGATGTGAATCGTACCCAACAGCGGCCTGCGGTTTCACCGGCAGCCGAGGCACCTGCTGCTACCCCTGCCAGAGAGGCTGACAGGGCGACTGATGCCCAGGCTCCCCGTGCAACCGTCCCGCTTGCCCCTACTTCTGTACCGGTAGCTCCGAAGGCAGAGCTACCACCATCTGCTGCTCCGGTAAGGCCAGAGGCTCAGAGGACACAGGCTGCCCCGGCCTTTGCGCCGCCACCGCAGAACGTATCTGAGCAGATTCAGCCGATGGAACGGTCAAAATCAGCGTCAGAATCGGTGCCTGTCCCTTCGGCTGCTGGTCGTGAACAACGTGCCGCTAGCCCTTCGCCCATGGCGGATCGTGCCATGGCTGCCAAACGTAAGTCTGAAAGCAGCAACAGTGGTCTTGGTGTAACAGGGATGCAGCCGCAGCGTCTACGACTGGTGGTTGAGGACCGCAGCACGTTTTCAGATGCTCTTGGGATTATTGTGCAGCGTCTGGGCGGAACTCTGCTTGAAAGCCGTACTGGAACTGCCAAGGTGCGGATTCAGGTGTATCGTCTGCCAGAGCTGATGGAACAACTTGCACGGTTAGGACGGATAGTAGAACGTCCTGCCGTAGCCAAAACCGAAGATAAGGTGCTGGAACTGTTGGTAGTCTGGTAGGTTGTAAAATAAATAAATTTTTGGGGAACTTTTTTCTGACTGCTCCTGTCTAACGGTGCAAAGGCTTAACGCAAAAGCCAATCACCCACATCGGGAGGAAGTCATGAAAACTATCGTAACAGTTATTTTGGCCGTCATGATCAGTGCAGTGCAAGTCTGGGCTGGCAGCATCGGCGACAGCGTCGAGGTCAGAGTCCTGTCTGAGTCAGGTTCAGAACTGCCGTTTTATCCGGTCTCTGCACGCTATCCATCTAAAAAGGTCTATGCCGAGGCGATCAAGGGGGATCATTACAGGATTGTAGTCCGCAACAAGCTGAACCGTCGGGTTGGGGTGGTGATTGCGGTTGATGGCCGCAATATTGTCTCCGGCCAGAAGTCCTGGCTTAAAAGCAATGAACGGATGTACATCCTGGAGCCGTACGAACGCTATGAGTATGCCGGTTGGCGTAGCGGACAGGACCGGATTAACCGTTTTTATTTTACCGAGGTGCCTGATTCCTATGCTGCTTCATTTGGAGATCAAAGCGCCATGGGGGTAATTGCGGTGGCGGTCTATCCTGAAGTGCAGCGCTATGAACCGCCTGTGCAGTATCGCAATCAGCTCTCCGGTTCAGCTCCTGCGCCGGCAGCAGAGGCAGCGGCCCCTTCAGCAGCACCTGAACGCAAAAGGTCTGCTGCAGCCCCGGCAGCAAAGGCTGAGGCGATGGACCGGTCTGCCGGTACCGGTTATGGCAGAAGCGAGTACTCGCCATCCCAGATCGTGGCCTTTGAACCGGAACGTCGCTCTGTGGAAAACCTGTACATCAAGTACGAATGGCGTAGCACACTCTGCAAAATGAGGATTGTCAGCTGCGGTTACCCGTACTCCAGAAATAACAACCGGCTGTGGGACCATGGTGGCTATGCACCGCCACCTCCGGGCAGGGAATAGGTGCAGGATCCAGCGTTGTAAGCAAACGGGGATGCTCAGCAAATGGGTGTCCCCGTACTGTTTGGGTGGGGCTGATTGCAGGTACGGGGATCTGTGGTATAGCAGCAGGAAGATGTTCGTTGCATAACGTCAGCAGTTGGGAGAACCCTATGTCAGATCTGAACGGTGTCATGATGCAGTATTTTCACTGGTATATTCCTGCTGACGGTAGCCTCTGGACGCAATTGACGGATACATCAGAAGAGTTGGCGCAAGCAGGGATTACCGCCCTCTGGCTGCCGCCAGCCTACAAGGGGATCGGCGGTGCTGCTGATGTCGGCTATGGTGTGTATGACATGTATGACCTGGGGGAGTTTGACCAGAAAGGTTCGGTACCTACCAAATACGGCACCAAAGAACAGTACCTGCAGGCTGTGCAACAGCTCCGCAAGGCAGGTATTCAGGTCTATGCTGATACCGTACTGAATCATCGTATGGGGGCTGATCAGGCCGAACCCTGTCGGGCTACCCCCTATCGGCGGGGTGATCGACTGCATCCCAAAGGTGATATGCGGGAGATACTGGCCTATACAGGATTCAGCTTTCCAGGCCGGGCCGGTACACACTCCTCATTTCAATGGCATTGGCAGCATTTTGATGCCGTTGATTATGATCACTCAAACCCTGGTGAACTGGATACCGTGTATCTACTGGAAGGTAAGAGCTTCGATGATGAGGTCTCGCAGGAGTTTGGTAATTTTGCCTATCTGATGGGCTGTGATCTGGACTGTCAGCATCCTGAAGTACGTGAAGAACTGGCTCGTTGGGGCCGATGGTATCTGGATAGCACCGGTGTGGATGGTTTCAGGCTGGACGCGATCAAGCATATTGCCGCCTGGTTTTTTCCGGAATGGCTTGATGCACTTGAAAAATATGCCGGTAAAGACCTGTTTGTAGTGGGAGAATACTGGGTTAACAGCCTCTCAACCCTGTTGTGGTACATTGATGATGTGGGCGGAAGGATGGCGGTGTTTGACGTGCCGCTGCATTATAACTTTCACCGGGCAGGTCTGGCCGGTGGCGAGTATGACCTGCGCCGGATTCTTGATGGCAGTCTGATGCAGGCCCGCCCGACCCATGCTGTCACCTTTGTTGAAAACCATGACTCCCAGCCGCTTCAGGCCTTGGAATCGGTGGTTGAACCATGGTTCAAGCCGTTGGCCTATGCCTTGATCTTGCTGCGCAGGGAAGGCTATCCCTGCCTGTTTTATGCCGACTACTATGGTGCAGAGTATGATGATAACGGCAAGGACGGCAACCGGCATCATTGTGTGATGCCGTCCCATCGCTTCTTGCTTGATTGTTTTCTGGATGCCCGTAAAAGGTATGCCTACGGACCACAATATGATTATTTTGATCATCCTGCAGTGATTGGCTGGACAAGGCTTGGGGATGATAAAAACCCCGGCGGCATGGCGGTATTGATGAGTAACGGTGCAGATGGTTTTAAGTGGATGGAGGTGGGTCAGCCGGACACAGTCTATCGTGACTGTACCGGCCATCTGCCTGAAACGGTTACTACTAATCATTTTGGCTGGGGTGAGTTCCGTTGCAAGGCAGGATCGGTATCGGTCTGGCTCAGGGAGCAACCACAGCCCGATTCCTGCCGCCCAACTTAGCCTGGAACAGGGCTTGATCAGCCCGTGAGATCGCCTCAAAAATATTTTGCTCTGGCTTGTACTCACACACACCCAGACTGATGGTAAGCTGAATGCCGGGGCGGTTAACCTTGAATTCGGTCATGGCTATTGATTCACGGATTTTGTTGGCAACGGCAAGGGCGCCATCTAGCTGGGTTTCTGGCAGTAGTACCAGAAACTCCTCGCCTCCCCAGCGGGAGCAGATATCTTCATTGCGTAGACAGCCTCGCAGTACTCTGGAAACTTCTACTAATACGTCGTCACCCGTGTTGAATCCATGGGTGTCATTAACCTTTTTAAAGTAATCAAGGTCAGCCATGATGATCGAGGCAGAACGCTGATGCCTGCTGGCCCGGCTGAATTCCTGCTCAATCATCTCCATGATGGCCCGACGGTTGGCAAGTCCGGTCATCGGATCAATTCTGGTGGCAAGATCCAGAGAACGGTTCATGTTTACCAGCTGGGTCTGCAGATGCTCCTTTTCCTTAATCATCCGTTCCGAGCGCTGAGCCAGAGCGCGATAGAGTTCATGTAGTTGTTGAAATTCAGGTAAAAGAGGATTGTTTTTAAAACGCTCGTCCGCCATAAGCTGCTGAAAACGGTCTGACTCAACTGCTTCAAGGCGATCAATGAGGTCACGGTCTGATGCCATTCTGGAGAACTCCTTTGATGCTCCGAGTGAAAATGCGTACTAATTTATATTCATTGTAGCGTGATTCCTGAATAATTCAATGGCAAGTCGTTTACTTGCTGCAATTTATACCTAAAGGGATGAAATATGATAAGCTTTGGCGATCTGTTAGCTGTAGTTCCAGAAACATCCGGGGGAGAGTCGTTTGAAACACTTGCTGCCATTGATGGTGTAAGAATTGAGCGGATTGTTTCAAATGGTCAGGCAACAGCGGCAGGAGATTGGTATGATCAGGCCTGGCATGAATGGGTGCTATTGATGGAGGGAGAGGCATTACTGGTGATTGAGGGTGAACAGGAACCGTATCGACTGCTGCCTGGCCAATGGATGCTATTGCCAGCACATTGCCGTCATCGAGTGGAGTGGACGCTTCCTGGGCAGAACACGGTCTGGCTGGCACTGCACTGGCCTGAATATGCAGGTGGCGAAGGAGGTACTACGTGATGTTACCCATTATGATTGAACAAAATCCATCCAAAGAGCGACTTGAAACGCTGGGAGTCTTTGGCTGGCCGATCTTGAGTTGCGAGGTGTCTGATTTTACCTGGAGCTATGATCAGCGCGAGGTCTGTTACCTGCTTGAGGGGCGAGTGGTGGTAACCCCTGATGATGGTGCTCCGGTTGAGCTGTCTGCAGGCGATCTGGTTGTCTTTCCTGCTGGTATGAACTGCCGGTGGGAGGTTGCGCAAGCGGTGCGGAAGCACTACCGGTTAGGTTAATCGCTATGCCTGCCTTTGCCCGCTTGGCTGTGCTGCTTCTGGTCGCCTACGTTATCTATGCCCTGCTGCTGGCAACATTTCAGCGGTATCTGATTTATCCGGGGCGCAATCTGGTACCACCAACTATTCCCTCTGGTGTTGCTGCAGGTGCTGAACCATTCTGGATTATCACCAGTTTTGGAAAAGTGGAGGGGCGCTTTGTTGCAGCAAAGTCTGCCGGGCGTCAACCCGTGGTTGTTTTTTTTTATGGCAACGGTGAGCTGGTAGATGATTTAAGTCCTGAGCTTGATCAACTCCATCAACTTGGTTGTGGGATTTTACTGGTGGAATATCCTGGTTATGGTCGATCTTCAGGCCGCCCGCATCAGCGCAGTTTGGCTGAGACTGCGCTGGCTGCCTTTGACATGGTGGTTCAACGCCCAGAGGTTGATCCAAAGCGGGTCGTGTCCTTTGGTGTTTCGCTGGGCTCTGGTCCGGCGATTGCCCTGGCAACGCAACGGCCGGTTCGAGCGCTGATATTGGCAGCACCTCCGGCCTCACTGCGGCCCTTTGCCCATAAACGACTGCTTCCTTCCTTCTTACTGCATGATACGTTTGATAATGCAGAATTGGTTAAGAAGTACAGTGGACCAACGCTTGTGCTCCATGGCCAGCATGATTCGGTTATGCCTTTTGCCCATGGCCAAAAAGTTGCGGCCGAAGCTGCACACGGTCAGCTGGTTCCGCTTTCTGCAGATCATAATGATCTGCTTGGAGTGCCCGGTTTCTGGAAAGCTGTGGAGAAATTCTTTAGTGTCACCGGGGTAGCGCCAGATGTGTCTGTCAGTCCAAGTCATTCCTAATCTGATGATTGAGGTCTGATCTCGCTTGCCAACGACTTGTTCCCTGCTATTCTTACAGAAAGATGTCAGTTTAGAGGAGACGTACAATGCATCCATTAGCGTTGCTGTTAAAGGACCATGAAGGATGGCTGATGCGTCGGGTTCGTGATTATGCCATTGAGCGTGACTATACCCGCTACACCTCAACCCTTGAGGAGGCGTGGCGAGTATCCATTGTGGGGCTTACCGATTCGATCAGTGCAGCACTTGAGCTGTCAGCTGAACCCTGGGAGTTGGGGCCGGACGATGATTTTGTGCATGATCCGGTGGCCGCTTTTGGCGTGCAGGAGGCTCAAAAACATCGTACGAGAGGCATTACCCTGGAGATGTTTCTGGGACTCATGAAGTATTACCGTCAGAGCTATCTGGATCTGCTGGCAGATCAGGAACTTGAACCAACGACCATCAGGCAGTACATCCGCTTTATTGAGCGGGTATTTGATCGTATTGAGATCGCTTTTTGTGCCGAATGGAGTCGTAGTGACGTCACCAACACAGCAGCTCATGAGTTACAGGAGGCAAATCGCAGGATTACCAATGAAAAGAACCAGTTTTTAACCATTTTTGAAAGTCTGCCCATTCCGGTTTTTCTGCTAAATGATCGTTTGCGGGTAAATCAGATGAATCAGGCCGCTTCAAAGCTGTTGCTCAGCAAAGGCAGAGCCGGAAGTTACTACTATTCTGGCAGGGCTGCTGATGCGCCATTCCCCTGGTTTGGACATGAGGTAGGGGAATTTCTTGCTGCAGATGAATATGAGAGAAACTTTTTTGCCACACTTGCCGTGGATGGTGGAGAACACCGTTACCGGGTCTCCCTCCGTTGGATGCAGGATATCAGTAAGAAGTTTACCGGTATGATCGTGAGTATGAATGATATTACGGAACAGTGGCGGCTTGAACAAAAACAGGAGACAGGTGGTTTGAGTGAGTAATGGCGTATCTGTGGTAAGCTCTCCGTCATCAGGGAAGGTGCTGTTTTATCTGGTCTTAACTACGTTTTTTTGGGGAGGTAGTTTTCTCTTTACCAAGATTGGTGTCAGGGAGGTTCCGCCTCCCTTTTTTGTGCTGCTGCGTTTTTCGTTGGCAGCTATTTTGATGGGCGCACTCTGTCTGCCACGGCTTGCGCGACTGGATCGACAGACGGTTAGACGGGGAACTGTTGTTGGGCTGGCTTTGGGCGTGACCAACCTGACCTTTGTGGTGGGGGTGCAGGGGACCAGTATCTCCCGTGCCGGTGTGATCAACAACCTGTTTGTCCTGTTTATTCCGCTGATTGCCCGTACGGTCTGGAAGGATCGGATAGGCGGTATCAATATTGCCGGAATCGGGCTTGCCTCACTGGGAATCGCTCTGCTGGCAAGCGGTGGCGGTGATGGGTTTAATCGTGGGGATATGATTTCTACCCTCTGCGCCTTTTTTATCGCAATCCATATCATTACGGTTTCAAAGGTGTTGAAGGATGAAGATGTCTGGCTGGTTTCGCTGGTACAGTTCAGTGTTGTGGCATTAATGGCTGCAGTGACTGCGCTGTTTGTACCAACACCGCCATTCTCGCTGGGCCTGACCTCTCTTGGCACAATCATCTACTGTGCCATCTTTCCTACCGTGGTCTGCTTTACCTTGCAAAACAGGTATCAGCGTTATGTCACCCCTACCCAGGCCGGTCTGGTCTATACCCTTGATCCGGTCTGGAGTCTGCTGGCCGGTTTTGCTGTGCTGGGGGAACGTTTGACACTTCGCGAGTGGTATGGTTGTGGTCTGATCTTTCTGGCGGTATTGATTCCCCTCGGGGTCCGCTTTGCGATTGAACGTCGTCTGGTCGCACGTTATCTGCGGTATTGATTGTTTAAATGACGCTTGCGCAGTTGTTATCGCTGGAAAGACTGTTATAGTTGCGACTACTGGGGATTTAGCCATGGCTGCACAGGGAGATATATATGCACAATCTAAGTGACGAACAGTTGGTTGAGGAGCTTAAGTTTCGTCTCGATCAAAGCAGGAAGTCTTTACATGATCTGTCAGTGGTTAATCGGAAACTGATTGAGATGAACCACAAGCTGGAGGAATCAGAGGCACTGAAGAGCAATTTTCTCTCAAATATTCGCAATGAGATTAATAATCCCCTTAACTCCATCATCGGTTTGGCTTCGCAGCTGGCCAGCATTGTAAAAAAACCAGAGGTGAGTGAACTGGTTTCCATGATTTTTTCCGAGGCGTTTCAGCTGGACTTTCAGCTACGCAATATATTTATTGCTGCAGAGCTGGAGGCTGGCGAGGCGACGCCAACTATTGAACATGTTGATGTTGTCTCTGTTGTACAGGGGGTGTTGGAAAACTTCAGTGCTCATGCTGCAGATAAACAGGTTTCAGTACGTTTATCATCTGCCGGAGCTGTACCGGAGAGTCCGCTCTATTTCCCCGCTGATGCCCAGAAACTTCAGGTCATTGTTGCAAATCTGGTGGCCAATGCCGTTGAATACAGCAGGCCAGGCAGCGAAGTGCTTGTCGTGCTGGATCAGGTTGACGGTGGTTTGATAATACAGGTACAGGATCAGGGGATCGGCATTGCCGAGGCTGATTTGAAGCGGATTTTTGACCGTTTTGTGCAGTTGGATAGCGGTCCCACCCGGGCACATCTTGGTCATGGCTTGGGGTTGAGTGTGGTCAAGTCGTTGATGGATCTTTTGCAGGGAGAGATACAGGTTAACAGTACCCCAGGCGCCGGTTCACTCTTTACCGTCATGCTACCTGCTGCTGCTTACGGTGCTGACGGGGTTACCTTTGCCGAAGGGGGTAATCTGTTTCTGTTCGACCAGATGGATGAGAAGTGAAATGGCTGAACCTGCTGGAGTGAACATACCGAAACATTTCCTGTTTCCCGGTGCAACTCATGTTGCTGCCGATGAATGTGAAATTACCACCGTATTGGGTTCCTGCGTGGCCGTCTGTTTATGGGATCAGCTGCATGGCGGCGGGGGGATGAACCACTTTATGTTGCCACTCTGGAACGGTGAAGGGTTGGCAACGCCTAAATATGGCAACATAGCCATGGAGCGCTTACTTGAGCATCTGCTTGCCATTGGTGCCCGTAAACAACACCTGGTTGCCAAGGTCTTTGGTGGCGCCAACCTGCTGGCAACCAGTTGTGCGGCCTGTCCGATCGGCGCACGGAATATTGAGTTAGCCATGACGCAACTTGAAGAGTGGCGGATACCGGTGGTGGCTTCTGACCTGGGCGGACATACGGGACGCAAGGTAATCATGAATACCATGACCGGGGTGGTGTTGTTAGGGCGTGGCAGACCACAAAAATAGAGCTTCTGGCACATGAGTCCTTTATAAAACAGTTGGAAGGCCGTTTACAGTGTTGCATGATGTCCAGCTCTACGCTTTGTTTCGGTCTCATCGTAACATTTTGTAAAAGGTTTATATGACGTTTGACTTTCATTAGCACATTTTCTAGTATTGCGCCTACGTAAAGGGAGTCTGGTAACGATTATGCAGAAGATACCACTTAACCTGGCAACTGCCGAAATGGTGCTTGCCCGAGACATTTTTAAAAACGACAGTCCGACCGGCATGCCGATTTGTGGCAAGGGGACCGAGTTGTCAGACTCCCTTATCAGCCGCCTGCAGCAGATGGGGGTGCAGTCGTTGTATGTGGAGGGACATCCGGTCTGGCAGGAAGGTGATCGTGGTCTGACGGAACAGCTGGCTGATCTTGAGAAGCGATTCTCAAAGACCATGGATAATCGTTACAATACCACCCTGCTTGAGGTGTATCGTACTCATTTTACTGCGGCAATGGGAGATGACGGTGGACGAACGGAGGAGTGATCTTAAGAAGATCATCATGGACACCAAGACGCTGCCTACGCTGCCTGGTGTCATCAATAAACTGAATTCCCTTTCCAATGATGATAAGTCGTCGGTTCAGGAGATGGCGCGGATTGTCTCTGCCGATCAGGTGCTTTCCGCTCGGATTCTGCGGCTGGCCAACTCGCCTTCCTATGGATTTTATCGAGTCTCAACCATATCAAATGCCATGATTTTGCTGGGTGTTAATGTGGTCAAGTCCCTGGCGCTGTCATCGTCAATATTTGAAATTATGGAGAAGAATAGTGTCGGTTTATGGGAGCATTCCCTTGGTACCGCCACTGCAGCTGGAATTATCGCCCGTAAACTGGCTTTGCCTGAGGTGGAAGAGATTACAACTGCTGGTTTGTTGCATGATATCGGCAAGGTAATCATTGGGCTCAAGTGTGCTGAGCAGATGCCTCTTATTCGGAATAAGATCAAGCTGGATGATTTGTATATCAGTGATGCCGAAAGGGCAGTGCTGGATACCGATCATGCAGAAGTGGGCGGGTGGCTCTCTAAAAGCTGGTTTCTGCCGGATAAACTTTCCGAGCCGATCGCCTGCCATCATAACGTAGCCTGCTCAGAAGATCACCGCGTTAAAACCTCGGTTGTTCACTTGGCGGATGTGCTGATTAAAGCCAGTGGTTTTGGTGATAGCGGTGACTCTTATGTGCCACCGATTCAGCAGCTCGCCTGGGATCAGTTAAAGCTGGATGAGGCATTACTGCAGGAAATTGTAGTAGAACTGGAAGATAAACTGGTGGAAGTAAAGAACTTCAGTCTTGAGCTGGCCAGTGCCGCAGTTGCCTAGGATTGCCCTCATATCAAGTCAGGAACAACTTTCCTCACTTTTACAGTTGCGTCTGCAGAGTAAGGGATATCAGGTCATGGTGGTGGAAAAGACCGCTGCTGCCCTGGGGACCTTTTACTCTGACCCACCTGATCTGATCATTGTTGATTTTTCCTCCCCCTGCGTCGGGTGTCACGACATGCTCTGCATGGTTCGTAGCGACAGTTTCTTTAGTCCCATCCCGATTATCGGCCTTTTTCCGCCGGGTACGGAGCAGGAATCATGGGATGATTTTCCCCTTGATGATTTTGTGGTAACTCCATTGAACTTTGCGGAACTGGTCAGCAGGATTACGCTTTCTCTTTCACGTATCAAGCGTATCTTTGACAATAATCCCCTGACCAGACTGCCGGGTAATACCTCAATCCATCGGGCTATTGAGGATTCATTGGGGTTGCCTTTGGCTGTCTGCTACGTTGATATCAATCATTTCAAGCCGTACAATGATGTGTTTGGTTTTTCCCATGGAGATGAAGTGATCAGGATGTTGGCCCGGATCATGTCCAATGCCGTGCGCGAGTCAGGCGGTGGTTTTTGTGGTCATGTGGGGGGCGATGATTTTGTTTGTATCGTCCCGCGTGAGCGGTCAGAGCAAGTCTGTTCTACAATTATCAGTCATTTTGACCAGATTGTACAGACTCTGTTTGATGAGGATACCAAGCAGCGCGGTTATTATCATGCCTTGAACCGCAAGGGGGAAAAGGATCAGATGCCGATTTTAGGAGTTTCCATTGCCATTGTGCCAATGGACTCCCCCAGTATCAGCCATGCTGCCAGAGTTGCCGAAGTTGCTGCAGAATTAAAGAAACTGGCTAAAGCTAACAAGGGTAGTAGTTTTGTGGTGGACAGACGGTCGGGGATAAGTGAGTAGCAGGTTACTGGCTTGGTGACAGTTTGACTAAGCAAGGTTGATAGTTAACACAAAAGGCGCTGCCCTTAAACGGGCAGCGCCTTTAACTTTACAGCTTTTGTCCTGATAAAGCTTAGGACTTCTTATGGCACTTGGCGCAGCTTCCGGAAACCGAGAAGGCGGTTTTGCCGTCATGGCAGGCGCCACAGGATTTTCCTTTGGCCATATCGGCCATGGTCATCCGCTTACCGCCACCATAGGGGAAGGTCTTGGTGTGGCAATCAGAGCATTGGTACGCGGCGGTATGGAAGTCATGGCTGAAGTAACCAACTATCGTACCGCGGCTGTTTTTGAAGGTCAGGTTAGCCGGTTTGTAGCCAACGTGACACTTGTTACAGTCACCGGTCGAAGCAAAGGCGGTTTTGCCATCGTGGCAGCTACCGCATGATTTGCCTTTAGACATGTCAGCCATGGTGGCCTTACGGGAACCCTGGCGATAGTCATACTTTTTGGTGTGGCAGTCGCCGCACTTATATGCCTGAACGTGGAAGTCATGGCTGAAGACCGCGTCGTTAACCGGCTTTGACTTGTACTTAAGCGTTTTTGTAGCCAGGCCACGGTGACAGGAGCCGCAGTTGGCAGCGGCAGTAAAAGCGGTTTTTCCATTATGGCAGGAACCACAGGATTTGCCTTTTTCCATTTCGGCCATGCTGACGCCACGGCGGATTGGACCGCCTTTGTGACAGCTTTTGCAGCCGAGTCCTTTGCCGTTGACATGTGAGTCGTGGCTGAACATGGCGTTGCCAGCAGGGATGCGGTAAGTAATGGCGCTGGGGGTGCCACGGTGACACTTGCTGCAGTCTTTTTCAGTGGCAACACTGAATGCCTTTTTGCCGTTGTGGCAGGCACCACAGGAAAGGCCCTTCTCCATATCTGCCATGGAATAGGTGCGCTTCTTGGAAAGATTGAAAATTGCGCTGTGGCAGGTCTTGCAATCCTTGTTCTTTGCAAGGTGTGTGTCGTGGCTGAAGACAACGGCCGGAGCGTTCTTGAAACTGAACTTGATGTCCTTGGCCTGCGCGGAAACTGTCATTAACATGACCATAGCCGCTGCAAAGAAGGTGATAATGCGCCCGTTCATCGAAATCCCCCTTGAAGCTGATTAAATTTAAAGCGCCTTACTTTAAGGGCCACAGTGTCGATTGTCAATTGATAATTGTATACAGTTGCTATACACCCTGATCGCTCATGAAAAACCAGCTTGAATGCGGTTGCGGGGGTGGGAGAGGTATGCTATACAAACTTACATTTTACGCGACGGGATGAGGTGTGATGCTGACTCTTGATGATATCATTAAAAACGCCCTGCGGGAGGATATCCATACCGGTGATCTGACTACGCAGGCAGTGGTACCGGAACCTCGCGCTGCTACAGCCAGGCTGGTGGCCAAAGAGGCTCTAACGGTGGCAGGTATACGTGTGGCGGCCCGCGTTTTTGCCCTGCTTGACACTGCTATTGTGTTTGAAGCCTGTTGTCATGATGGCCAGGTCCTTGAAAAAGGGGCCGTTCTGGCTCGCATGTCCGGAGATGCAGCCCAGTTGTTGCAGGGAGAACGGGTGGCGTTGAATCTGCTGCAGCGGATGTCCGGTATTGCCACACTGACCTCCTGTTACGTGCAGGCTGTGAAGGGTACCAAGGCCCGTATTGTTGATACCCGCAAGACAACCCCTGGTTTGCGGGTGC
>JAJTBI010000044.1 GCA_021286935.1 Geobacteraceae bacterium
AAGTGTTGGGCGGGAAATCCGGTTGCCTCCAGGATGTTCGTTAGAAGCCGTTCAATACCAGGCTGACGTAGCTGCTGAGGCGAAATATTAACAGCAAGCCGTAGTGGCGGCAATCCCTGAGAGAGCCAACGACTCCCCTGACAACAGGTTTCACGCAGCACCCACTCTCCAAGTCCGGCAATCAAGCCGGTTTCCTCAGCAAGCGGTATAAACTGCGCTGGCTGCATCATGCCGTATTCGGGGTGACGCCAGCGAACCAGTGCCTCGGCCCCTACAATGTTTCCGGTCTGCAGATCAAATTGAGGCTGGAAATGGATCAACAGTTCCTGCTGCTCCAGTGCTTTACGCAGGGACGCCTCCATCATGATCCGCTCCCGTGCCTCACGGGTCAGCTCTTCACTGAAAAAACGGAAACGGCTACGGCCATCGGCCTTGGCGCGATACAGGGCGGCATCGGCTTGCTGCAGCAGCTCTTGTTCGGTGCTGCCATGCTCAGGGTAGAGGGCGATACCGATACTGGTGCCCACGGACACCTCGCCAGCAGTGGCAAGCTGAAACGGTTCTCGCACCAGCGCCAGTAGATCATTGGCTACCCATGCGGCATCCTGTGGTTCATGAAGATCCTCAAGAACCACCGTAAACTCATCGCCACCAAGCCGACTGGTGCTATCTGCCCCCCGCAGCCGACCGGTAATCCTTTTTGCCACCTGTACGAGCAGTTCATCTCCGGCGGCATGGCCAAAACAGTCGTTTACATCCTTGAACCGGTCAAGGTCCAGCAGTAACAGGGCCAACAGAGTGCCCTGCCGGGCAGCCCTCTCCAAGGCCATGGCCAAGTGGCTGGAAAACATCAACCGGTTATTCAGTCCGGTCAACGGATCATGGCGGGCAAGATAGCTTAACTGCTCCCTGGCCTGTTCCTGTTCACGATCCATCTCAGCTACATCAAGGGCATGGCCAATGTTACGGCTAATCTCTTCTAACAGTCTGATTTCTGCCTCATCAAAGAAATTCGATTCCTTTGCATAGAGTACAAAACAACCTGTATGACCTTTTTTGGCCCTGATCGGCAAGGCGGCCACAGACTGGAATCCGCAGACCACCACAGAACGCTGCCAAGGGCTGCTATCTATGCTGTCATGCAGATTGTTGTTGATAATGGTTCTGCCTTCCCGTAATCGGGCGTCGAAACTGCGAATACCCAGGCAGTTCAGCTGATCAAGTGCCATCCCGCTGCTTGCCAACGGCGTGAAGGTCCCCGATTCTTCCATAGTGCCGATCCAGGCAGTGTCGATGCCACCTTCCTGAACAGCTATATCGCAAGCCCCCTGAAACAGCACCTGTTGTTGCGGATGCTGCACTATTAACTGATTTATCCGGGAAAGCAGCAGATACAGATGACTGAGCTTTCGGGTCTCAACCAGCAGCTGGGTCTGTCGGTTGCAGGTGCATTCCGCTTCCAGCCGCGCCTGTTCCAGGGCATGGCGGGTGCGGCAAATTTCGCTGATGTCAGAGACGATGACCAACAGGGTCGGCTGAAGGGCGTTGGAGGTTACACAATGCAGGTCACGACGGGCAGTCAGGCTGGTAACCAGGAATTTTCCGTGGGGCAGGATGAAACGAAGTTCGATATTCTTGCCAGCAGGGTTTCTAAACAGTGCATTAAAGCGGGCATAGAAAATGTCCCGATCTTCTGGTGTCAGTAGATGTACCAGTGGTTTGTTCACCAGCGTATTCTGATCCGAGTGGATCATTTCGATGAAGGTCTGATTATGATGCAGAATAATGCCCTGCTCATTCAGCCTGAGATAGCCAACCGGTGCCTGCTCATACAAGCGTGCGTACTGCTGCCTGGTCTCTTCGAGCTGTTGATTGGCAAGCAGCAGATCCTCATTCTGCATCTCAAGCTCAGCCTGAAAGACCGCCAATTCATGCAACAGCCCAACAAGATCGGCCTGTTCCGGCGTCCTGAAACGCCCCGGATCGGCTGCCAGAAGCTGTTCGGCCCGCTGGCGCAGTAGTTGATATTTTCCGGCACGGTCATTGTTCATGGAGAAGCCTTGTTTGTCAGGTACGTGGCTATGTGCATGCAATAAAGACCTTGTATGTGTCCAGCTGAGTATTGCTACACAAAATGAATCATAGATGTTCGCGTTGCGGCCGTAGCACCAACGCCTTTGGTACTGGATGGCAGGACCAAGAGGTGGTCATGCACGAGGAGTTCCATTGAGTGGCAGTCGAAGTTTAGCAGAAAATAACTCCTCTGCAATACGCCTGATATAATTTTATTGAGTTTTGTTCATAACGTCATTTTGAGGGGGGAAAACGTGAAAGGCCCGCGATGGTTCGCGGGCCTCTGATGCTTGAATCCCTGTTTCACGGGAGTTCCGGCGGTTATGTGCCACCGGACAGGTGCTGTGGATCATTATGTTCGCTGAGTACATCTTGGATTGCAGATCACCTTTCCTGCTCGTCGTTCTGGTGCCTTCTGCTCTTCCGGTTAGCGCTACCGTTAAATATAGTATCGTCAGAATCAGTCTGTTTTTCCAGTCTGTTTTTTTATTTTTTATGGGCGTATACTTACATTTTACATTTGAAAGTCAGTTCAAACAAAAAACAGGGGACGTCCAAGCTGGACGCCCCCTGTTCTGTTACCATCCAACCCTCTAGCTTTTAATCAGCGTACAATCACCCGCAGATTCTGGAGGCTTACCTTGTAGTTGCCGGAGACGGTGACGTACCCTTTGTATAGATCCGACATGTCGGTGATCTTGGCCATAAACCAGTTGCCGCCCCTGGCCCGGTCCTTCTTCTCTGGTGCGCCATAGACGTCATTGCGGTGGTGGTCGTTGAAGGCGATAACATGCAAGCCTAGTCGTAGTTCGCTCTGGGAGGCGATCCTGGTCTGCCAGTAATGGCTGGTCCAGTAGTTCTTGCCATCCCTGACCTTCATGAACTCGGCCTCGCCCTTGGTGTTGCCACTTGGTGCGTTCACCATTTTTGCCAACTCCACCCATATCCAAGTGTGCCCTTCCAGGCCGTGACGCTGGATGAAGTAGTCGTCGCCCTGGATGAAGTGGCTGTCATCTCCCATTGGTGGCGGCGGTGGCGTCGGCCGGGGCGGTGGGGCCTCATAGCGTGGAGGTGGCGGAGGCGGAGGCGGGGCTACCACAAATTTATCCACTTCTTGTTTTGGTGCCGGTTTCGGCGGTAGGGTCTGTTTCTTGACCTTGACCGGTGGTGGTTTTGGTGTCTCGCCAAGGTCATAGACCTGGGGTTGCAGTAGCTCTTCCACGTTCTCATCGGCACTGCAGACAGGAACCATGGCTAAGCTGGCACAGAGTGCCAAAGCCAGCAGTTTAACGAACTTCATAGCGAATCCTCCTTGTAATGGCGTTGCTATTCTCCGGTAAAGGTCAGTTTCCGCTCCAGATCCATGGAACGGGTGATCCGTTTGGCCTGTTCAAAGGTAATCAGGTCCTGTTGACAGAGTTGCACCAGGTGCTGGTCAAGGGACTGCATCTGGTACTGGGTACGACCGTTCTCGATATGCTTTTCAATCTCATCGAAACGCCCATCGCGGATACAGGCCTGAATGGTGGTGGTGGTGCGCATGATTTCTACCACCGGCAGCACCTTTTCGCCGGTCTTGTCATTGATCAGGCGTAAGGAAATGGTGGCCACCAGGATGTCAGCCAGACGCTGACGAACTACCTCCTGTGAGTCGGGCGGGAAATGCCCCACCAGGCGGTTGACGGTTGAGGCGGCACTCTGGGTATGCAGGGTCGAAAAAACCAGGTGGCCGGTTTCGGCTGCCTTGATGCAGGAGTCAATGGTTTCCAGATCCCGCATTTCTCCGACCATGATTACATCCGGGTCCATCCGCAGGGCGGCCTTCAGGGCTGCGCTGAAGCTGCCGGTATCAATCCCCACCTCTCGCTGAATGATGCAGCTCTTGTCTGAGGCAAACAGGAACTCAATCGGGTCTTCAATGGTGATGATGTTGAAGTTGTCAGTCTGATTGATGTACTGGAGCATGGATGCCAAGGTGGTGGATTTTCCGTTTCCTGTCGGGCCGGTAACCAGCACCAGCCCGTTGGGAGCCTGGCAGATCTCACCCAGAATAGGCGGCAGATTTAATTCGTTGAACGGGGCAATGTAGGGGGGGATGACGCGCATTACGATGCCAATGCTGCAGCGTTGACGGAAAATACTGACCCGGAAGCGACCACCATTGGGCAGGGCATAGGCTGCATCCAGCTCCCGCAGATCTGCCGGCAGCTTGCGGTTACTTTGGGCAAGCACTGTCTGGGCGATAAATTCAGTGTCCTGGGAGGTGAGGGAAGGCAGTTTTGAGCGGATCAACTGACCGTGCGCCCTGAAGAAGGGTGGATTATCCACTTCAAAGTGCAGGTCGGAAACCCGTTTTTCAAAGGCGATCCCCAGAATCTGATTGAGCAGGTTCATGTCCATTTTTTATTCCTTATCAGCCGTTCTTTTGTGCCCGCTGCTTGCGTAACAGGGCACTTTCAATGGCCATTCCGGCATGTTCGGCACACCCTTCCAGCTGTACAGTGTTGATTTCTCCGGCAGCTTGATCACCGAAATCAGCATAAATAAGAGCAATCACTCGCTTACCCAGCTTTAGTGGTAACAGTAGCAATGTGGATTCAAGCGGAGCTCCGATAACCGGGTACAGATATTCTTTTAAAGCCTGGTCTTCAGATTTACCGTAAAACAAGAGCCCTTTGTCAAGGATAAAACGGAACAGGCTACCGCAGTCGAGTGGAATCTTGAATCCCATGACCGGTCCCGGCCCCTCTTCACGGGGGGTGGTAATGCCAACACCCCGCTCGGCGACCAGCTCAGTGTCCCATACCACCAGGGTAAGCGCCCGCGGGAAAAGGGCTGCCACTGTCTCTAACAGTATTTTTGCCGTTTCCGGCAGCGTAGTAACCTGTTTCAGGCTGGCACTGGTATCTTTCAGAACGGCATTGAATTTTGATTGCAGTAGATCTGAAGTGGGCTGGTCCTTTAATGCCTCATGAAAGGCTGGTGGTTTGCGTTTCACCGCATCAAGGTCACCCAGCCCAAGGTCGTCTGCAGATAAGAGAATAGTACCGTCTGATTGTTCTGGGGCCGGTATGGTCTGTGCTTCCTCTTCCATCTGCAGTAGGCCATCACGCATCTTTTCATCAAAGATCCGCAGGGCATCCATCAGGACATGCTCGGTTGGCAGGGTAAATTCCTGGTTCAGATTGTCGGGAAAGTAGCGAAACTCATCGCAGATCTGTATCTCATCAACCTGTAAGGCAAAATTTCCTTTTTTCCAGGTCAGTATCTCAACAATTGCCAGTTCAATCAGGCTTTCAAGACCACGATAGGCGGCATCTCTGTCAGCCAGCCCGTTTTCAAGCAGGGTGGCGACCAGCGGTTTACGGTCTTCTCCTGCCTGCGTCTGGATGTCCAGGGCTTTTTGAAGTGTTTCGGCATCGATTACTCCGGCTTCCAGAAGAATGGTGCCGATCAGGGCGCCTTTTGAATAATGGCTTGCCCCCACGATATAGCCATCGTTGAAGGCAACCAAGATGTCTCCCTTGCGACCCTCCACCTTTAACGTTCCGGTTTTGCGGGTTGTATGCAGTAACTGGATCACATCAACAATGGAGAGGTGTTCCAGATCACCTGAAAAGGCCATGGGCGGCTCCTTGAAAAAGGTTTGTCTTCACATTTAAGCAGAAAACAGCGATGATTCAAGTGGCAAATAGCGTTTTGGCTGCAATTTTAACAAAAGGGGGAGACGTATATGCTGGATGATGCCACGCAGGGGCTGGCAGAACAGGTAGATACTGCCCAGTGGCAGTGGTTGCGGGCCCATAGCGAAAGAGGTGCGCTGATACTGGTTGATGGAATGCTGGAACTGGCTGAGGTGGGTGAGCGGCTTGTTGTTGATGATACTGCTACAGTGCAAGCCTGGCTGGCTTCATCGCTGCTGTCAAAACCGACTGCTGAACAGATTGCTGTCTGGGACGCTGTGCCTGCCAAGCCGTTCTCCATGCTGGTAGTGAGCCCGTTTGTGCTGATTAAGGAGCAGGATCTGGTGGATGCTGGTGATCGTGCTGTCGTGTAATAAAACAATATTTCTGGTATTTAAAGCTGCTGTACAGCTATCACTTGCGCTGCATATGTAATGATTCTATAATCTAGTTATAAAAAACGGAGGTAACTATGACGACTATTCGGCAAGGCTATTTTTTGAATGCAGAAGATTCTGTGCTTGTGGTGATTGATGTGCAGGAACGGCTCTGTAAGGCTATGGATCAGCAGGTCCTGGCAGGTTTGACCGCAAATGCCGGGATACTGCTTGACTCTGCAGCAGAACTGCAGGTGCCGGTTGTTATAACGGAGCAGTATGTCAAAGGGTTGGGCGAGACACTGGCAGAGTTGCAGGAGAAGGCAGCTGCCGCCCCTCGCCTGGAAAAGATGACGTTTAGCTGTTGTGGTAGTGCTGAGTTTGTTGAAGCAATTAGAACCAGCGGGAAAAGGCAGATAGTCATTACCGGTATGGAAACTCACGTCTGTGTACTCCAGACCGTGATTGAGCTGCTTGATGCCGGGTATGTGGTGCATCTGGTGCAAGATGCGGTCATGAGCCGCTCTGAACAGAATAAACAGGCTGCCATAGGGATGATGCAGCAGGCCGGAGCTGTCATCACCTGTACGGAATCGGTGCTGTTCCAGTGGTTGAAGGCTGCCGGTACTGATTCATTCAAAAAACTATCCAAGCTTGTGAAGTAACCTCCATACCCGTCCCACGGGAGGGATAGCCATGATTACCACGCTGCTGGAAGGCAACAAACGTTTTGTTTCCGATGTCTTTGACCGGGAAAAGGACTATTTTGCCGATCTGTCCAAGCATCAGCGGCCAACGGTACTTTGGATTGGCTGTTCCGATTCCCGTGTGCCGGTCAATACCATCACACAAACCAGGCCGGGCGAGGTCTTTGTCCATCGCAATGTGGGCAATATCGTGGCCACCAATGACTGGAATCTATCGGCAGTGCTGGAGTTCACCATCAATCATCTGAAAATACCCGATGTTGTGGTCTGCGGACATTATAACTGCGGTGGCATCAATGCCCTGGTCAATGAAAGCCCGGATGACCGCTATATCCCGATCTGGTTGAACAACGCCTACAAGGCGTTGGAACGGGTGGACGAGAAGCTGCGTTCACTGCGTCTTCAGGTGACGGATGATCAGCGCCGCAGGCTGATTGAGGAGGAAAACGTCCGGCTGCAGCTGGAGCATCTGCTGGAATATCCCTTTGTGCGTCGGGCCATGCTGGATGGCAAGCTTTCTGTGCATGGCTGGATGTACGAGATGGATACCGGTGAGATAAAGGTGATGCAGAAGAACGATATGATCTGTCGCTGATGTTGCGCGGCCCGGTCGTAAGGCCGGGCCGTAGCAGTAGCTGCACCATCAGATTGTTGAAAAACTGCTATTGCTTGTTCTTCCAGATATACCAGTTTGGTGCAACCCAGACCCAGTAACCGGCCTTGCCCTGCTTGCCGCACCAGGCGCCCCCGCCCCAGTAACCGTAGTCACGGAAATTGCCGTAGCTGCTGCCATCTTTCGGGCAGTTCAAAATCTGGATCAGGTTTTACCATTTACCGTTGCCTGGGGAGGGGCCGTAAGGTTTGGTGCCCCTTTGTGCTTCCAGACATACCAGTTCGGTGCTACCCAGACCCAGTAGCCGGCCTTACCCTGTTGGCCGCACCAGGCGCCTCCGCCCCAGTAACCATAATCGCGGAAGTTGCCGTAGCTGCTGCCATCCTTGGGGCAGTTCATTACCTGGACGAGTTCGGTGTACTTGCCGTTAACCGAAGCAGCATCAGGCGTTTCATCGGCAAGAACAGAGCTGTTGTTGAACAGGAGTAGCGCACTGAAGAGAACTGCAATGAGAGAAAGACGGAACGATGCCATACGTTGCCTCCTTTGAGGGGGATGGGATGCCGCATTCTTAAGCTTTAAATAGCAGAGAGCCGGTGCTTGTCAAGATCGGCTGCGTATCAGGCCCTGATCATCACCAGCAGCATCTTGAACGGTACCTCTGCCTTGAGTGAGTGGGGCAGATTGGCCGGCATGATGATCATCTCTCCCGCCTGCACCTGATGCACCGTGCCGTCTATGGTAACGGCAGCGGTGCCGTCAACGATCTGTACCACCGCATCGAATGGTGCGGTGTGCTCCGATAACCCCTGCCCGGCATCAAAGGCAAACAGCGTCAGGGTGCCGATCTTCTTGTCAATCAGGGTTTTACTTACCACTGAGCCGCTCTGGTAGCTTATCTGCTCATTCATATTGAAGGCTCTGCCGATCAGACCATTGTTGCTGTTCATGAATTGCTCCCTTCCTGCTGTTGTAATTTTGTATCATTGTAGCGTCGCCTGCTGAAAAAAACATTGATACAGGTCAAAGAGCCCTCTTTAGCTGATTGTAGCTTGACATTCAGGCCGTCAATCGTATGCTGATACCCATTAAACTACCGTAGAAAGGGAGCACAACATGAACGAGCGTAGTGGCGTAATCACCTTTAAAGGCAATCCCATGACCCTGCTTGGTAGCGCACTGAAGGTAGGAGACAAAGCCCCCGATTTTAATGTTGTTGATACAACTCTGGCCCCGGTCAATCTTGCCACACATACCGGTAAAATCAGGATTATCAGCGCGGTACCATCCCTTGATACACCGGTCTGCGATACCGAAACTCGTCGTTTTAATCAGGAGGCTGCCAGCCTGCCAGATAACGTGGTGCTGTTGACAATCAGCCTTGACCTGCCCTTTGCCCAGAAACGCTGGTGCGGCGCAGCTGGAATAGACCGGGTGATTACCCTTTCTGACTACCGGGATCGGTCCTTTGGGCAGAACTACGGTGTGCTGATCAAGGAGCGGTTGTTGTTGGCCCGCTGTATCTTTGTGGTGGATGCCCAAGGGATTATCCGCTATATCCAGCAGGTGCCTGAGGTAACCAGCGAACCTGACTATGCTGCCGTTATTACAGCTGCAAAGGCGTTGCTCTAACAATAATGACCTCCAGAGGTGTTAAAGAGGTCTTTTGCAGCGTACATTCCCTGTGGCTGCGTTTTAACAGCCATCAGGGAATGCTGCGCGCTTCAGCGCTTTCATTTGATACCTCATTGGCACTGGTCCCGGTGTTGGCGTTAATCTTTGTCGTCCTGCAAAAAGTTGGCATACAGGCATTGCTCGAACCGTACATACTGCAGCAGTTGACGGGCAATGCAAGTTCCACTGCGGTTAAGGTGCATGAGTATGTTCGTAATACCAAGGTTGCGGGGATTGGTTCGCTTAGCACGTTAATGCTGATTGCAACGTTGTTCTTTATTCTGGAGAGCATCAGAGAATCGTTCAATGCCATAGGGGAAGTCGTTGAACACCGCGGCATACTCAGGCGTAGTCTGGATTACCTGCTGATTCTGGTATCTGCTCCACTGCTGCTTGCTGCTGCAATTGGCATGACATCGGTACTCCAGAGTCAGTGGCTGGTCACGTGGCTGATCGACAATACCCAGATTGGTGAGGGCCTCCTGTTTTTTTTCAGGCTTACCCCGTTTTTTTGCAGCTCGCTGATGTTGATGCTGTTATATCTGCTGCTGCCAGCGGTTCGTGTCTCATTCCGTTCGGCCCTGATCGGAGCTGTCATCACCGGCGCATGCTGGCAACTGGCACATGGCATCTATTTCCAGTTTCAGTTTGGAATCGCTCGTTACAATGTCATGTACGGTGCCTTGTCATTACTGCCGTTTCTGTTGATATGGATTTATACCAGCTGGCTGCTGGTGCTGCTGGGATTTGAACTGGTTCACTGCTTGCAGCGGGGAGAGCTGAAATTGAAGGGGTGTGTAGATTCAGGAGAAAGGCATTCATGACGGTTTTACACAGTTTTATAGACCCCAACTATGGCTGGCTCTGGTTGGTGGTTGGTGTCGTGGTGCTGGTTGCGCTGCTGCTATTGTTCTGGAATTGGGGGTTGCGCAGGATGGTCGCCCGCAGAACCCGCGAACTGAGGGTGAATGAGGAACACTTTCGCACACTGATTGATCTGGCAGCCGATACGATTCTGCAGGGGAATATTGAAGGGACTATTATTGGTGCCAATCAGCAGGCAGAGGTGTTGACCGGCTATCCACAGGCAGAGCTGATCGGCATGAACATCAGCCAACTGTTTAGTAAAGAGGAGTGTGAAAGAGTACCGATACGTTATGATCTGCTTAAACTTGGCCAGACAGTCATGAATGAGCGGCTATTGCAGCGCAAGGATGGCGTACTGGTGCCGATTGAGATGAACAGCAAAATGATGCCCGATGGCACCTATCAGGCCTTTGTCCGGGATTTTTCTGCACGTAAGCAGGCTGAACAGGAGCTGGTGCTTGCCCGGCAGGCGGCAGAAACTGCCAACGAGGCCAAGAGCCTCTTTCTGGCTAATATGAGCCATGAGATCAGGACGCCGCTGAACGCTATTATCGGTATCAATTCGCTGCTGGTGGAACGTCTGGAGTCAGGAGAACTGCAGGAACTGGCCAAAGACTCCATGGCTGCGGCCAACAATCTGTTGGATATTATCAGTGATGTACTGGATATTTCCAAGATTGAAGCGGGCAAGCTGGAGATTGTCAAGGTCCCCTTTGAGCCGCGTATGCTGGTCAATCAGCTTGAACGAATGTTTGGTGCGATTGTGCGGGAAAAGGGCTTGCGTTTTGAGGTCTCACTGGCTGCAAATCTTGCGGGGCTACTGGTGTCAGATCCGGCCCGTATTCAACAGATTGGCGTTAATCTGCTTTCCAATGCCCTTAAGTTTACTGAACAGGGCGCTATCAGGCTAAGGTTGTCCGGCAGCAGTCTTGACGAGAATACCATGCAACTGGAACTGATGGTCAGTGATTCCGGTAAAGGGATCATGGCTGAAAATCTGGAACGGGTATTCACCCCCTTTGTGCAGGAAGATCTCTCCACCACGCGTAAATTTGGCGGTACCGGGTTGGGACTCTCGATCTCACGTCATCTGGCGGAGATGCTGGGGGGAACCATCAAGGTTGAAAGCAGGATTGGTGAGGGGAGTACCTTTACTTGTACCATTCCCTGTCTGATCAGCAAGCGAGAGACCTCTGAACGTGACAGTGCGGCCCGGGATGAGGCTCAGGCGCTTTGCCGCCGCTTAAGGATTCTGGTTGCGGAGGATTCTGTCGTAAATTGCAAGATGATGGAGGCAATTCTGAGGATGGAGGGGCATCGGGTCCGTTTTGCCGACACCGGTCGCAAGGCGGTTGAGGCCTGGCGACAGGAATCCTTTGATCTGATTCTGATGGATATTCAGATGCCGGAGATGGATGGTATGCAGGCCACGGCGATTATCAGGGCTACTGAAGCTGAAAAGGGGGGGCATATTCCGATTATCGCCCTGACCGCCTATGCTATGAGTGGTGATAAGCAGCGTTTTCTTGACGCCGGTATGGATGCCTATCTACCCAAGCCGATTACGACGGAACAGTTGCGGCGGTTACTCTGGGAGTATGGGCGGGAGGAACAGGCAGCCCTGTAATGAGATTTTCACCAGGGTGGATTTTGAAGCTTTGAACGATACCCTGCTGATCAACCTTGCGGAGTAACTCTGTGATTCTGCTACATGCGTCAATCATAAGTCCGTCGGGTGTATCGCCCCGTTCCTGACCGGTTACCGCATGGTGCCAGCGGTCAGGCCAGCTTTTTGAGCGTCCCCGTTGCCAGTCAAAGGGGTAGAACAGTTTCTGAAAAGAACGTAGCCAGTAGTTCGGTACAAGCCCCAGGAGCCATGCCAGCAGTTGCCAGGGGGGAGTGCCGTACATCCCCTGAATCTGTCCATGCAGTTGCAGAGCATGCCGTAATACGTCGTCAGGCAATCTGCCTGTCGGGTCAAAAATACCGCGTAGTACCAGCAATACCTGATCACTGACCTCGCTGGTCAATAACCCATCCAACCGCCAAACCGGCGGTTTTTGGCCTTTATAAAGCAGATACAGATCAAGTTCGGTCTCAAGCTGGTAATGCCGGCCGATATGATCGCCAGCCAATGCACAGATATAGGGGTGGAAGACAATGTCGGCCTCAATATGGCTGGCTACCCCTAGGAGACAGGCACTGACGTCAGGGGTAAGAGGGGACCTTTCGGCAAATGCGAGTAGTGGTCTGAAGCTGTTGTCTGTTGGTTGATGGAAATTTCGGGATAATTGAAGAGCAGTGGTACTCCAGCGGCCCAGAACCAGATGGAGCAGGGTGTCGGGAAGAACTGCCCCCACCAGATAGGCTGCCTGATGTTCTTCCAGCAGGCGCCGGGTAGCAGAGTCAAAAGGTAGCTGTTGTACGGCTTCTGTTGCCAGTCTCCAGTGGGTCAGTTCTTTGGGCATGGTGGGTCAGCTGGAAAGCAGCGGAGCGGCTACAATTCTGTTACGTCCTTCCTGTTTGGCCTGATACAGCGCGTTATCCGCCCCCTGCAACAGCCAGGAATGCTCGTGCCCCCGGTCGGCAACTGCGGTGGCAATACCGATGCTTGCTGTAACAGTCATTCCCAAAGGGGATGCAGGGTGGGGGATGGCAAGTTCTGCCAACCCTTCCAGTATCTCACGGGCAACAATCATGGCGCCTTTTTCATCTGTTTCCGGCAAAATGGCCAGAAATTCCTCGCCGCCATAACGGCCAACAAAGTCTGCAGCCCGGCCGAGCGGTATTTTCAGAGATTGTGCAAAGACGCGCAGGCAGTCATCACCGGCCAGGTGACCGCAACTGTCATTGTAGGCCTTGAAATGATCAATATCCATCATCAGCAGTGATAACGGTCTCAGCGAGCGGGTGCCGCGCCGCCATTCACGCTCCAGTGCTTCATCCAGAGCACGCCGGTTGGGGATTCCGGTAAGGCCGTCAAGATGCGAGAGCCGGGCCAGCATGTCCCGTTGGCGTTTCAGTTCTATCTGATTACGAATCCGCAGTCTGACAATGGTCGGATTGAACGGTTTGGTAATGTAGTCAACCGCCCCCAGCTCAAGGCCGATCGCTTCGTCTTCCTGCTGGTTCATGGCGGTGATAAAGATGATTGGTACGTTCCGCAGGACAGGATCAGCCTTCAATTTCCTACAGACTTCATAGCCATCCATTTCCGGCATGATCACATCCAGCAGGATCAGGTCCGGTACTGATTCTGACGCAATCCGCAGCGCGTCACGGCCACTGGTGGCAAAGAAAAGGTGATACCCGTCTTTCAGGGTTTCATTCAGCATCTGAATGTTGGTAGGGGCATCATCCACCAGCAGGATCATCAACTTCCCATCACGTTCCGGTGTCACGGGCTCTCCTTACAGGTGTCTGTTTTTTCAGCCAGTGTGTGCAGTAACATCAATGCCTGCTGATAGTCAAGACGTTGTGTCGCATCGGTAAGGGCTGCCAGCAGGGGACGATCATCTTCAGCAGGCAGCAGGCTTTGTAACCGGTTTAACGGTGTGGACAGATCCAGGGAATGAAGCTCAAGCAGGTGTTGCAGCTCACCCAGTAGTGCGGCTATTTCAGCAGGGGAGCCACTACCTGAAGCAGATGGCGCTTTTACGGGCTCAGTAAGCAGGGTGGCTGTGGCGCAGACTTCGGCAAGGGCTGCTTCAAAGAGGGGGAGCAACGCCTTTGCTGCTGTAGCGTCCTGTTTTTTCAGTGCAGATTCAAGGTTGCCAGCGGCAATGTGGAGGCGGTCGGCTGCCAGATTACCGGCAACCCCTTTCAGGCCATGTACCAAGCGGGCAGCTGAGGCCAGATCCTGGTCTGCCATCAAGTGACGGACTTCATCTGGTATCTGCTGCTGTTCCTGGGCAAACAACCGGATCAACTGTCCCAATAGTCGTTTGTTGCCGTTAACCCGCTGGAGCGCGGCCTCCTGGTTGATGCCGGGCAATAGTTCCGGCAGCTGATCGGATAAACTGTCAGCTGTCTCATGTGTCAACTCATCTGTTGATGCTGTTTCAGGCAGCCGATCAGTCATGCGCGCCAGGAGCTCGTACAGCTTTTCAACGACAATCGGTTTGGCAAGATGCTCGTTCATGCCGGAGGAAAGACAACGCTCTCGTTCTTCGTTCAAGGCATGAGCTGTCATGGCAACAATCGGCAAGCGGTTACGGCTGTAGCGTTGGCGTATTTCGCGTGTGGCTTCATAGCCATCCATGATCGGCATCTGAATATCCATCAGGATCAGATCAATACTATCGCCATGGTCCTGCATGAACGCTACCGCCTCACGGCCGTTGTCTGCCGTTTCAACCTGTATGCCAACCACTTCAAGGATTTCTCGGGCGATTTGACGGTTGATTGGATGGTCTTCCGCCACCAGCAGATGCAGCCCTTTCAGCGACTGGTAGCGTTGAATCAAGGCGGCCCGATCCGCTTTGGGGCCTCTACGTGTTGAAACGGTTGCGTTGATGCCGAAAATAGCGCTGAACTGGAAACAGCTGCCTTTGCCTGGGCTGCTGGTGACACTGATGCTGCCCCCCATCATTTCCACCAGATGACGGCAGATGGTCAGCCCCAGTCCCGTTCCGCCGTGGGTTCGGGTGGTGGAGGTGTCTCCCTGGGAGAACGGTTTGAACAGGCGGGCAAGTGTCTGTTCATCCATGCCGATTCCGGTGTCACTGATGCTGATTTCAAGTATCAGCTGATCAGGATTGCGTTGGGCCACTCCTTGTTGAATCTGAAGTGTGATAGTGCCGCTTTCAGTAAACTTCACCGCATTACCCAACAGATTTACCAATACCTGTTCCAGGCGCAGCGGATCTCCGACAAGGGCATCCGGGACATCTGCAGCTACCTGCTGTTCAAGGGTTACCCCTTTGTCCTTGGCTTTGAGCGCCAGCAGGGCAATCGAACGGGTTACAACCCCTTCCAGAGAAAACCCTGTTTTCTCCATCTGGAATCGGCCTGATTCAATTCTTGATACATCAAGGATATCATTGATAATTCCCAGCAGAGACTGGGCTGAATTGCTGACGGTGTCCAGGTATTCGCGCTGCTTGGGGCTCAGGTCAGTCTGCAGGGCCAGGTGCACCAATCCCAGGATGGCGTTCATGGGGGTGCGGATTTCATGGCTCATATTGGCCAGAAACTCGCTTTTTGACCGGCTTGCCCCTTCAACTGCATCCCGGGCCTGGGTCAGTTCTTCATTCAGGCGGGCCAGCTCTGCAGTCCGCTCAGCAACCCGTTGTTCCTTTTGAAGATCTCCTGCAATGCGTCGCTGCTCAGTCACATCAATGGTAAGGATTGAGACCGACGCAACATTGCCGTCCTGCGAGCAGGCCGGGTTCAGATGATGTTCAAACTGCCAGAGGTCGCGTGTGTCGCTAAACACCAGTGGCATGCCGGTTGTGAAGACCTCTTCTATTTTGTCACGACGCTGCTGTGCCACTTCCGGGCTGAAAAGTTCACCCAGGTGACTGCCGATGATCTGGCTGAGCTCTTTGCCGATACGACGGGCAAAGGTGGTGTTGGCAACCAGTATCGTTCCGGTACGGTCAACCAGGTAGAGCGACTCAGGGTTGGCATCCACCAACGAACGGAGTGTGCGCTGGCTTTGCTCCAGGGCCTGCTCAGCCGCATGCTGTTCGGTAATGTCGCTGCCGATGCTGGTGACTCCGGAAATAGTACCGAAGTTGTCATGTGTCAGGGTATTATTCCAGGCTACCATCCGTAGTGCCCCTGATTTCGTCAGGATTGCGTTCTGATAATGGTGAACTATCTCGCCTTTCGTAACCATCTGGTTGAAGACCTGCTTAACCGGCTCCGGCTCCGGTATGAAGAGATCAAACCAGTTCTTGCCGATCAGTTCGTGACGCCTGTAACCGGTAACCTGCAGCAGGTAGTCGTTGCAGTAATTGATGGCACCGTTTGTCTCAAGGCAGACGGTGATCATATGCAGGTTGTCAAAGATGTCTTTCAGGCGTGATTCGGTGTCCTTGGCCGTGTTTTCCACCCGTTGACGTGTCTCGGCCATTTTGTTGAAGGCTGTTGCCAGACGACCCAGTTCACTGGAGGACTGACAGGTAAGGCGGTGGGATAACTCGCCGCGTGTAAGCGCGGCTACGGCATCTTTCAGCTGCAACAGTGGGCGGGTCAGGGTGCGGTACAGCAATAACGAGAAGAGAAGCGGCCAGACCGCTGCCGTAAGCAGTAATATCCGGCTCAGAGTGTTAATCTGTTGGTTGCGTGTCTGCAGGGTACGGGCATAGTAGCTGTTCAACTGATCAATAATCAGGAAAAATCCCTTGATCTCCTGTGTCAGCATTGCGGTGCCACGGTTGGACAAGCTACTATTCCCCCGCGTAAGCTGATCAAGCTGTTTTGTAAGTCTTTGTGGCCCGTCGTGTAACTGTTTAAGCAGTTTCAGCTCGTCAGCAGTAGAGTAAAAAGGTTTCAGATCAACGGTCAGGCTGCTGATCCGGTTGCGGGCTGCCTGAAGGTGATACTTTGTTGATTTTCCTGAACCGGGCGTAGGCTCCTGGAGAAACTGTATAAAATCATTGAGTTCTGATGTGAGTGGGGCGGTCTGGGCTGTGGCTTCGGCAGTGAGTAGTGTGGTGCGCTGCAGATACACTGCTCCCCCCACTGCGGTCAGGCCGCACAACAGGGGTACCAGCACCAAGATGATGAGCTGTGTGCGGATGGTCATGGCCGCTCACTTTCAGGGGAGTTGACAGATGTAGCAGTATACCGTGTTTATCTGGAATATCAAGGGAGTGTCACTGCTTCTTGCGCAGGTGCCGAAAAGCGGTGTACAGTGCGGTCATGTCCAAAACTGCATGGTATGAACAGATAGCCCGAAGGCTTGACCGCGGAATGACTGCTGACGCATCTCTTGCTGATGACCGTAAGCCGGCCGCTGTTGCACTTATCCTGCGACAGACCGGGGATATTCAGGAACTGCTCTTTATTGAGCGTGCCCATCATCCCAATGATCCCTGGTCCGGGAATATCGGCTTTCCCGGTGGTCGTCGGGATGCCGTTGACGAAACTCTACGCCATACTGCCGAACGTGAAACCATGGAAGAGGTGGGGATTGATCTTTCCGGGGCCTGCTATCTGGGCAGGTTATCCGATATTGTGGGTGCCAATCTGCCGGTGCGGGTGTCCTGCTTTGTCTATGCCCTGGCTGAACCGGTTGAGCTGGTATGGTCGCATGAGGTACATGATATCTTCTGGTTTGCCCTGCATGAACTGGCCGCCCCGCAACGCCAGCTGACGGCGCAGGTACGTTTTGGTGGAAAATTGCTGGAGGCTCCGGCGATTGACCTGGGCCTGCCCGATAAAGCGGTGCTGTGGGGTATTACGTACCGGCTGGTGAATCAGTTTAGGGAGATCCTTGAATCAGGAGAAGAACGGCAGTTGCCGTATGAACTGCCGCTGTAGTGCTGTCAGGCCTTGAATTTGCTTTCCGTCCCTGCCATCAGGCGGCTGATGTTGGTGTGATGTTTGATGATCACAATGGCTGAGATCAGTCCGGTCGCAATCAGCAGTTCGTTGCTGTGAGGACGGAAGAAGATGATCAACGGCATGACCGCAGCCGCAACGATGGAGCCCAGCGAGATATAGCGCCAGCTAGCAACCAGCAGGATAAATACCGCCAGCGCTCCCAGAACTGCCAGAGGAGACAGGGCCAGAAAAACCCCCAGTGCGGTGGCAACACCCTTTCCCCCCTTAAATAACAGAAAAACAGAAAAAACATGGCCGCAGAAGGCAGCCAGTCCTATCCAGGCCTGCATCGGCTCAAGCAATCCCAGCTTCCAGGCCAGAATCACCGGCAGCAACCCCTTCAGGCAGTCGCCAACCAGGGTCATGATGCCCACCTTGCGTCCCACGGTGCGGTACAGGTTGGTGGCACCGATGTTGCCGCTGCCCTCTTTGCGGACGTCTATCCCGTACAACTTGCCCAGCAGCAGGCCGGTGGGGATGGAGCCTAGCAGGTAGGCTCCAAGTATCCAGAGCAGGTTGTTATTCACAACTTGTTTGCCAGCAGTTTGCGGGCATCAGCCAGGTATTTACTGGAAGGGTATTCGCGGATCAGGCGGCTAAGGACGGTCTGCATCTTGTCCAGCTGTTTTGTCTCAATGTAGGCCTTGCCCAGGTAAAAGAGCGTTTCATCATTGCCGGTATAGTCCGGAAAGTTGGCCAAGGCCCCTTCCAAACGTCCAATGGCTGCCTGATAGTAGTCGGTGCGGTAGTAAAAGCGACCGACATAGATTTCGTACTGGGCCAGCTTGCCACGGCAATCAACAATCTTCTCCTGTACCCTGGTGACATATTGTGATTTGGGGTACTGACGAACAAAGCTCTCAAACAGGGCCAGTGCGTTCTTGGTAGGAGTCTGATCCGTGTCGATACCGGTGATCAGGTTGTAGCTGGAAAGCCCCTGACGGTAGAGTGCAAACTGTGCCAGATCATGGGTCGGGTGCAACTTACGGAAGTCTTCGTAGGCAGCCCCTGCCTCAATAAAGTCATTATTCAGGAAATAGGCGTTGGCAATGCCGATTTCCGCCTTGGCGGCAAGTTCTGGCTCTGGAAACGCCTCTTTAACTTTTTTCCAGCTCTCTACAGCAGTTTCGTAACGGCTTTTCTGAAAAGCGGTCTCTCCCTGTTTGTACAGTTCTTCCGGGCTTGGATCAGCCTTGGGGGTGCTGGCGCACCCCTGGAGCATAAGGATGCTTGCTGCTGCTAACAGTAATCCGTATTTGAGTCGTTTCATTACCGGTCCTTTAGGTTGCATAAGATTAGTCCAGCAGGTCAGCACCACGCGGGTCGGTAACCAGGGTGGCAATGGTATCGTGGTTCAGCCAGATCGCCGCTTCCGTGCTGCTCCAGGAGGCTTGCACCATCAGGCGGCCGGTTGAGCGGAACACCAGCCGGGACAGCTCGGCACAGATCAGCTGCTTCTGGTCGCGGTGCATCTCCATCAGTTTGGCAGAGGTGGCCAACATCAGTTCCATCTGCTCACGGGTTGAATGCTGGGGCCATCCTTCAAATGTCAGAGCATCATTAATCAGTGGCGCCCCCAGATAGTCTGCAGCAACCGTCATCAGGCTGTCCAGGCTGCAACCGTCAGCCAGTAGCGCCTTGCAACGTTCCGTCAGGGGAACTGCCCGTTCCGGGGCTGCCTGTTGCAGTGCGGTCAGCAGTGGATAGAGTGACAGTTCAACCCCCAGGAAGAGGGCGCTGGAGTTGGTCAGAATTTCAGGGCAGTTGAATACGGTGGCGTTGATCCCCTGCTTGCGGGCCTCAACTGCGTGGTCTTCCAGCCGCATCTTGGCAAAGCCTTGCAGGTAGGGGGTGTAGGATTGCCACTGGAACTTGCCGTTCACCAGAATGCCGGTGCCATGGTAGCCGTAAGCGGTACAGGCTACACGACTGCCGCTCTGTTCTGCCCGTGTGCGAAGTCCGGCAGAGGCCTCGATCAGATACTTGAAGGTGTCAGCAGTTACCTCATTGAAGCTGGCATCGCAGAGCTGGCCGATGGCGCTGTTCCAGAACGGCTCAGAGGGCAGGTATTTGTCGCCACTGCCTTTGAAGACCCGGTTCAAGAGCGGCATGAAGAAGCGGGCGCGGGGGATGCCGCCAGCCATGGTATGGGCCAGGATGATGTTGGCCGAGGCGGGGATCTGCTTCTCCAGCTCTGCCATGACCAACTGCAGGTTGGCGCAAAAGCGGGCCTTGCCGGCGGCGCAGGCCTGCTCAATAAAGCCCGGCTCAAAGCTGATACTTTCCCACTCATCCGGTTTTGCTTTTTTCAGCCGCTCTGCAACGGATGGAGCGCCGCCCGGGCTTTCCATGTCAAAGCCGGCTTCAAGCGGGATGTTAGTAATCTTGCTGCCCAACAGCGCCTCTGCCTCAGCCAGTTCTTCAGCGGTCAGGGGGCGCAGGGTGCCGTCGCTGTCACGACGTCCCACGGTGGTGCCGATTATCGTCATGCCCAGGCGCTTGGCTTCTTCCAAAAGGCCGTTGGCGTAGCCGCGGCCGAACAGTTCTCCCACCAGCACCAGTACGTCACCAGCTCTATATCCTGCTACAGCAGGCAAGATCGTCATAGGACAGTAATCAACCATGGAACTATCTCCTTACGTATTTCCATCTCGGCTCGACAGAACCGGGGATTGTGAATTGAATTTGTCTATTTACCACGAAGCCTGAACTCTTGAAAACAGAAAACGTTCCATCGTGACAAGCAGTGGGATTGGTGCTACCTTTCAATGCCGTAGATGTCAGGAGGAGTATCTCAATGAATGATGACCTGATTCTGTTGGGACATGGTAGTGGCGGGACCCTTTCTCACCGCCTGCTGGATGACCTGATTGTTACCACCCTGTCCGGTCACGGCCCGGGAGAGCAGAACGACGCCGCTCTGCTGGCAGCCGGTGATACCCGGCTGGCCTTTACCACCGATGGCTATGTGGTTGATCCACCGGTCTTTCCCGGTGGTACGATCGGTTCACTAGCTGTCCATGGCACGGTGAATGATCTGGCCATGATGGGGGCACGTCCGTTGTGGCTTTCCTGCGCCCTGATCATTGAAGAGGGGTTTAGCCGTAGCCAGTTGGCGACTATTTTGAACGACATGCGTCAGGCCGCTGATGCCGCCGGTGTGAGAATCGTCACCGGTGATACCAAGGTGGTGCCGCGAGGCAAGGCAGACCGGATCTTTATCACCACCTCCGGTGTGGGGGTGCTGGAACATGATCTGGCTATCCATGGGGCTGCGGCCCGTCCTGATGATGTTATTATCCTTTCCGGCAGCATGGGGGATCATGGTATTGCCGTGATGGCAGCCCGCGAAGGGCTTCCGGTTGAAGGGCTTACCAGCGACTCTGCTCCGCTCTGGAGCCTGGTTGAGCAGATGCTGGAAGAAGCAGGTGAAGGGATCAGGGTGCTGCGAGACCCTACCCGCGGTGGTGTGGCTACGACGTTGAAGGAAATTGCCGGTCAGTCCGCTGTAACGCTGCAGCTTGAGGAAGATCAACTGCCGGTCAGTCCGCAGGTGCGTGGTGTTTGTGGCATTCTTGGATTGGACCCGCTCTATGTTGCCAATGAAGGTAAATTGCTGGCGATTGTGGCGCCGGAATCTGCAGAGCCGTTACTGACACGGATGCGGCAGCATCCGCTGGGGACTCAGGCTGCCATTATCGGCACCGTTGAGGCAGGAGAACCGGGCCGGGTGCGGCTGCGGACAACCGTTGGCGGGATGCGAATAGTTGAAATGCTGGCAGGGGAACAGTTACCCCGAATCTGTTGAGGAACGGTCTTTTTTTGCCCTGGCGCCGTCAAGCCTCACAATGCCTTGTGCGACGTACTGGACTGTACGTCTCCGCGTCATTGCTTGATTGCCGACCCCAGAACAAAAAAATCCTCGTTCCTTGATGTTTGCAGGAGAATGTTATGGCCAAGGACAAGACACCGGTGACTCCGGCAGTACGGGCGTTGCGGGCAGCCGGAATTGACTTTACGGATCATCCCTATGCCTATGAAGAGAAAGGTGGTACGGCGGTCTCTTCACGGGAGCTGGGGGTTGACGAGCATTGCGTGATCAAGACGCTGGTGATGGAGGATGACCGCAAGCAGCCACTGATAGTGCTGATGCACGGTGACCTGCAGGTGTCCACCAAGGAACTGGCCCGGCTGATCGGAGCCCGCTCGGTTGAACCGTGTAAGCCGGAAACAGCCCAGAAACATACCGGCTACCTGACCGGCGGCACCTCTCCCTTTGGCACGAAAAAACAGCTGCCGGTCTATGTTGAGGAAACCATTCTGGAACTGCCCATAATCTATATTAACGGCGGCAAACGAGGCTTTCTGGTGGGAATTGCCCCCACAGATCTGACACGTCTGTTACAGCCGACCCCGCTGCGGGTTGGGTATGCCAAATAACTGAAGAGGTGAACTGATGCCGTCACTGACCCTTGATAAAGAGATGGTTGAGCAACTGCGACGGGTATTGACTGCGGTTGAGCAGGTGCTACCCAAGCCGGTACCAACAATTGACTGGTCTGAGATCCATGCCGCCAACTGGCGCCGTCGTGGTACCGGCGGCTACCTGGACCCGGTGCCGGAGATTGAGGCATTTCATCTGGATGACCTGCTGGGGATTGATAAACAGAAACAGACGGTTGAGGAAAATACCTGTCAATTTCTGGCTGGCCTGCCAGCCAATAATGCCCTGTTGTGGGGTACCCGTGGGACCGGCAAATCAACGCTGGTGCGTGCCCTGTTGCACAGCTACGCCTCCCGGGGGCTGCGGGTAATTCAGGTGGATAAGGATGATCTGGTGCATCTACCGGCGATTGTGGATGAGATCAAGCGTCAGCCGTACCGTTTTATCCTGTTTTCCGACGATGTCTCCTTTGAAACCGGCGAATCCAGCTACAAGATGCTGAAAAGCGCTCTGGATGGTTCAGTCTATGCCCCGCCTGAAAATGTACTGATCTACGTGACCTCCAACCGGCGGCATCTGCTGCCGGAATATGAGAGTGACAACCGTGGCGCCATGCTGGTCAATAATGAGATCCATCACGGCGAGACCGTAGAGGAAAAGATATCGTTGTCCGGGCGTTTTGGCCTCTGGATCGGTTTTCACCCCTTTACCCAGGACCAGTTTCTGGATGTCGCCCGGCAATGGGTAGAGCGGTTGTGTGAGCGAAGCGGTACTGATCTGCACTGGAATGAGGAGGCCCGTCAGGCTGCTATTCTCTGGGCTCGCCAAAAGGGAGACAATAGCGGCAGGATTGCGTTGCAGTTTGCCAATCAGTGGGTAGGTAGTACCCTGTTGAAACA
>JAJTBI010000045.1 GCA_021286935.1 Geobacteraceae bacterium
CACAGGTAAAAAATGGTCACTTTACATGAACGGGACTCATGCAGAATTGTCACCCCTCTGGAAACCAAAAAAATCTCCCCTAATTTTATTAAAATAAAAACCTAATATATACATACAGAATTGTCACCCGAACTCATGCAGAATTGTCACCCAAAACGGTAACTTGCCTCATGCAGAATTGACCCCTTCAACCCCCTTTGTTTGAGTGTCTCGAATAACGATCGACAGCGACAATCCAACCCCTTCCATTGGGCCTAGAAAACCTGCAAATCAAGCCCATACACATCATTCAAAAAAGTCTTAACGATATCAGGCATCTCCACGAACCCCCCCCGTAGTTTCTCAAAAGCATAAAAGCACAAAGTTTCGTGCAAAATTACGAAACAAAAAACATACTGTAAAAACAGTCATCTTCAAAAAAAACCCCCATCAAGGTGATAGGGATAGTAGTGGGGGTTTAGGTGGGGTTTACCATCCATGTAGTCGTCCCTGAAAAAGTCGTCGTTTCCATTAGGCAGTGTTGAATTGCAGGGGAGATGGTCTCCCCCAGCCGAAAACAGTCCGTTCTTTTACAAGCCAAAACAAGAGGAGCTTGAGCAGTTTCCTCAGATTGTACTCACAGGCGGCAAGCACGGCGTTGATTTTGTCACCTTCTGCACCTTTGAGGTGGTTTCTATCCATCCGGTGGTCAGCTTTCAGGTGACCGATAATCGGTTCAATGGCACTTCGCCTCTTGTACCATGCCCATTCACTTGGCTTCATGCTGCTCTTGCGTTTGTTGGCCAGATGAACCGTGGTTCCGCTCAGCGTACTGGGTACTCCCTTGTAGCCTTTGTCGCAGTAAGCATTACCTGGAGTGATGCCGGTTATCTGGGCTGCCTGCTTCAATGCTTCCTTGAGCGTATGGCCATCATACGGGTTACCATCCTTGGCCTGGGTGCCGATGACCCAGTTGTCCTTTGATGTGCTGACAATGGAGACCTTGCAACCGAACTCGTACTTCTTGTGACTCTTGCCCTTGGCAATGCAGCTGACTTCCGGTGCATGCAGGCTGTACAGCTTGTTTTTGTCATTCTGCTTCTGGTTGAAGATTCTGCTGGATCGTTCCAGCAGGGTAGCAAGTGGTTGGTCAGGAACCGCGATCTTTCTGCCAATGTCTCTGAGTACGCGCCCAAGATAGATCTTAAGACGTTTCAGTTCTCGCTTGGCCCGGTTCATCTGACGGGCATGCTTGTAACGGCTATGCTTGATGTAGGCATTTTTGCCCAGACGCTCAAAGCTTTGCCGTAACTGGTGTGAATCGGCAACCGAAAATGACCCGTTTCGGCGAACTGCTTGACCCACCATTGCATTCGTAACTATTTGTTATTCTTAAACAGGGTGGGTCAACCCGAATGCCTATCCTGGGGCAATGATGCACGCCGATTCACATCAACTGCGGCTTTATCAAGAAGAGAACCACAACTGGCCTCCGCCATTACCGCCCACCCGCGAGTTGGATCAAAATATACTGGCTACACTCTCAGTCTTGATTGTCATGGCCGCCTTTCACAATCTTATCCGTTCAGACCTGCTCCTGTTTAATGTGACACTGCCGGACTGGTTCAGCCTGGGTATGGCACAGGCCGGCAGGATCAGGGCAGGGGAGTGGTGGCGCCTGGTGACCGCGCTTACCCTGCATGCAGATCTGCAGCATCTGCTTGGTAACCTTACCATTGGAGGTCTGTTTGTGTTTCTGCTCTGCAGGGAGACTGGAACGGGACTTTCCTGGTTTCTGTTACTTGCGGCAGGGGGGCTTGGGCAATCTTGCCAATGCATACGTTCAGTTGGACACCCACAACTCGGTGGGTGCCTCCACAGCTGTTTTTGGGGCAGTGGGAATCCTGGCGGGCTTGAGTGCGATCAGGTACCGCCATCATCTGAGGCATCGTTGGCCGTTACCAATAGCCGGGGGCATTGGCCCTTTTGGTTGTGCTTGGCTCAGAAGGCAATAACACTGACCTGGGTGCACATCTGTTCGGATTGCTGCTTGGGGTACCACTGGGACTGATAGCGGAACTTCTGATCAGCAGGTTTGGTCAGGCGGGTAGGGTGGTTAACCTGCTATTTGGATTTCTGAGTATGGTGATTGTGGTTGGGACATGGTGGGTGGCATTAACAGTGGTGCCGGGATAATCAGCCTGCCATCTCACAGCATGAACGGATAAACCTGCCAAACAGACGGATCTCTCCGGCATACGATGCCGCGTCAAGTGCCTCCGTTCCACCGGAACAATGCTCCAGCCAAACCCTCCTGAAGCCAGCATCGCGTTCATCAAAAACCGTCCTATTCTGCCATTACCATCCATGTAAGTATGGGTATCGGTATGGGTATCGGTATGGGTCATTTTTGCATGCCGATTCAATCAGGCTCATAGACAAACAGCGTGGTTTTGGCACCTAGCACATCGCCTGGGGCTGTTTTTGCTGGCCACCCTGGTCCAGACTTGGGTTCTTTTAAAGCGCCCTGACGCCCTATAATTGTTGGCATCAAACACACTAGTTTGGCTATTAAACTATATTTATGCCATCAGTCTGTCCCACCGGTTGAGTTTTGCTACCGGAGTTGCCGTTGTGCCAGTCCACTGCATCTGAGTCGTTGCTACAGCAGTACTTTTTCTGTTTGTCGCCGCTACGGCGGGCGTATTTGAGCACAGGTAAAAAATGGTCACTTTACATGAACGGGACTCATGCAGAATTGTCACCCCTCTGGAAACCAAAAAAATCTCCCCTAATTTTATTAAAATAAAAACCTAATATATACATACAGAATTGTCACCCGAACTCATGCAGAATTGTCACCCAAAACGGTAACTTGCCTCATGCAGAATTGACCCCTTCAACCCCCTTTGTTTGAGTGTCTCGAATAACGATCGACAGCGACAATCCAACCCCTTCCATTGGGCCTAGAAAACCTGCAAATCAAGCCCATACACATCATTCAAAAAAGTCTTAACGATATCAGGCATCTCCACGAAACCCCCCGTAATTTGTCAATCGGCATTGAAAACTGACCCACCATCGGCGTCCAAAATTGACCCACCCCAGCGGTTGATTTTAGTCTGAGTTTCTGGTTTTGATTCTCCAGCTTTCATTCCCTGTTTCGACGATTTCGCAGTGATGGGTAACCCGGTCCAGAAGTGCCGTGGTCATCTTGCCATCTCCAAACACTTGCGGCCATTCTCCAAAGGTCAGGTTAGTAGTAATGATCAGTGATGTTCTCTCGTACAGCTTCGAGATCAGGTGAAACAGCAGCTGTCCTCCTGCCTTTGAGAACGGCAGGTATCCCAGTTCATCCAGCACAACCAGATCAAGCCTGCAGAGCGCTTCTGCCAGCTTTCCTCCGCGTCCGCTTAGCTTTTCCTGCTCCAGTTGGTTAACCAGATCCAGCAGATTAAAGTAACGGCCACGCTTGCCGCTTCTGATTACCTGCCGTGCTATGGCAATGGCCAGATGGGTCTTGCCGGTGCCTGTTCCCCCCACCAGAATGATATTGCTCTTTTCAGTGAGGAAGCCTCCCTCATACAGCATTCTTACCTGTGCTTCATTGATCTGTGTTTCTGTGAAGTCAAAGTGATCCAGGTCCTTCTCCACGGGAAACTTAGCCTGACTCAGGCGGTAGCGGATACTGCGGATTCTTCGTTCAGCCAGCTCTGCATTAAGCAGCTCGAACAGGATCTTTTCCGGTGTGGCCCGTTGTTTGATGCCTGTGGCGATCAGTTCGTCACAGGAGGTCTTCATGCCATGCAGCCCAAGGGTTTCCATCGCCTTTTGCAGCTTCTCACGCAGTAGCACAGGCACCTCCGGCAAGCAGCAGGTCATACCGACTGCAGTCAGCTACAGGCGACATGGTCAGGATCGGCAGCTTTGCTGCTGGATCGACTGTTGGTGTCGGCTCTTCATCGCCTCTGGACAGCAGATTAAGCACGATATCCCGACTGATGGTATTGGCTGCCAATGCGTCAGTGCATGCCTGTGTTACTGCCTCAATGCCATAGAATGAGACAACCGACAGGATGCCGACAAACTGCCGGTCGCCATCACGGTGCTTTGTAAGTGCAACGCGGATTCGCTCAATAGGTTCCGGCAGATTCCATTCCTTAAACGGTGCGCCGTTTCTGAGTGCACCTGGCTTTTTCTTCAGTGCCTCCAGATAGTGCCAGGGATCATAGAATACCTGATCACGGCCAAAGTGCCGCAGGTGGAATCCAACGGTTTTGCCGTTCTGGACAAAGATCAGGCGATCTGCATAGGCACGTACTGTGACCGGATTACCGACAGCAGATACATGGACGCTGTAACGGTTGCGGTCAAATGAGACCAGGGAGGTAGATGAGACCTTGGCATCGTTTTCCAGGTAACCATCAAACGGAACCGTGACGGTGAGCAGTTGCCGACGCTCTTCCTTGAACAGGTCGTTGATCGTCAGGAGTGGATTATCTGGATGTTTCTGGGTGGCTGCGTAGTCCAGGCATTGCTCCTGTAGCCACTGGTTCAACTCAGACAGGTTAGTGAATGTACGCCGTTTGGCGAAGAAACGCTTGCGCACAAGCCCCACCTGATTTTCTACCTGACCTTTCTCCCAGCCCGCAGCAGGGGTGCAGGCTATCGGCTCAAACAGGTAGTGGGAGGCCATACTCAAAAACCGGCGGTTGAAGATACGGTCCTTACCCATCAGGACTTTGGTGACGACTGTTTTGAGGTTGTCGTAGATACCACGTCGACAGGCTCCACCAAAGAAGCTGAATGCCTTGATATGGGCATCCAGAACCATCTCCAGGCTCTCACGGGTGTAGGCCACGCAAAATGGCATCCGGCTGTTGCAGAGCCGAAACTGGGCAACCTTTATCTTGACGCTGATCCCACCCAATTCGATCTGCTCATAGCTCCAGTCAAACTGAAACGCCTCACCAGGATCAAACGATAACGGGATAAAGGCTGCGGCTACGCCGCCGCCAGCTTCTTTGCGCTGATGCTGAATGTAACGACGGACACTGTCATAGCCACCTTCAAATCCTTCTCGCTGTAACTCCTCAAACAATAACTGGGCACTACGACGATGGCGGACAGGCTTTACAGCATCTTCAGACAAAAGACCTTTAAGACGGTCTTCAAAGGCGGAAAGCTTTGGACGGGGCTGCTCAGTACGTTTGTAAACCTGATCGGTTACATCACTCCTGATGATCTTCTTGACGGTGTTCTTGGACAGATGAAACTCACGGGCTATCTGCCTGATCGGTTTCTTGTCCCGGTGGTAAGCCTGACGGATTTTACGGATGGATTCCACTAGCAGCATCTCCTTTCAAAGCTCCTCTCTCTGGATGGTTCCAAAGAGAATGGAGGAGGTGCTGAGGTGGGTCAATTTTGGACGCCGATTACACCCGAAAGTGGGTCAATATTGCATGCCGATTCACAGATTAATTGCCTCAACCAGATGAACATGCTCAAGTGAAGCGGTCATCAGAATAACCGGTATTTTCTGATTGCTTTTACGAATTTCATGCAGCATGGCAATGCCGTCCATCATCGGCATCATCAGATCGGTCACAATCAGGTCCGGATGGTGCAAATGGTACATCCACAACCCTTCAACTCAGTCAAGGGCTCCATGGACCTGATTGAATGATTTTTCCAGCATTTTTGACGGTTGCGCTTGTCGGATCATCTTCCATATATAACACTGAAAGCCCGTTGATATAGTTATTCAAGAGGGGATCAGACATGGTTTAACACTTAAATCTTCCCAGATTATCCCGTAGACCTTCTGACTTGACTGCCATGGCAGAGGAAACCTCCTCAACCTCATGGGCCACTGAGCTATTCTGGTCGGAAACCTGACTCATCATGGCCATCTGTTCCATCAATTGCTTGGTCCGGGTGGCAATAAAGGTACTTTTTCTGACCAAATCAGACGAGATAGAAACCGCATTGGTCAGTCGTTCTCCAGAATCACCGGCAGTAGCAATCAATTCTCGGGTAGATTCAGCAATTCCTACCATCCGGCGTGAACTTTCTTCTGTCTCACCGTACATACGCTCAACGCCACTCACTACAGTAGTCACACTTTGATTGATCTGGGTAAGTGAACTCTGGGTCTTGGCTGCCAACTGACGTACTTCATCAGCGACCACAGCAAAGCCACGCCCCAATTCGCCGGCCCGGGCCGCCTCAATCGAGGCATTTAAGGCCAGTAGATTAGTTTGGTCAGCTATATCGGAAATAATCTCAAGCACCTCCCGGATCTTACCAGCATTGGCTGAAAGCTCTTGCATCCGGGCTGCCATCTCACGCTGCTTGTCCGCTTCATTAATAATAACCGTACCTGCCGTATTCAGATTGCTGACAAACTGGGTCATAACTCCACGGGTGGCCTCAATAGTCTCGGTGGTATTAATCGCCATCTCCTCGGTCAAGTCCAGGTTCTGTCCAACTTCATGGGTCAGGGCCGCTCCGTCAGATACAATCTGCGCTTGTTGCTGCACGGTATTGCTCAGATTTGATGCAATATGGGACAATTCTTGGCTGGCTACGGCGGTTTCAGTGGCGGTTTCTTTGGCAGTGGTTACACTCTGTTGAACCTTGTTAATAAAGCTATCGATAAATCCGGATACCTCACCGATCTCGTCAGTACACTTCATGTTCAAGCGGGCAGTCAGATCTCCCTCGCCCTGGGCAAGATCTGATGCAACTGCCACCATGGTTGCAAGGGGTTTTACTACTCGGTCATTGGCAATTTTGAACAATAACAACATCCCTATGGCGACACAGGCAAGAAAACCTCCCATACCGTACAACATCATAGTTAACCAACCGGCAAATTGCTTGTTCTTTTCTGTAAAACCTTTGTCTTGGGTCTCAATCGCCTTCTTTAGGTCGTCTTTTAGATCACGCCAAAGTGGGGTCTCTTTGATTTTTAACAGTGCAATGGCCGCATTCAGATCACCGGACGCTCCAATCTTCATGACCTCATCACGGGCAGGAGAAAGCGCCTTCCATTTATCTTCAATACTGTCCAGTGGCAGCTTACCCTTTACTGTTGTTGCCTTCTTTGTGACCTTTAAGGCACTTTCAAAATTCTTGTTAGCCTGATCAAAATTATCTTTGGCCTTTAAGTCATTGGGATTCATGATAACATTACGCAAAGCCTGTTCACCCTGTAGACCATGCGCCAGCATCTCATGCAGAGCGCCGTACACTACCACATCCCGTTGCACCATCTCGTTAAATTTACCCCGTACACTGACGGTCATGTAGGCAAACACGGCAATAATTAAAACCATTACCAGGCCGACAACAACAGAGCCGGAGATGAACAGGGATTTAATTTTCATAGGTATACCTCGATTGAGTTAACTATCTGTTTTTAAACAAAATTGTATGCAAGTGTATTTTCTGTTGTTACCCGTTCCAGCTCTGCGGCTAGGGTAACCACAAGAGCAGTCAACAACTGCTCGGACATTGCAACTATCCGGCTTACTGTACCCGGTACAGTATCAGGATGGGCAATCAGCATACATTTTTTACACCAGAACCCGATGGCGTCGATATGGTATCCATTGGTAAACTGCAGGGGAAAGTGATCTTTCAAAAGGGAGTGGCATCGTGAACCGGAAGATTGCATCTGAATCGAGCTCCTGTCCTAAGATTGCCTAGTCGCCTGAGCTGCGACGAATAATAGCATAAATATCATGATGCTAGCTGCTTGTACATGGGGTGATCACCTCATCTAGTGCAAATTAGTACATAATTTTACAAAAAACATCATGCTATCACTCATACATCAGTGACCCGTACCAACTCATTCGCTAGGTCTCTGATTTTCACCGGCTTGGTCAGATACCTGTCAAAGCCTGCTGCTACCAATTTTTCTTCTGTTCCTTTCATGGCATTAGCAGTAAGGGCAATGATCGGCGTGTGATGAGCCATGGTTTCTTCTTCTCTCCGGATCTGTTCCACTGCCTCCATGCCATTCATGACCGGCATAAAGATGTCCATTAGGATAACGTCAATATCTCCTTGGCGCCAACAGTCCAGTGCCGCTTGTCCATCGCCGCAGGAAAGTACCCGGTGCCCCAGCTTAAGTAGCATCAATTCTGCGATGCGGAGGTTTGTCTCATTATCTTCAGCAACCAAAATTGTAAGCTGAGGCCCTTGTGGTATGGGGGTACTGATCGCGGCTGCTTCTGAGGCATGTGCCACGATAAAGGGGAGATCAAAATGGAAACGGCTCCCTTTACCAGGTTCGCTTTCTACTAATATTGTACCTCCCATCAGCTCAGCCAACTTCCGGCAGATAGTAAGCCCTAGACCGGTGCCACCAAAACGGCGGGTTGTGGAGCTGTCTGCCTGTGAAAAAGGTTTAAAGATTGAGTTTTGCACCTTGATGGGTATGCCAATACCGGTGTCGCTCACTGTAGTCCTGATACGGGCAGTCTGGTTTTGTCTTTCCAATACTCGGGCAGAAACAGTTATCGTCCCCTGTTCGGTAAATTTTATGGCATTCCCCAGAAGGTTGAGCAGGATCTGCTTGTATCGCAGCTGATCTCCCCGGACAAGCTCTGGCAGTTCATCAGATAGATCCAGCTCTAACTGAAGCTTTTTCTGATGGATACGGGATATCTGGGTGCTATTAACATCGTTAATTGCCTTGATCAGAGAAAAATCGGTATGTTCCAACTCCACCTTGCCAGCTTCAACCTTGGACAGGTCAAGAATGTCACTGATAAGATCAAGTAGATTTTCAGCTGAGGTTTCAATAGCATCAAGGTATTCTTCTTGCTTCGGGGTAAGCTCGGTCAGATGTAAAAGCTGGGCCATGCCTATCACCCCGTTCATGGGAGTGCGGATTTCATGGCTCATGTTGGCCAAAAACTCGCTTTTGGCTTGGTTGGCTGCTTCAGCGAATTCTTTTGCCTGTTCAAGGGATTCTTCATACTGTTTAAGTTCGGTTATGTCATGGGCCACATGCAAGGTTGCCTGATACTGGCCCTGCTCATCAAATATCGGTGTGGTGGTGACCTGAAACTGTTCACCAAGCTGTTCTACCAACACCTGAATAATATGCCTGCCATTATCTGACAGGGTTTTACTCTGGGGACAAAATTCCGGTGGTTGTTCGGTGCCATGCATACAGAGATGGCAGGCTGCCCCCAATGCTTGCTCACGAGTGATCTTCAAAGCATCAAGCGCAGACTGGTTAATGTCGAGAATCCGGTAATTGGCATCAATGATAAAGATCAGGTCGCTCATGGCATTAAAGGTTTGAGTACAAACGTGTCTGGTTTGGTGCATCCTGAGCTGATTTTTTACACGCAGCCTGACCAGATGTGGATTGTAGGGTTTAGAAATATAATCAGCAGCCCCCATTTCAAGGCCTCTGTATTCGTGGGCCTCCTCTGCCATACAGGTCAAAAACAGCACTGGCGTGGTTGCCATATTGGGCAGTTCCTTGATCCGCTGAAACAGTGCGTACCCATCCATTTCTGGCATGACAATATCCAGTAAAATAAGATCTGGTGATACCGTAGAAAGGATTGTAAGTGCCTCCTGTCCACTTTGCGCACCCATGACCGTGTACTCGTTTGCCAGGATGGTCATCAGCATCTCAACGCTCACAGGATCATCATCCACTACCAAAACAATCTGGCGTTTGCTAAAAAGTGTCATGTTGTTTCCTTTGTCTGCAATCAGACAAGTCCCAGCTTGACAGCATAGCGGACTAGATCTGCGGTTGAATGTATCCCCAGCTTCTTCATCAGATTAGTGCGATGATTATCAGCAGTCTTGCGAGTGATTCCTAGAGTTTCACCAATGAAACGGTTGTTCTGGCCGCAGGCCACCAATCGTAGTACTTCCTGCTCACGTTCAGTTAGTAATGTAACCGGTTTCATTAGATGTGCATCACAAGGCGGAGTCAAAGTATTCTGATTGTCAGCCACATTTCGTATGGTTTCCAGCAGATCAGCAATGGCATGGTGTTTGAAAAGACAAGCGTTTACCCGACAGTTTCGTGCTCGTTCAACCAATATTGGATCATCGTGGCTGGTCAGTATTATTAATGGTGTTTTGTTGTCTTCTTGACGCAGGGCGGCAGCTACACTAAGACCGTCCAGGCCTGGCATTGCCAGATCGAGCACCGCAACTGTTGGCTTCAACGTACGGATCAACTTTAGCGCATCATCGCCACGGCTGCATTCCGCCAGAATAGTTAACTCAGGGTCCATACCGATCAGAGACCTGATCCCGTGCAGGAATATGGGGTGATCGTCGGCGATGACAAGGGTTATCAGCGGCATAAAAAGTCCAGGTACATGTCTTTGGTATCCATTATGAAGAATGGGTATTTTTTCTCAACAATTTAGTAAATTCATCTGCTGGCAACGGTTTGCTCATCAGATAGCCTTGATACAGGTCACACCCAAGTGTTTGTAAAAATGCCAACTGGTCTTCCCGTTCAACCCCTTCGGCCAATAGTTTAAAACCAAGGCTCCTGCCCATATTGACGATAGTGGTAGCTATTTTGCAATCATTCAGTCCGTTAGGTAAATCATCCACAAATGATTTGTCGATCTTTAACAGATGTAAGGGAAAATGTTTCAGATAGGCCAGTGACGAATAGCCGGTACCAAAGTCGTCAAGGGCCAGCTTAATACCCAAGCCATGCAGTTCGTGCAGCAGTCCGATGGTCTCTTTTTCATGGTGTATCAGGGCGGATTCGGTCAGTTCAAGTTCCAGTAACTCCGCAGGGAACCCGCTCACGTCAAGTATATCTTCTACCATCGTAACAAGGTTTGGTTGCCGTATCTGTAGCGGCGAGAGGTTTACCGCCAGGGTCACTGGCGGAAATCCAGCATCAAGCCATTGTCTGCCCTGCAGACAAACCTGACGGAGAATCCATTCACCCATCTGGATGATACAGCCGATCTCTTCGGCAAGGGGGATAAATCGGGCTGGCGAAATCATGCCCAGTTCAGGACTCTGCCAGCGCATCAGCGCTTCTGCCCCTACAATGGCGCCGTTTGAAAGATCAACCTGTGGTTGGTAGTGGATCTTCAGTTCGTGCTGTTCAACAGCCCGCCGGATATGGTTGCCCAGCTGAACCCGTTCAACGGCCTTTTCTGTCATGTCATCGCTAAAATAAGCAAATTGCGCCCGGCCCCGCTGTTTTGCCTGATAGAGCGCGGCATCGGCCTTCTGAAGAAGTTCCATGGCGCTTGTGCCATGGTCAGGAAACAGTGCAATGCCAACACTGACGCTGGTCTGTACTTCAATGCCGGATTCAAGCTTAAATGGCATCTGCAAAAGGGAAAGAATTTCTTCTGCTATCAGTGGTACATGATCTATATGCTCAAGTCCCTCTACCAGTACAATAAACTCGTCACCACCCAGTCGAGCTACCATATCGCTGCTTCTCATCCGGTCGCGCAGGCGCTGTGCTGTTAACCGCAGCAGGGCATCGCCAGTCAAATGGCCAAAGCTGTCATTAATATCCTTGAAATTGTCCAGATCAAGGCAGAGCAGGGCAACAGCCTGTTCATTTCTTCGGGCCAGGTCGAGCGCCTGGGATAAATGGGCAAAGACCATCCGGCGATTGGGCAGATTTGTTAGAGGATCACGCCACTCAAGGTAGTCTATCTGCTGTTCAGATGCCTTGATCTGGCTAATGTCACTGAAGACCGCAATATAACGGTCAACAGCACCTGTTTCATTCTGCACGGCGCTGATGGCTAACAGTTCAGGGTATACCTGTCCGTCTTTTCGACGGTTCCAGATCTCTCCCTGCCATCTGCCCGTCTCGGTAAGGATATGCCACATGGCCTGATAAAAATCGCGGTCATGCCGGTCTGACTTAATCAAGCGGGGGGTTTGCCCAACGACTTCTACCGACTGATAACCGGTTATTTCGCAGAAGGCCCGGTTCACCGAGATAATCCGTTCCTGGGCATCGGTAATGACAATTCCTTCACTGCTGTTTTCAAAGACCGCTGCGGCCAGTTCAAGCTGTTGCATGGATAGGGATTTCAATCGTTCGTCCTCAGCGACATCAAGGGCGTAGGCAATATCGCCGACCAGCTCATTCAACAACCCTAATTCATCTGCATAGTCAAACAGTTTGCTATCTGATGCGTAGAGTACCAACAGAGCGGGGAGCGCCTTGTCAGGTTGGATCATATAGCTGGCAACGGATGTAAAAGAGCGGTGCTGATATAAGTTTTGGCATTCAGGACAAAGCAGCTGATCGCTGGTTTGTGCGTTGATACCGGTAATGACCTGTTTTTTCATACCAGACGGATGTTCGCTGCCATGAGCCAGCAGTTGTTCCATCGGTATACCTGCTGCAACAGCTGGAAAATAGCCTCCCATGCCATCCGGTAGTCCTATCCAGACCATGACAAAAGTATCATCAGATAGCAGAGTATCACAGACAAACTGTAGAAGCTGATGAGGGTCAGGGCGATGGACAAACTTCTGGTTCACCTCGGAAAGTATCCGGTATAAACGTGCTAACTGAGCGTTTTCATGTTCAAGTTGTTTTTCACGGGTAACAATCCGCCCACATCCAACAGTCCCCAACAGCACGCCCTGATCATTGAAAAGTGGGGCCTTGTTGACATCAAGACATAGATATTCACCCTGCACATTGCCAAACTCATGAAACATCTGTGGCATCAGGTTCTGGAGCACCACCAGATCTGAATTAAAGCACAGCTCACCAAACGTGTGCCAATCATTCCGCTCTGGATATACTGCCCGCTGACGTAAAGCAAAGAAGAGATCATTTTTCCCAAGCGGTTCATTCGTATCCCGGGCGACCAGAAGCTTTTCGCAAATAGCCTTATTAACAAACAGATAATTGTTACTCGTATCTTTTGCCCAGATCATATCCGGTACATTATCACAAATAGATCGCAACAGGCTGGCAATGGCTTGATGACGGTCTGACAGCAGTTTCAGTTCTTCTTCAGTCCGTTGGCGAACGGCCATCTCCTGTTCCAGTATGTCAGCCTGCTCACGAAGTTCTACAACCTTTCCACTAATTTCCTCTTGCTGCTGATCAAGGTCTTGCAGCATCTGGTTAAAGCTGTCTGTGAGGAGTAAAATCTCTTGAGATGGTTGGTCTATAGGATGAAACTGACGGTCTGTACCGTGTTTATCCCCCAGTTGCTGCAGGTGTCCGGTTAACTGCGCCAAAGGCCTGGTGATGGAACGCAGCACAAACCATGAGAGTGTCATGCTGATTATCCCGAACAGGGTAATGATACCGAGCAGTGCAGCCGTTGCCCGTTTCACTGGCTTAAATGCCTCATCAACCGGGTAGTTTGAGGCAAGAATCCATGGGGCACTCTTGATATGTGCAAAACTTGCAACGGCCTTTAGTCCCCGTGAATTGATAGTGATGCCGGTACCTTCCCATCCGCTTAAGGCTTTATCAAACAGGAGATTGCTGCCGGGCGGCACGTCTTTCTGCATAATCCGTGTTATGTCTGGATGCACGAGCATGGTGCGATCTTGCGAGTAGAGGTACAGGTAGCCGCTAGCACCGATTTTGTGTTTGGCTATCGAACCGATAACATGATCACCATTAAGCCGGATACCGCCGGAAAAAACACCGGCCAGCCTGCCCTCGTGGTTATATATAGGCACGCAGAACTGCACCACCGGATGGTGAGGCGGCTTGGTGGAACGAAAAGGTTCTGAAACCGTAGGGACACGGGTTGCAATAGCCTGTTGAAAAAAGGGGTAGGAAGAAAAATCAAAGATGGTGCGATCCGGCTGCCGGGGTGTTTCAGCTAAGAGCTTCCCCTGAGGCGACAAGAGCGCCAGACCGTTATCAAAAATCTCTGCTATACCAACCCTGTTTTCCAGAAAGTGCTGGGCGAGCGCCTGATCATGCAACGCTTCTTGAGGAAGTACACCGGCAACCGCTGCAAGCTGTGTTTTTGCAGATGAGATCTTAGAATCTATTTCCATCTGTATGGTGGTTAACTGGCTTTTTTGCTGTGTTGCCAATTGGTTTGTCAGGTTCCAGCGCATAAAGGGAACCATTAATCCAAGAACAGCAATCAGAAAAAACAGGCCGACAGTCACCATGAGCAGTGTAAGGCGTTCTCTTATCCCTGATGTCTTGAACCGTTCAACAATAGACATATACAGCACACTCCTTATCTGCAACTGATCTAAATGTATGATGCCAAACCATGTGTCTGCTTATGGTCATGCGTCGCTAAAAATATACAACACGTTCCAGTTCGGCCAGCAGTGTCTTCAGCGCCACCGGTTTGGACAGGTACCCGTCAAATCCCGCTGCAAGTAACTTTTCCTGATCACCTCGTAGCGCATGGGCAGTCAGGGCGATAATTGGAATATGTCCGCCACTGGTCTGCTCCAGATGCCGAATCTGTTGCAGCGCTTTGTCACCTCCCATAACCGGCATCTGGATGTCCATTAGAATCAGATCTATCCCACCCTGATGCCAACGTTCAAGCGCCTCTTTGCCGTTGGAAACACTAAAAAATTTAAGCTTCAGCTTATTGAGAAGGCCAGAAATAAATTGCAGGTTTATGACGTTATCTTCAGCAACAAGGATGGTTATCGGTGGCCCTTGCCAAGATAGCGAGGCAGCATCAGCAGTCGGCAGTGGTACGATAGTGGCTTTGCTGTTACCAAACGGCAAATCCAGATGGAAGCTGCTCCCCTCTCCAGGCGTACTGTCAACAGAGATTGTACCCCCCATCAAGTCTGCCAATTGATGGCAGATGGCAAGCCCTAGGCCGGTTCCACCAAACCTGCGGGTGGTGGAACTGTCCGCCTGGGTAAATGCGGCAAAGATCTTCTGCATCACATCTGGCGTCATACCGATGCCGGTGTCGCTGATACTGATTCGGACCATGACCTGCTGTTGCAGCTGTTCCAGAAGAGATCCGCTAATGGTAACGGTTCCCTGGTTGGTGAACTTGATTGCGTTTGAGAGCAAGTTCAGCAGGATCTGTTTGAAGCGCAGTTGATCACCTTGAACAATCACTGGTAGATTGTCAGACAGATTCAGTTGTAGTTGCAGTCGCTTTTGGTGGATGTTGGATCGCTGGGTGGAAATGACGTCATTGATTGCCTTTTGTAGTGAGAAGTCAAGGCATTCCAACTCTACCATACCTGCCTCAATCTTGGAAAGGTCAAGAATATCATTAATCAAGGCAAGTAGATTATCGCCAGAGTTCTTGATGCAATTCAGATATTCTCGTTGTTCAGGAGTTAGCTCTGTAAAGTTCAGTAATTCAGCCATACCCAGCACACCGTTCATCGGGGTCCTGATTTCGTGGCTCATATTAGCCAGAAATTCACTTTTGGCCTGGTTGGCAGCTTCAGCAAGTTGCTTGGCCTCGGCAAGGGCCTGTTCTGTCTTCTTCTGTTCCGTCACATCGCGCATTAACTCCAGCATACAGAGGTTACCATCTACATCCTGAAACGGTAGGGTTACTACGTTGAAGACCGTTCCATCCGGGTGGACAATCTCAGTAGTGGGATTGCCACCGGCAAACAGACGTTTATCAAAATGGCAGTATTCACACGGGCTGCTTGATCTTCCCAAGGCTGCATGACAGATCTGACCGGTCTGGTCACCAAAGACCTTTTGCAGAGGTTCATTCATATATCGGATTTGATATTGTTGATCGATCAACAAGATTCCCAGGCCACTCTCTGAGATGGCATTGAACAGGCGGGTCTGGCGTTCCTGCCGGGTAGACTTATCCTGCTGCGCTACTGTCGTTTCATGCAACAGTTTATTGAAGGTCACGGTCAGTCTCGCTATCTCATCATTTCCCTGCACCATTATCGGTTTAGCATCGGTCAACTGCTGCGGATCAATCTGATCCATCCGGCGGGTTAAGTTGCTTAAACCAGCGGTTATGGTGCCTGCCAGCCACCAAATGCCGCTGATAGCAAGTAACAGCACCAGAGTAATCCCGAGAAGAAAGATATTTCTGTACTGTTGCACTGAACTGTAGGCCTCAGCCACCGGTAGATGGGCAGCCAGAATCCAGTTTGTTTTTTTTAGGTGCTTAAAGGCTACAATAGCCCGCACTCCTTTACTATTGACTGTCTCACCGCTCCCTTCAAACCCGTCAAGTGCCTTGTCAAAAAGCCTGTTCATACCGGGCAGTACATCAACCTTCATGGTCCGGGACGGGTCATGGTGGACAACATTGACCCTATCCTTGCTAAACAGATATAGGTAGCCAGTTTTTCCCAATTGCAGCGTGCGAATGATATGGAAAAAGCTATTCTCTGACAGCAGGTCAATGGCGCCACCCATGATGGCGATCAGGTGGCCGTCCCGCCCAAAGACCGGCGCGGTTATCATGATAGCGGGGCGTCCATTTTTTGAGGAGGGATAGGGGCCAGATATATAGGGGGCACCGCTTGCAATGGTTCTTTGGTAATACTCACGGAACGAGAAGTCTTTGCCACGCCGTCCTGGAAGTTGAGGATTTTCCACCAGCAATTTACCTTGCGGGGTAAAGAGAAACAGGCCGTTTTCAAAGATACCTTTGGTGCCGGTGCGGTTATTCAGCCAAGCCTGAGCCCGGTCCGGGTCTTTCATCAGTGCCGGCGTAATCAGACTGGCCACATTAACTAACGTGTTCTGTGCTGACCCTAGTTTATCATCCAGGCCTGCAGCAATAGCAGAGGTCATGGCAAACTGCTGCTGCTGGAACAGCCTGCTTGTCTGCTGTTTAAAATAAAAATATGTAGCAAAGGCAGTTATACCAAATACAACCAGCAGAAAGAGCGTTACCCAGACAACAAAACGGGTTCTAATAGTCTTGAATTTCATGCGGCACCACCTGTTTGGGGTCAGCCCATCCGTTGCAACTCAATCCGATACCGGTCGGTCTCTTGTTAAAGATCAGCAACCAGGTGATCTGCACTATCCAGGCCGTCATCTCGCGCTAGTAACTCAAGCTGCTGCGCAAGCTTTGCAATCGTTTCGGCATCACTAAGCTTCCCAACATGCCCTGAATGATTTGCACATTGAAGGTATCATCATTAACAGTAAGAGCTCTGATGCGAAAACATCAGTCACTCCTGATTATGACAGGTTACCGAGCGATCTGTTTTCCGATGCATCTTATCCTGATACATGCGCTGATCAGCCCGTTTGAGTGTCTCGTTTAGTTGCTCTGGAATGTTGGCAACTGCCACTCCCAATGACATGGAGAGGCAGGGACTTGTTTCTTCTTCATGTGCTATCTTATTGCGTATTCTATTAACTATGGCTAACGCTTCCGGCTCGTTAATGCCTGGCAGTAGAATAATAAACTCATCACCGCCAACACGAAATATCTTCTCATCCCCGCGGCAAGAAGCAACCAATACTGCTGCTGCCCGTATAATCAACTCATCTCCGGCTCCATGGCCAAAGGTGTCATTCACCTCTTTCAAACCGTCCAAATCAGTTGCAATGATTGACACAGGCCAACACCGGCTGGATATTAAACGGTTAAATTCTGCCTCAAACCAGGATCTGTTACCAATCCCTGTTAGCTGATCATGGGTACTTATATAGCGTAGGGCAATCTCTGTTTCAGTTTTTTCAGTTACGTTACGTGCCACATGCACTCTGCCAATATCAATCCCTTTTTCATCACAGATAGAGGTAACGGTCACGCTAAAGTAGCCTCCCAGCATGGCTACTGGTTCTTCGGTAGCATGCATGCAACAACCCTCTTCATGCCTGCGTCGGGCGCAATCTCCCGGTACCTGGCCGTCTGGATGCAGGATGCCACAGTAATCCTGTCCGACAGCATCCTGGAGCGTGAGACCAAGGTGCTGCTGTGCTGCCCTGTTCATATTCAGGACCCTGTACTCATGGTCAAGTATACTAACCAGATCAGGTATGGCATCAAAGGTCTTGCTCCAGTAGAGGGCAGCTTGTTCAAGTTTTCGTCGTGCAAACAGGCGCTCAGCAGATTTTAATAGGATCTGAGTAAGACTTTCCAGCTCTATTGGTTTAAGAAGATAACCGTCAACTCCGAGGTTGGCGGTTTGTAACAGCAGGTCACTCTGGTCATGGCAGCTTACAATTACCACAGGCAGGTCAGGATTCTGCTGGCGCAGCTGTTGACAAAGCTGCAGGCCATCAACATCCGGCATCTGAAGGTCAGTAATCAAAAGATCACAAGGGCGGTTCTGGTAGAGTGAAAGAGCGGTTTCACCATTATCGGCCAGACGCAGATCGTTAGTGATCGAATGCAGCATTTCGGCATAAAGAAGACGGGTAAAATCGTTGTCTTCAGCATAGATAACGGACAAGTGGCGTAGGTGGTCCAGAGACATGGCTGATAGACTCCTTATTCGCTCTTTTTTTAGCTAGATAAGATGAATAGCTATACCTGCCTTATAACCGCTAGTTATTATCTTCACAATGAGGTGATTACCCTAAACATCCACATTTTTTGAAATTTTACGGGTTATCTGCTTTTGTAAAAAATACTACCAACGGCGCCTCTTGTAAAAGTATTGAAAGCTAATGGTCCAGGGCAACGTAGGATAAAATTGTGAATCGGCATCCAATGTTGACCCAGTTCGGCGTTCAATTATGACCCAGCTGAACATAAGATATCAGATACTTACAAGAACTAGGTGCGTCAAAAAAGACACTGATGTGGGTCATTATTCTATGCCGGTTCACATGCTGGCCTCAACAAGGGTGAAGCCAATAATGCGCTGGCCAGAGCAGTGTTCTTCAACCGACTGGGAGAAATGAGGGATCGCAGCTTTGAACATCAGCGCTACCGAGCCAGTGGTCTGAATCTGGTAGTTGCAGCCATCATCCTGTGGAATACAGTCTACCTGGAAAAGGCAGTACAGTCTTTACGTGACCATGGCCAGAAGATTGATGACAGACTGCTGAAGAATTTGTCCCCATTGGGGTGGGAGCATATCAACCTGACCGGGGACTACATATGGAAGCAGGCCAAAAAGACGGAGAGAAACAAATTCAGGGCGTTAAGACCAATAAAAAATCCTTAGCGTAGATTTATTCCGTTTTCTGTGGTGGCCCCAATAAGAGGAATGCTCATCCAGTGCCCCATCCAGTCTTAACTATTATCTAATAGTTAAGACTGGATATGCAACCCCGGTGTTTATAGGGTTTTATAATATCTCCTCTGACATGCCAAACCGTCAATCCTAACTTTTATAACTTTGCCTGAAATAGTTAAGACTGCAAAACTATAGAACAGTCGATCTTGCACCTGATGTCCAAAACGCTTATTACGTACAAACGTCATACATTAGTATACATAATTACCGTTATGTATACTAATGTTAGAAAGTATGGTATAAACCATCTGAAGAGACCATACAGGAGGAATTTCAGTTTGACCGGCGCCGAAATACAAAAAATGATTCTGCAGCATGAAGAGCTTTCCATCAGCGCCAGACAGTTGCATGGCAACTGCTATGGAATTGGTGTCCAACATGCCAACGGCGACTATGCCGGCCCGGTGACCTTACCTGAAAATGACCAACCGCTGCAGTTCGACTCGCTGGACCATGTGGCTTCATTTTTGGCTCAAATCGGCGTTAAGAGCTTCCAAGTCGTATTTTAGGGGGTACCTGAGGTATGGACCAAAACGTAAAAACGCCTCAGATCGAAGATTTTGAAGCCGGTCTTCCGGCCGTTGTCCCTGAGATCTTGCCAACTGCCATTGAAACCGGTGATCTGATCAATCTGGCAGCTGAATGGTTTGCCCTTGATGTAGCCAATGGTGATGCCCGTCCTGATACCATTACAACCTACCTATCACATATCAACCACTGGCTTACTTGGTGTCGAGTTAACAAGGTAGACCCGGGCCGACCAACCACAACCCATATCAAAGGTTTTCGACAGGAACTGGTACAGAGCGAAGCTGCCCATGCAACGATCAGCCTGAAACTGACGACGATCAGGCGGTTTTATGACGGTGCTGTCTCAAGGGGACTGCTTAAAACCAATCCGGTCAAGGATATCAAGGCACCAAGGAAAAGAACTGCTGATGCAGAGATCATCAAGTGTCTGACTGCCGGCGAAACTGAACGTCTCTTTGAAGCAATCCCACATGATCATAAATTGAAAAATCTGCGTGATCGGGCCATGGCTGCTTTGATGACCCTAGAAGGATTGCGAAGGATTGAAATTTGTCGGGCGAATGTTGAAGATATTGAGGAAACAGAAAGCGGCATCCGAATTCTGGTACATGGTAAAGGGAACGATGGTTATATTTACCCCCGTGAAGATACGGTTACTTGTATCCAGGACTATCTGATTCATCGTGGTTGGGGTAACCCCAACATTCATGCAATGAGGGGCCATTTGTAAAAACGTATCATACCCTCCGCAATAATCTTATCTTCCAATCCACATCGCCCTCTCCTACAAATTCACGAAAAACAGTTGTTTTACGCGAAGTAGTAGTCACTGCAGGTGCCTTCCCGATAAACATATCAAATACATATCAAATACATATCAAATTATCACGAAAAACATTGACGGAATGGTAATTGTTTTGATATTCACGAAAACATAGCAAATAACGTTTTTCATGGGGGGCAAGGATGCTTGTTGGCTACTGCAGAGTCAGTATAGCTGATGACCGACAGACAACGAATTTACAACAAGACGCACTCTTGAATGTCGGGATAGACAAGCGGAATATATATGAGGACCGGGCTTCTGGTTCTAAAGACAACCGTCCCGGACTCAAGGCTTGCCTTGATTACCTTACTGAAGGAGACGTTCTTGTAGTATGGCGACTTGACCGCCTGGGACGTTCATTGACGCATCTTATTGATATTGTCGCTGGCCTCAAGTCTCGTGGTATCGGCTTCAGGTCCTTGAATGAGACAATCGACACGACCACTGCCACGGGTGAGTTACTTTTCCATTTGTTTGGCGCATTAGCCCAGTATGAAAGAGCTCTTATTCGAGAACGCGTGATAGCCGGTCTACGAGCAGCGGAAAGTAGGGGGCGGCAAGGAGGGAGGCCGCGGGCGCTTGATGTTGAAAAAATAGAAGCAGCGAAAGAATTACTTACCGGGGGACGTACAGTGTCAGCGGCTGCCCGAACTCTAGGTATCCCACGTAGTACATTAGTGAGTACTCTACAGCGAGAAAGTGAAGTGCTCCAGGAGATAGAGTGAACGGGCCGGGAGATCACCTGACGGCTTTTTGGTCAGGTGCATCTTCCTGGTTGAACATTTATTGTTTCTGTTGCCTATGAAGCCTTACGGGTTTGGGTTTGGATCAGCAGTCACGTTATCAAGCAGTATTTCCAACTGTGCCATGACTGATTGTGGGAGTTCGATGTTATGTGGTCTGACAACCGCCTCTATCAGCTCTCTACTCCACCTCCATGACTCACAATAGGCTCTGCACAAAGGAACACGTTCAGCGCTGGCCGTACAAGTCAGGTAGCGACGATATGCATTACCAGAAAGGTCGATCTCGAGACCCCGCGAAGGAGTCGGCCAATGGTCAGTCTCCCCTTCATGAAGTCGAGCCAGCTTTAGCAGATTTTCGTGCGCCTTGCCCAATAAAGCCCATGCACGAGCGTATTCGCCTCTATTGAGAAGATTTGCGCCGAACAGCATCAGGTTGATCAGGTTAAGGGACAGACCCTCTACCAGTTCAGCCCCTTCACGTTTTGGAGGCCCTCCCACAAGCAGCCGCGCATACTGCGACAATTCGCCTTCTCGATCCAGCAACACCGCCGCTTCAAGCGAAGGAAACCACCCGTATCCCTGCCAGCCGGCAACAACCGACTGCTCCGAAGCCCGCATAAAGTGGAACTCGCCACGCACGCCGTTCTCGAAAAGTGCTGTGTGGTGGCCGAAATCGTCCAGGAAGTAAGCGGCAACCGGGCTGAATGAATTGAGCCATGAACGCTGATCGAAATCATTTAACGAGTCGTCGCGGATGAACACCGCGAATTCTATATCCGAATATTGATCACCCTCGCCGGTTGCGAACGACCCGAACATCAGCGCGGACACAACGCGAATGTCCTGGTGACACTTCTCACGGATATTCTCAATCATTTTCTCTTGAAGCATGCCCTCTCCTTTACAAAATAATTCCTGTTCTTCTTTTCACTGATCAGGCAAGTAAAACTGCATCCGCGCACAGCCAGAAAAGCTTCTCGCGTATGGTGGTATTTGATTGCCATAAACGTTCATCCCACTCCACGCAGGTCAGATCGTCCCCGCCATATAATATCTGTCCTAAAGTTACACCACGAAATTGTGCAACTGCCATCATGCCGGCGCTTTCCATTTCTACAGCAAGACAGCCTTCTTCTTTTCTTTTGGCTATTCTAT
>JAJTBI010000046.1 GCA_021286935.1 Geobacteraceae bacterium
AGGATGTAGAGATGCAGGTGTCCGTGCTGCATCCGGCGCAGCCAGGCCAGACACCAGTCAGCCCCCCGCAGGGATGGAATAATCATCAGATCCAGTATCCGTTCAGTGGTGACACTGGCAAAACGTGCTGAGGAAGGAAACGCGCCGCTTAGAGCGGACAGTCGCCCTTGCGATCCCACCAGACCGCTGATCAGTCCGGTAACCATCTCGGAAAAGGCACTGCCGGTGTACTGCATCCGGGGGGTTGGTGCCAGGTAACCGCAGCCCCAGGTACTGGATGCAGCCACAGGGGCCCGCTGCACCAGAAAACGCCAGCACAGCCAGACCAGCAGAATTATCGCCAGCAGCAGACCGTTCAACAGCGCCAGCTGCTGCAACGGCACCGCTCCGGCAACCTGGCTGAACAGCAGTGGCGAGACCCCGGCGTACTGAATCACCGCCGGCGCCACCAGCTGCAGCAATAGTGGTGCCCCGATCCCCGCAAGCAGACAGATCCCGGCCAGCAGCCCCATCGGCAGCAGCATGGCAAGCGGTGACTCATGGCCATGGGCCAATTCCGGATCACGGGCTACACCGAGAAAAACCGCTCCATACAGCTTGACAAAGGTGATCACCGCCAGCCCTCCCACCAGGGCCAGGATTGGTGCCACAAAGCCGATCAATGGCAGATCTGCAAGCATGCCGTCTGAAAAGGCACCAAAATAGAGAAACAGTTCGCCAACAAAGCCGTTCAGCGGCGGCAGGCCGCAGATGGCAAGGGAACCCACCAGAAACAGGGGTGCCGTACGGGGCAGGATGCGGGAGACTCCCCCCATCCGGTCAATCTGGCGGGTACCGGTGGCATGGATGATCGCACCGCTGCCCAAAAACAGCAGTGGTTTGAACAGGGCGTGGTTGATAACATGGATAAAAGCGCCAGCCAGCCCCAGAACAGCCAATACCCGATTACCGGACTGCATGCCCACCAGCGCCATCCCCAGACCGATGCAGATGATGCCGATATTTTCAATACTGCTGCAGGCCAGCAGACGTTTCAGGTCCCGTTGTGCCGATGCCAGCGCAATACCGGTAATGGCAGAGACCGCCCCCAACAGCAGCACCAGCCAGCCAAACCAGACCGGCAACTGCTGAAAAAACGAAACAGCCCTGATGATGCCGTAGATCCCCACCTTGAGCATGATGCCTGACATCAGGGCCGAGACATGGCTGGGGGCATTGGCATGGGCACCGGGCAGCCAGATATGCAGCGGCATGATACCGGCCTTGGCGCCAAAACCGATCAGGGCAGCCACCAGCATCACCAGGGTCACGGTAGCCCCCAGGGCCAGACTGTGGGCGGCAGGAAAGGCAAACGAACCGGTCTCTCCCTTGAGCAGCGCAAAGAAAACATACAGCGCCATGCTGCCGGTATGGGTGGCCAGCAGATAGACGGTACCGGCCCGTTGTACCTGCAGATCCTGTTGATCAGTCATCAGCAGCAACCAGGAAGAAAGGGCCATCATCTCCCAGGCAATCAGCAACAGCAGGCCATCGCGGGCCACCAGCACCAACGCCATGGAGGCCAACAGCAGACCGGAAAACAGGGTAACCCGTTTTTCAACGGCAGGCTGGCCGGCTGCGGGCAGATAGGCCAGGCCGTAGAGCGAACAGCAGAGCGCAGCTAATAACAGGGGGAGCAGAAAGAGTGCAGAGAGAGGGCCAAAGGGGAGTGGCCAATCAAGCAGGTAACGGGTTGCAGGGGCACCACCAAGAATCTGCAGTGTTCCTGCCATGCCCCATAGGGCAGCGCAGGCAGTGATACAAACCGACAGGATCTGACTTGGTCCGGGCCGCTTCAACAGCAGGCCGGGCAGGCCGCTTAATCCGATCAGCGTAATCGCCCACAACAGGCTACAGACCGGATCAACGTCTATGTTCCAGACAAAGACCATAGCAAAACGGTTCCATTAATTGAGAAATAGCGCTGGACTATTTAAAACAGAGACAGCGTTTTAGCAGATGCGGTTTTTCTATACCACATACCGCAAGAACATGGTATATTTTTTTACTAAAGGCCGTTAATCAGCCTCTATCTCTGCAGAAACAATGTTATTGCACATCACAGAAAGGCAGCTCTCAGCTATGCAATTCAAGGCATCAGACGCGGCTCAGGCCCTGCATGTGGATGAAAAAACCGTTCTGCGCTGGATCAGAAATGACAAGCTGCCGGCCGAACAGATCCGGGGCGACTACCATATCAACCGGGTTGACCTGCTGGAATGGGCCACGGAGCGGGGGATCAAGGTTGATCCGGCCATCTTTGAACTTGATGATTCTGACGACACCCGTCCACTGCCGCTGTTAAGCCAGACCCTTGAGGCGGGCGGCATTCACTGCAATGTAAGCGGCGCTGATGTCCAGTCAGTGCTACAACGGGTGGTGGAGCTGCTTAACCTGCCGGAAGAACTTGACCCTGATTTTGTCCTGCAGGTGCTGCTGGCCCGGGAGGCGATGGGCACCACGGCAGTGGGAGACGGTATCGCCATTCCCCATGTCCGCAATCCGCTGCTGCTGCGCCTGCCGGTGCCCAAGGTATCGCTCTGCTTTCTTGCCCAGCCGGTGGATTTTGGTGCTCTGGATGGCAAGCCGGTACAGACCCTGTTCACCATCACCAGCCCCACGGTGCGTACCCACCTGCACCTGCTTTCAAAACTGGCCTATGCCCTGCGTGATGACCGGCTTCGCCAGGCGTTAAAGACACCCTGCCAGCGGGAACTGATCCTTGCAACCCTGCGTCAGATTGAAAGCGACATCGGAAAGGGCAGCCCATGAGCTACGGGGCCGGGGCAGTTGATCCAACGTTGCTGCTGATGGGTGCGGTGCTGCTTGCCGCCCTGTCCGGCCTGCCAGCGTTGCTGAAGCTGTTTTCCCCTGTCCCTGCCCAGCGTCTGAGTGTCTTCCTGATTATCCTGGCAACCATTGCCGGGCTTAGCGGTGCCATCAGCAGCCTGCTTTCAGGCAGCAGCACCAGCTACATCGTACCCCTGTCACTTCCCTTTGGCCCACATATCCTGGCCCTTGATCCCCTTTCAGCCCTGTTTGTGATTCCGATTCTGCTGGTGGCCTGCAGCTGCAGCATCTACAGCCTGGGCTACTGGCCCGCTGACCACCACCCCCGCACCATCCGTAAAATCAGCATCTTCTTTGGCCTGCTGGTGGCAGCACTGCTCTGGGTGCTGATGGCCTGCTCCGCAGGGCTGTTCCTGATCGGCTGGGAGATCATGGCCCTGGCCGCCTACTTTGTGCTGACCACCAATGATGACGAAGAAGAGGTGCGCTCAGCCGGCAGCCTCTACCTGATCTGTACCCATACCGGCACCCTGGCACTGTTTGGTCTGTTTTCCCTGCTGGCAGGGGCAACCGATAGTTTTTTGCTACCAGCAGCTGCCAGCCTTGATGGCTCCGCCCCCCTTGCCACGGCAGTGCTGCTACTGGCCCTGCTGGGCTTCGGTCTCAAGGCCGGCATCATGCCGCTGCATATCTGGCTCCCCTCTGCCCATGCCAATGCCCCCAGCCATATCTCAGCCATCATGTCCGGGGTCATCCTTAAAATCGGTATCTACGGCCTGGTCCGCACCCTCTCCTGCTTCACCGCCATTCCGCTCTGGTGGGGGATTACCATTCTGGCCCTGGGGGTGCTCTCCGGCGTTATCGGTGTTGCCTTTGCCATTGGTCAGCATGACCTGAAACGGTTACTGGCCTACCACAGCATTGAAAACATCGGCATCATCTACATCGGCATCGGTGTGGCCCTGATCGGCGCATCAAACGGCTCAAAGCTGCTGATCCTGCTGGGGATGGGGGGCGCACTGCTGCATGTGATCAACCATGCCCTGTTCAAGGCTTTGCTGTTTCTAGGGGCTGGATCAATCATCCATGCCATCGGCACACGGGAGATTGACCGGATGGGTGGCCTGCTGCGCCGGATGCCCTGGACCGCCTTCTTCTTTCTGATCGGCGCTGTTGCCATCTGCGGCCTGCCCCCCTTGAATGGCTTTGTCAGTGAGTTATTGATCTACCTGGGGCTGTTCAATGGCGCCATGCAGGGCAGCGGTGCGGCAGCAGTTGCCCTGGCAGCACCTTTCCTGGCACTGGTTGGCGGACTGGCGGTGGCCTGCTTTGTCAAGGTCTTTGGCGTGGTCTTTCTGGGGACTGCCCGGACTGATCAGGCGGCACAGGCCCATGAAGCCGGTAGTAGCATGAAGCTTCCCATGGCGCTGCTGGCGCTGGTCTGCATCACCATCGGCCTGCTGCCTGCCCTGATGGCGCCGTTACTGGATGCAGCCGTTACGTCCTGGCATCCCGGCCTGACAACAGCAGGGTTGCGGCTGGCCACTGCTGCGCCACTGGGATGGGTTACCCTGCTGGGGCTTGCCCTGCTTGGCGCTATCGCCCTTTTCTACCGGTTCAGTCCACGCCGCAGCAGTGATCCGGCCAGTGAGACCTGGGGCTGCGGCTATCTGGCCCCCACCAGCCGGATGCAGTACAGCTCATCATCCTTTGCAGAAATGCTGGTCAAACTGTTTGCCGGCATCCTGCGGCCCCAGAGTCACCAGCCCGAGGTCAGCGGCTCGTTCCCGGCATCCACCCGTTTTGCAAGCCATCTGCCGGAGGCTGTGCTGGAGCAGGTCTATCTGCCGTTTCTGGCCTGGGCCAATGAAAAACTGACCCCGCTACGCCACCTGCAGCATGGTCATCTACATCTCTATATCCTCTACACCCTGCTGACATTGATTGCCCTGCTGGCCATTCCCCTGTAAACTGTATTTCTGTTCCAGCTCAAGGCGATATCTTCGTTGACTCGTCATCGGCTCCTCAACGTACTGCGTGTACGCCTACGTCGCCGAATTCCTCGCCGCCTTGATCTCATCCTTGATCTGAAATAGAAATCACCTAGTTTATAGGAGAGACCCAATGTCATTTTCCAATCGACTATTGACCTTTTTCGCAGTCGGCATTTTCTGTCTAACCAGCATGGCCTCCATAGGCTGGTCCGCAGAGCCCCAACGCTCACGGGGACAGACCGTCTATGTCCCGGCCTATTCCCATGTCTTTACCGGACCACGGGCTAATCCCTATAATCTGGCCATTACTCTTACGGTCAGAAACACTGACCCCAGAGATGGTATGGTGGTGACCGTCATTGACTACTACGACCACAACGGCCGGCTGATCCGCCGCTACACCCCCTCTCCCCTTAGCTTGACACCACTGGCCTCCAGCTATATCCACCTTGAAGAAAAGGATACCAGCGGCGGCTTTGCCCCCAAGTTCATTGTCCGCTGGGAGTCTCAACGCCCGATCAGCCCGCCGATTATTGAGTCAATCATGATTGGCGCCACCTCAGGCCAGGGGATCTCCTTTGTCAGCCAGGGGCAGGTTATTCAGGATCGGTAACCGCTGCTGCAAAAAATGCGACACCCTCTTGACAGACGTCACTACTCGGCAGATGATGAGGAGTTTTTATTTTATCCGAGGGGTACTTGGTATGAAAAGTAAACAGGAAGATCACCTGAAGGAGTGGCAAGGACTGGAAGAGGCAGCAGAGCAGATGCTGCCCCTGGTTGGTCAGCTCTACCGCGAACGAAACATTGTCTGCACGGTCTACGGCCGTTCACTGGTGCACAGCACCACCATTGATATCCTCAAGGCGCACCGCTTTGCCCGTCTGATCATTGATGAAGAACTGTCAGCAGTTAAAACCCTGCCGATTGTCGAGGCGATCTGCCAGCTTGATCTGGCCCCGGCCCGGATCGATATCGGCAAGCTTGCCGTTGGTTTTGGTAACCAACAGGCAACCACCAGTGTCAGTGACTACCTTGCTACTGAACTGGCAACGGTCAACACCGGACGCCATACCCTGCTGGATGAACCGCAGGATATCGTCCTGTACGGCTTTGGCCGGATCGGTCGTCTGCTGGCCCGCCTGCTGGTTGAAAAATCCGGCAGCGGCGAGAAGCTGCGTCTTCGGGCAGCTGTCGTGCGTAAAGGCAGTGCCGATGACCTGCTCAAGCGTGCCAGTCTGCTGCGCCGAGACTCGATCCACGGCCAGTTCAGCGGCATCATCACCGTGGATGAGGAAGAAAATGCCATCATCGCCAACGGCAACATGATCAGGATCATCTATGCCGATGCCCCTGAAAACGTGGACTACACCGCCTACGGCATCAATAATGCCATCCTGATCGACAACACCGGCAAGTGGCGCGACCGCGAAGGACTGGGCCGTCACCTGCAGGCCAAGGGGATCAGCAAGGTGATCCTGACCGCACCGGGTAAGGGCGATATCCCCAACGTGGTGGCCGGGGTCAACAACGAACTGATCGTTGAAAACGAAACCATCTTCTCCGCTGCCAGCTGCACCACCAACGCCATTGTGCCGGTGCTGAAGGCGATCCATGACCGCTTCACCATCCAGCACGGCCATGTGGAGACCTGCCACTCTTACACCAATGACCAGAACCTGATCGACAACTACCACAAAGGTTCACGCCGTGGCCGCAGTGCCCCGCTGAACATGGTTATCACCGAGACCGGCGCTGCCAAGGCCGTTGCCAAAGTCATCCCTGACCTGGCCGGTAAGCTGACCGGCAATGCCATCCGGGTACCGACCCCCAACGTCTCCCTGGCGATCCTGAACCTGGGACTGGGACAGGAGACCACGGTCAAGGAGCTGAACAGCTTCCTGCGAGATACGGCCCTGAACTCACCGCTGCAGAACCAGATTGATTACGTGGTATCACCGGAGGTGGTTTCCAGCGACTTTGTCGGCTCACGCCATGCGGGCGTGGTTGACTCCCTGGCCACCATTGTCCAGGGTAACCGCTGCGTGCTGTATGTCTGGTACGATAACGAGTTTGGCTACAGTTGTCAGGTGGTACGGATGGTACAAAAAATGGCGGGGATTGAACTGCCGTCATTGCCGTAATTGATGCTATACAACCAGACAGGGCATCCGCAACCGGATGCCCTGTTTTTTTAGGATTTCCTGCCCAGGCGTCCAGCCCACTTCCCCCCCTCCAACAGCAGAAACACGGCAACCGCAGGTAGCAGTACCAGCCCGAGCTGTTCCCAGGTAAGGGCCGTTGTACGGAAGAAGACTTGCAACTGGGGCAGCCAGATAGCCAGCCCCTGCAGCAGCAGCACACTGGCTGCCAGCGCCAGCAGCGGCAGGTTGCTGAACAGCCCCATCTGCAGGAAGGAGCTGCGGAAGGAGCGCAGCCCCATGGTCTGAGCGATCTGGGCCAGGGCCAGCGAGGCAAACAGCACGGTCTGCCAGGGACCACCAGAGCGCCAGACCAGCCAGGTGACCAGCATACAGGAAGCGCCGATCAGGCTGCCGGTCAGCAGGACATAGCGGATGGTGCGACCATCAAAGATCTGGCTGCCCGGTGCAATCGGCGGGCGGTTCATCACATCCGGTTCAGCCCGTTCCAGCCCCATACCCAGCCCCAGCAGGCCATCGGTCAGCAGATTGAGCCACAACAGTTGCAGCGGCGTCAGCGGCATACCCATCCCCAGAAACGGCAACACCAGTACCGCCAGGATCTTGCCGGTGTTACCGGCCACAGAAAAGACCACAAACTTGCGGATGTTGTCGTAAATGGTGCGGCCTTCCTCAACCGCTGCCACAATGGTGGCAAAGTTGTCATCCAGCAGCACCATATCACTGGCTTCCCTGGCCACATCAGTGCCGACCTTACCCATGGCCACCCCCACATCAGCCTTTTTCAGGGCCGGGGCATCGTTGACCCCATCACCAGTCATGGCAGCCACACCGCCGCTGCGCTGGATCGCATCCACAATCCGCAGCTTATGCTCCGGTGCAACCCGGGCGTAGACCGAGACCGTTGCCACCGCTGCGTCAAACTGTTCCGGGGTCAGTCGATCAAGCTCAACACCGGTCAAGGCGCCGCCTGCATCATCAATCCCCACCTGACGGGCAATGGCCCGGGCGGTCAGAGGGTGATCACCAGTGATCATGACCGGTCTGATACCGGCCCCCAGGCAACGCTGCACCGCCTGCTGTGCCTCTTCGCGGGGCGGGTCGGTCAAGGCCACCAGGCCGATGCAGACAAAACCCTGTGCCAAGGACTCCAGACGGTCATCGTCATCCGGCTGCAGAACCCGTAACGCCAGGGCCAGCACCCGCTGCCCTTCACTGGAAAGCCGGTCCGCAGCAGCCTGCAAGGTCTGCTGCCGCTGTTCCGTAAAGCGTTCCACCCTGCCCTGCAGCAACAGACCACTGCACAGCCCCAGCACACTATCCAGCGCCCCTTTGGCTGCCAGCAGCTTACCCCCTGTCGGCAACGGTTCCAGAGGCCAGATGCCGGATAGCAGCCCACCAACCTGATGTACGGTAATCATCCGCTTGGAGACTGAGTCAAAGGGGATCTCGGCAATCCGCGGCAGGGTCTGCTCCAGCTCGCTGCGGTAGAGCCCAGCAGCAGCGGCAGCAGAAACCAGGGCTCCCTCGGTCGGATCACCCAACACAATCTCTTCATTGTTTTCAATCTTCAGCACCGCGTCATTGCAGAGGGTACCGATCATCAATAGCAATCTATCGGATACGGTATCTCCGGCCCCACCAACAATACCGTCCGTGTTCATCAGCCCGGTCACGGTCATCCGGTTCTGGGTCAGGGTGCCGGTCTTGTCGCTGCAGATCACGGTCACTGATCCCAGTGTCTCCACCGCAGGCAGGCGCCGGATCAGGGCCTGGCGTTTCAGCATCCGCTGGGCCCCCAGGGCCAGGGTGATGGTCACCACCGCCGGCAAACCTTCCGGGATGGCTGCCACCGCCACACTAACCGCCAGCAGCAGCATCTCTTTCAGCGCCTCCCCCCGCAGCAGACCGATCGCAAAGATCAAGGCTGCGATGGCAACCGACACAACCGCCAGCACCTTGCCCAGCCGATCCAGCCGTTTCTGCAGCGGGGTCCACTCCTGCCCCACCTGCTGCAGCATGGTTGCGATGCTCCCCAGTTCAGTCCCCATACCGGTGCTGACCACCAGCGCCACAGCCCGGCCGGCCGATACCAGGGTACCCATGAACAGCAGGTTGCGGCGATCACCCAGCGGCAGCTCAGCGGTTGCAATCAGGTCAGTCTGTTTCTCCACCGCCTCTGACTCACCGGTCAAGAGCGCCTCCTGCACCCGCAGCCCATGGGCCTCCAGCAGGCGGCAATCCGCCGGGACCACACTACCGGCCTCCAGCAGCACAATATCGCCCGGCACCAACTGCAGCGAAGGCAATTCCTGTACCACGGCATCCCGTCGCACCCGCACCAGCGGCACAGCCATCCGCTTCAAGGCGGCAATGGCCTGTTCAGCGCGAAAATCCTGGGCAAACCCCAGCAGGGCAAACAGGATCACAATGGCAAAGATGGTGCCTGCATCCTTGAATGACCCCACCAGACCGGAGACCACAGCAGCAGCGGTCAGGATCAACGCCATGGTGGAGGTAAACTGCTCCCAGAGGATCTGCCAGGGGGTGCGCCCGGCCTGTTCAGTCAGTTCATTCTGCCCGTACTGCTGCAGGCGATGATCGGCCTCACCCGCTGCCAAGCCGTTTTCAGCAGATGATTGCAACTGCTCAAGCGCCTGATTAGCACTAAGGGTATGCCACACTGTTTTCTGTTCTTTAGTCATGATTGACAGTATACCACCAATGCTTCACTTTTCAGCCGGATGATAGTACACTGCCGACCATGAGCAAATCAGCCGCTGTCCTGTTAATCTGTTTCACCGCTGCCATTCTGGGGTTTGCCACCTGGCAACTCTTTCTTGGCAGGTTTGAGGCCGCCTTTTCCGCCCTGCCCTTTCTGGTAATCCTCTACCTGTTTGTCGCCCCCTGGAAAAAACAGATACCGCGCAACGATCAATCTTAATCCGGAGTAGTCTGATGTCCGCATCCCGTATCTTTGGCGCTATTATCCGCCATCCCCGCATAGTTCTGGCCGTTGCCCTGCTGCTGGCAGCCCTGTCAATCTTTTACACCTCCCGGAAGCTGGAGTTCCTGACCGGCCGTGATGATCTGATGCCCCGCCATGCGGCATTTCAGAAAGATTACCAGGCCTATCGTGCCGCCTTTGGTGATCAGGAAGAGATCGCCGTGGTGATTGAAGGGGCTGATCCGGCCCTGGTCAGCCGTTTCAGCGATGCCCTCTATGCCCGGCTGTCCCAGGAAAAACGCCTGCTTCTGGAGGTGCTGTACCCCGGCGGCATGCCCTATTTCCGCCAGAACGGCCTGTTGTTCATGTCCCTTGATGAGCTGAAGGCGATGGCCAACACCCTGGAAAAGGCAGGGCCGGTACTGCAGGATCTGGCAGCAGCCCCGTCGATCCAGACCCTGTTCAGCTCCCTGACCAATCAGATTGACGACTACCTGAAGGCACCAACGCCGGACAAACTGCAACGCCTGACCTTTATGCTGGGCACGCTGGATAAAGGCTTTGCCGGGTTTGATGGTAAAAAGAGCGCCCTGTCCATGGATTCGTTCCTGACCGGCGGCGCTGATGGCAAACCATCCGCCCTGGAAAATGCCGGCAGGCAGCAGGTGCTGGCCATCCGCCCCCTGAAGGAGACCGACAGCTTTGTACCGGCTGAAAAGGCGATCAAGAAGGTGCGGGAAGAGCTGAACATCCTGCGTCAAAAACCTGAGTTCAAGGGAGTAACTGCCGGTGTCACCGGTGTGCCGGTACTGGAATATGAAGAGATGGCTACCAGCATGAAGGATATGGAACGGGCCACCCTGCTGACGCTGATTCTCACGGTAGTTCTGCTGTTGGTTGCCTTCCGGGGCTGGAGAAACGTGGTTGCGGCCATGGTCTCACTGTTGGTGGCGGTCAGCTGTTCCTTTGGATTTGCGACACTGGTGGTGGGGCACCTGAACATCCTCTCCATGGCCTTTGCCGTGATGCTGATCGGCCTGGGGATCGAGTACGGCATCCAGGTAGTCTTGCGCTACCAGGAGGAGCTGCGTACCGGAATGCAGCAGATTGAAGCGATTGAACGCGGGGTTACCAGCAACTTCAGGGCAGTAGTGCTGGCTGCCGCTACGGTGGCATTAGCCTTTGCCACCTTTGCCTTTACCGACTTTAAAGGGATTGCTGAACTGGGGATCATTGCCAGCGGCGGGATTGTCATGTGCGTGGCAGCCACCTTTACCGTGCTACCTGCCATGCTGGTGCTGATCTCACGCACCTGCAACGCTGTTTCACCGGCAGCAGCTACAGCCCCTTCGCCGGTCATTTCCCGACTGTTTCAGCAGCCAAAGCTGCTAGTATTTGTAACCGTCGTGCTATCGCTGATCTGCCTGCTGCCTGCCACCCGGGTTGGATTCGACTTCAACCTGATGAACCTGCAAGCCAAAGGGCTTGAATCTGTCCGCTACGCCTACAAACTGATGAAAAGCAAGGAAAACTCTGGCTACTTCGGGGTTGCCATGGCTAACAACAAGGCTGAGGCAGAACAGCTGACCAAACGTTTTGAAGCCTTGCCCAGCGTGGATCATGTGGTCAGCCTGAGCAGCCTGATACCGGATCAACAGCCGGAAAAGCTGGCTGAACTGCAGCGCATCAAGCAGATCATGGCAGACGTGAAACCGGTCGCCTATGAAGAGAACCTTAAGGTGATGGAACTTCCGGCAGTCTTTGAAGGATTCCGCGACCGGGTTGAAAAACTGAAGAACAACCTTGAAGCACAGAAAGTTCCTGAGGCAAAGCCGATAGCAACCTTCCTTGCCACTCTGGACAAATTCTTTGCCGGACTGGAAAAGGAAAAGGATGGCAACGCCCTGACTATGCTGCGTGAGATGCAGGAAAGCATGTTTGCCCCGCTGCCAGAGAAGCTGAATCTGTTAAAGGAAAGCCTGAATGCCCGGACCGTAACCGAGGCCGATGTTCCCTTGGCCCTGAAAGAGCGCTTCGTGGGTAAAGATGGCCGACTGCTGCTGCAGATTGCCCCCAAAAAGGAAATTTTTGACGAGGCCCCGCTGGCTGAGTTTGTCAACCAGATCAAATCGGTCTACCCCCATGCCACCGGTGAACCGGTCAGCGTCTATGAATCGTTCCGCATCCTCAAACAATCCTATCTAGCGGCCTTTTTCTACGCCTTTATCGGCATAACCCTGATCCTGCTGGTCGCCTTCCGCAGCCTTAAGTTCACGCTATTGGGGATCATGCCGCTGATCTCGGGACTGCTGCTGATGGTGGGGGGTATGTGGCTGTTTGGGCTACGCTTCAACGTGGCCAACGTGATTGTACTGCCGCTGGTGCTGGGGGTGGGGGTTGATTCAGCCATCTACCTGATCGCCCGCTACCGCCGCGAAGGGGAAACACCGCTGCAGGTGGTTAGCAGCAGTGCCGGTGTGGGAGTATTCCTGAATGCCCTGACCATTTTATTCAGCTTCGGTGCCCTGATGGTTGCCCGTCACCAGGGGGTGTTCAGCATCGGCGCGGTCATGTCGCTGGGGATGACCGCCATTGTACTGGCGTTTCTGATCTTTTTACCGGCGTTGTTACTGCTGCTTGACAGACGAAACAATTAATTACGGTACATCCACCGAACATTCTACCCAGGCTGACATCACTATCTGGTTTCAAAATGTTTGAGTTCTACAAGAAAACGCAACGCGCCTGATACCATTCAGGTCGCGCTGCGTTTTTTCTTAAAAAAATTGCCACTTAGTTATGCAAGAATGTCGCTGCCCCCAAAGCTCCTTCACCTGTAGACGGAACAGGCCCTACAACAAACGGAGCTGCTCCATTACCTTCGTACTGCGGGGTTTCACTCGCCCTATCATTGGTTCTGGCAAAGTTGTATGCCTCCAGAATAGAAACCTTGCCATCATGATTCGTATCGGCCGCCATCATGGAACCGCTGAGGGCCCCCATATACCAGTAGGTAAACTCTCCATGCTGCAAATCCGGTGCAGAATATGATACCTGGCTTGCGGTACTTGAAGACATAACAATCCTCTTTGGCCTGGTTAAAGGTGTTACAAAACCACCACTGAAACACTGCTTCATCTGAACAATGATTTCCTTGTAATTTGTAATCCTGTTAACTGCAGCTGCAAACTCCATATCGCTCATTACCTCATGCCAAAGGCAAAGCCCCGTGCCACCGCCAAGTTGTGTCCCATGGTCGTTCGTCATAATGTAAAGCGTCCTGTTGGCATTCATCACACCAGCCAGATAGTTAAATACGTTATTAATATTGGCCTTTGTTGCAGCATAGTTGACCGGCATGCTGCCATCCCGGGCAACACCATCAGCATAAAATACAATAATATTTGATCTTGGATAGCCGTTTGCTACAAGAATTGAATACATCATTGACAGATCATTCCAGTATCTGATGTGATTATTGGCAGCATCGGCGCCACCGGCAATAAGCACGGCATAGGGCTGCTTCATAAGTTCAGCGATGATCTTTAATTTACTCGGATCAAACATTGGCTTAAACTTGGGCATAATCTGAGGCATGGCTGCCACTTTGAGTATCTGCTGTTTACTTATGTCTGTTACCCTCAACACAACGCTCTCACGCTGCAGGTGAGGTATACCAGCAGTTGGTTTTTCCAGTGTTCCAGTAATTTTCACCCTGTCTCCCCACTTTACTGGTAACTTGACACCGGTAAGGGGCACATAGGCTGTTGCCGGAATAGGCAAGTCCATATGCACTCTCTGGATGTTGTCAATGACCATGGGGATCGATCCATCGTAATAGTCCCCTTCAATGGTCACCTGTTTGCCGATGTTCAGATGCAGGTTCTGACTCCGGAGTGCAGGCATGGCCGCCAGGTTCGCCGGCATCTGAAACGAGTAGCCTGGAAGAACAAACGCGAAAAGCAACACCATAGTTGTTAGCAGCTGTTTGAATCGCATTCGTGTTACCTCCTTTCAACTTTGAAGCTATAAATTTGGCAATCCAAAATATTTATAACACCATTTTGTGAGTAGTCAAATTGAGGTAGGTATATTTTTCGTCTTTGAAATTTGCAGGCAGCAAGTAAAAGGAGTAGCACCTGTATTTAAGCTATACATTGGAGATCATTGAGATAGATCAAGGCAAAACATTGAAATAAAACAGCACTTCAAGCTTTTTAGCAGTCCATTACTGTTGCTTGACCGTCATGGAAAGCCAGATGCCGGTTAGAACAAATATCAGGTTTGCCCCCCAGGCAGCCACCAAGGGGGGCAGCACCCCACTACGGCCATAGGACTGGACAGCGGCATTGATGATGAAGTAGGCGAACCCAATCGCTACACCGGCCCCGACCCCCATGGCAACACCGCTGGTACGGCCGGTCTTGAGGGCAAAGGGTATCCCCAGTACCACCATCACAAAGGCACCAAACGGTAGGGCAAGCTTGGCGTGCATCATAGTGCGGTAACGTCCGGCAGGGTAGCCCCCTTTTTCGAGGCTGATCGCATACTCACGCAGCTTGCGGAAGCTTAAGTTATCAGCATTGTTATCCAGAATCCGCAGATCATCCACTTTCAGGGTTAATGGCACCGCTAAACGAGACGATGCCACCACCCCACCCTGCCCGGCAAAGGTGCGGGTTCGTACCTGCAAGAGCTCCCACCCTGCAGCACCATGTATCGCCTGTTCTGCATCCATACGTCTGATCGGCTGCATCTCCGGAGACAGATCCCAGACCGTGACCCCTTTCAGGACCTGTGTTTTTGGATCAAACACCTTGGCCTGCAGGATCAGGTTATTGGAGCGGAACCAGATATTATTGAGCCGGAAGAAGGTGTTGACACTCTGTTTCCTGATCACCACTTTTTCAATATGCTCCATCTGCTGGTAGCTTTTGGGCACCACAAATTCAGAGTTGATCAGCAGCACCAGACTGCAGAGCAGCCCCAACGTCAGAATTGGCAGAACAATGCGGGGGATGCTTAACCCACAGCTACGCAGGGCGGTCAACTCACTACTGCGGGAGAGCATACCCAAAGCCAGCAGGGTTGCCATCAACACGGCAAACGGCATGGTCTGACCCACCATCTCAGGAATCTTGAACAGAAAAAACTGCAGAATGGCACTTAGCGATGCACCGGCTTTGGCAAACCGGCCCAGTTTTTCCATGAAGTCAAGGATCAGGTAGACCGCCAGAAAGCCCCCCTGACAGAGTAGAAACAGGCGCAGCCAGGTTGCTGCCAGATAGCGTCCCACAATACCAAACATCAGGCAGACCTCCCGAATCTGAAGAGTCGCCCCAGGGCTGATTTGATTGTCATTTCCTGGGAGGCCAGACGCAACAGCAGCAACCCGATGGTCAGGAAGATCAGGTTAGGCAGCCAGACCGCCAGAACCGGCGAGATGCCACCCTTTTCAGCCAGGGTACGCAGGAATGAGAGCAGGACATAGTACACCAGCAAAATCAGGATGCTGATGGTAAAACCGGCGCCTTTACCAGATCGACGGTTGGAAAGTCCCAGCGGCAAGGCCAGAATGGCAAACACAAAGGTGGCAAATGGAAAGGCAAAACGGCTGTGCAGTTCAGTAGCCATCTTCAGCCGGGTTTGGGGGGATACCTGCGGACTATTCATGCCCCGGCGCAATTCACCTATCCCCAGATCCATTTCTGTCCTGACCAGCGGTGTGCTTCGCCCTGATTCAGCAGTCAACAGATACTCACCAAAGGAGATCAGCCGGTAATCCTCTTTCTGTTGGGTATGAATCGTGCCGTTTTTTAACAGTATTCGCAGTACGCCAGTGCCATCATCAGAGGAGATCAGGCCGCTTTTGGCAAAGATGGTCAAGGGGCGCTCTTGGTCACGGCTATCCTGAATCATGACCCGCTGCATGGTACGCCGCGCTTCATCATACTGATCCACGTAGAGGACAATGCCAGGCAGATCGTCACGGAAGATCCGCTCACGGATTGCCGAGGCTGCATATTTACGGGCAACATCCATGGTCATCTGCTTAAACCCGGTATTGCCCCAGGGCACTGCTTCCACACTGATAAAGAGGGTCAAAAGCGCAGCAGCGGTGGCAGTCAGGAGAACCGGCGGCAGCAAAGCCCCGAGACTCAGGCCGCTGGCCTTCAGCACCGTAATCTCGTTATCACTGGAAAGACGGCCAAAGGCCAGCAAAACTGCCAGTAGAAAGGCCATCGGGATGGTCAAAACAAGGAATGACGGCAGGAGAAGGACAATCAGACGCAAGACTTCTGCAAGGGGGACACCATTGGCCACCACCATCTCCATTAGTTTTACCATCCGCCCCATTAGTAATACCAGGGTAAAGATAGTCAGACCAAGGAAGAAGATGCCGGTGATTTCGCGCATCAGGTAGCGGTTTATAATGCCGTGTTTCATGGGCTGGGATGATACATGATGTAACGGTGGGTGTAAAGAAAACGGGGACCCAAAGGCCCCCGTTTCGTTAGAACAGTTGAAAAAAGAACGACTGTTTAGGCTGCCCAGTGACCGTGCAGGGTGCAGTACTCACGAGCGGTGACATTTTCTGCAGTTACGCAGAAAGTAGCCTCGGGTGCCTGGCCTGGCTCCAGGAACTGGCGATAGACTTTACCGTCAGCAATCAGCTCGATCCACTCAATGTAGTGTTTCTCATCCATCGGGTGAGCAACGGCGCCAACCTTAACCGTAATGGTGCCATCCCCTTTTTCAATCACCGGCACATGCTTTTCTTTGGCAGCATCCACCGTATTTTCAGTCTGCAGCTGCATATTTTCACCACAGCAGACAATGTTGGCACCGCCACCGTGCATAACTTCAATGATGTTTCCACAATGTTGACATTTGTAAACTTCAAGACGCTTAGGCATTGGAATTTCCTCCTCATGGGTAGTCAGGCTATAAGCCTTGTTTGTGTGTTGAGGTAATACTACCGCATTTTTTTTTGATTGCAAGACAAAAAGATAATTTTAGTCTTTTATATAAAAACGGAAAAGGGGACCGTAGTCCCCTCTTTGCAGTCAAAACAGAAAACGTAATGAGGAAGGCAAGATCCAAGGCGCACGGAACGCAACGACCGAGACATACCAAGAGAGGTAGGCGAGGGAGTGAGTACCGCGCAACGCAGGAGATTGCCTCCGCAGTAGTTTTTACACGTTAAAACGGAAGTGCATGACATCTCCGTCCTTTACCACATACTCCTTGCCTTCCAAGCGCATCAGCCCCTTTTCCTTGGCACCTGATTCACCGTTGCAGACGATATAGTCATCAAAGCCGATCACCTCAGCCCGGATAAAGCCTTTCTCAAAATCGGTATGGATCACACCGGCTGCCTGGGGTGCTTTGGTCCCACGGGTAATGGTCCAGGCCCGTACCTCTTTAACTCCGGCAGTAAAGTAGGTGATCAGTCCCAGCAGGTCATAACCGGCACGGATCAGACGATCCAGGCCGGATTCCTGCAGCCCCATTTCCTCAAGGAATGCCTGCTTTTCATCACCATCCAGCTCAGAGATTTCAGCCTCAATCTTGCCGCAGATCACCACCACACCGGCCCCTTCTGCAGCAGCGATCTCACGCACCTGAGCCACAAAAGGATGCTTCCCCTCCAGATCATCTTCTGCCACGTTGGCCACATACAGCACCGGCTTGGCAGTCAGCAGATGCAGGTCCCGCAGCCAGATCCGCTCATCTTCATTTTCTACACAATCACGAACCTTCTTCCCCTGTTCCAGCAGGGCTTTGATCCGCTCATACAGGGCCACCTCTTCCTTGGCCTTCTTGTCGCCACTGCGGGCCAGCTTTTCTGAACGCAGGAGCTTTTTTTCAAGGGAATCCAGATCAGACAGCGCCAGTTCCGTGTTAATGATCTCAATATCGTCAGCAGGTGAGACCTTGCCGGCCACATGGACGACGTTGTCATCATCAAAGCAGCGTACCACATGCACGACCGCATCTACCGAACGGATATGCCCCAGAAACTGGTTACCCAGCCCTTCACCAGCGCTTGCACCTTTAACCAGCCCGGCAATATCAACAAATTCGATGGTGGTAAACTGACACTTTTGAGGTTTGACAATCACGGAAAGCTGATCAATCCGCGGGTCCGGTACCTGCACAATGCCGACATTGGGATCAATGGTGCAGAAGGGATAGTTCGCCGATTCAGCACCTGCCGACGTGATGGCGTTGAAGATGGTGGACTTACCCACGTTGGGCAGGCCGACAATACCGCAATTGAAACCCATAACCGTTATCCTTCCAGGTATGACTTGTTATTATAAAGACTCATCGCCTTGGGAACCCCTTCATCAAGGGCCGTTTCCAGCATATCCAGGGCACCGTCTAGAACCCGTGCAAAAACTTCCATTTCAGGTGGCGTAAAGGTGCCCAGCACATAGTTGCTGACATCGCCATGCAGTGGCCGGCCAATGCCCAGACGCAGACGGAGAAAATCCCCCTTACCCAGCTGCTCCGTGATGGAACGCAGCCCGTTCTGGCCACCATGACCGCCTCCCTGTTTCAAACGGGCGGTGCCCAGCGGCAGATCAATCTCATCGTGGACCACAATCAGTTGATCCGGCTTCAATTTGTAGAACTGCAGGGCAGGCATGACCGAACGGCCAGAGAGATTCATGAAGGTCTGAGGCTTCAGCAGTACCAACCGCTTCCCTTTACGTTCCCACTCTGCAGTCAGTCCACCAAACTGCTTGCGGACGATAGAAAGCCCTTCCAGCTGGGCAATCCTGTCCAGAAACAGAAAACCCGCGTTGTGGCGGGTCCATTGATACTTTGAGCCGGGATTCCCCAGCCCTGCAATAACGATCGTATCCATAGTATGAGACAGAAACAGGCCGTAGAGAAGAACCTCTCCACGGCCTGTTCACAGGTCTTATCAGGCCTCTGCTGCAGCCTCTTCCTTAGCCTTGCCCAGTACACCAACAACCGGTGTCTTAGGATTGTCAACGCACTTTACGCCGGCAGGAAAGCTGATCTCACTGACGTGAACAGCGTGGCCGATCTTAAGATCAGCGATATTGATTTCAATATGCTCTGGAATCTGGCCGGGCAGACATTCAATATGCAGGCTATGGTGGGCAAAATCCAGCAGGCCGCCTTCTTTCACACCAGCAGCAGTGCCAACCAGACTGACCGGCACGTTAACCCGTACCTTCTCGTTCATATTCACCCGGTGCAGGTCAACATGCTCTGGAGTACGCTTGATTGCATCACGCTGAATTTCAGCCACAATTACCACAACCTTATCCAGCTCACCGCCACCTTCAAGGGTAATCAGGTTGTTCAGGCCACCTTCACCGGCAATGGCAGCATTCAGGGCCTTGGGCTCAAGGCTGATCGCCACCGGCTCCATACCGCGGCCATAGACAATACCAGGAATACGTCCGGCAGCACGCAGTTTACGGCTGACACCTTTGCCGGTACTGGTACGGGCTTCAATCTTCATTTGGGTTTGTTGCATGGTCTTCCTCCCAACCTAAAAGCGGCCTGTCTGACCGCAAATTTTTTCCTGCTTATGTAAATAATGAACTTACTGATTCATCTTCGTGGATACGGCGGATCGCCTCAGCCAAGAGCGGGGCAACTGACAGCACCTTGATCTTGGAGGTACGATCTGCCCTTTCACCTAGCGGAATCGTATCCGTCAACAGCACCTCTTCAATCACCGAGCCGTTGATACGGTCAATGGCCGGACCGGACAGGACGCCGTGGCTTGCTGCAGCATAGATCATGGCGGCACCATTCTGCTTCAGGGCACCGGCAGCCTGGGTCAGGGTACCGGCAGTATCGATCATGTCATCCAGAATAATGGCGATCTTGCCTTTGACATCACCAATCAGGTGCATCACCTCAGCCACGTTGGGACCGGTACGACGCTTGTCAATCAGTGCCATCGGGCACTCAAGACGCTTTGCAAACCCACGGGCACGCTCAGTACCGCCAGCATCAGGGGTTACCATAACAATATCCTGCCCGGCAAAGCGCTCTTTCAGGTGATTCAGAATAACCGGCGCAGCGTAGAGGTTATCCACCGGAATATTAAAGAAGCCTTGAATCTGTGCCGCGTGCAGATCAATGGTGACGACTCGATCAACCCCTGCCGTGGTCACCAGATCAGCCACCAGTTTGGCAGAGATCGGGGTGCGGGGGGCAGCCTTACGGTCCTGACGGGCATAGCCGTAGTACGGCATGACCGCAGTAATGGTGGCAGCCGAGGCCCGCTTCAGGGCATCGGTCATCACCAGCAGCTCCATCAGATTATTGTTGGTGGGAGCACAGGTTGACTGTACCACATAGACGTCACGACCACGAACGTTCTCACCGATCTCAACCATTACCTCGCCATCAGAAAAGGTCTTAACCCCGGCATTCCCCAACGGAACACCAAGCGCATCACAGATTTTCTGGGCCAGATTAAGGTTGGAATTACCTGAGAACACTCTGATCTTGTCGTACATGGAACGCGCTCTACCTTTCAGACAGAAGAATACAGCCTACACTGTTTCGACCACAGCAACAAACCACTCCCGATTGGCCCGTAATGCGTCACCGGCCTTGCTGGCTGTTGCCTCGCTATCAAACAGACCAAATACGGTCGGACCGCTACCGGACATTAACGAGCAGCATGCCCCCTGGGCAATCAGCTCATTTTTTATCTCAGAAATAACCGGGAATGCTGGGATAGTTACCGATTCAAGATCATTTGCCAGGACACCACAGATTGCTGCAACGTCCTCAAACGAGTCGGGAATTGTAGCCAGACGCTGCCGTTGTGTCAACTGCAAATTTTTATAGACCCATGCGGTTGAGACCGGCACATTCGGGTTGACCAGCACTACCCAGGCAGGCGGAAGCCCGTTCAGCGGGCTTAGCTTCTCACCAATCCCCTCAGCAAGGGCTGTCTGCTGGAAGACAAAAAAAGGCACATCCGCCCCCAGCTTCACCCCGATCTCCATTAACTGTTCACGGGAAAGTCCCAGCCCCAACAGTTCATTCAGCCCCAGCAGCACCGCCGCACAATCGCTGCTGCCCCCGCCCAGACCGGCTGCCACCGGAATATTTTTCTGAATGGCGATCTCAACACCAACGGCTTGTCCTGCAAGATCAAGCAGTGCCCTGGCTGCCTTCCAGGCGATATTCCCCTCACCATCCGGCACCCCTTCCCGCCCGCACCTGACCCTGATGCCCGGTTCATTGCTCAATGTGATCGTTACCTCATCGCACAGATTGATCCGCTGCATGATCATACGCAGTTCATGGTACCCGTCAGGACGCCGAGAAAGCACATCCAGGCGATAGTTAACCTTGGCAGGGGCTTGCAAAACAATACGTTGCAGCATGAAAAACTCCATCAGGGTAAAATTGTAAATACAGGAAGATAATTTTTCTAAACCAAACCGGACAGCAAGGCAAGGGCAAAGAAACTTGCAGGCCACGCTGATCACCGTTATACTCACACCTCTTCTGTCAGACACCATTAGCCGCACGAAAGGAAGATGCTGCTTCATGAAGATTCGACTGCCTGCTGAATGGGAACCACAGGACGGCGTCCTGCTGGCATGGCCCCACCCCGACACAGACTGGGCAGACCAGCTACCAGAGGTCTGCAGTACCTATACTGAGCTGATCCGCCAGATTGCCCGCTTTGAAAAGGTCCTGCTGGTTGCCCCGGATCCAGAAACGGCGCGCACGCAACTTTCCAATGCCGGGGTTGATCTGAGCCGTGTCACCATCTGCCCGATTGCCACCAACGACACCTGGACCCGCGACTTCGGTCCGATCACAGTGGAGGTAAATGACCAGCCGGTGCTGCTTGATTTTGGCTTCAACGGCTGGGGGCTGAAGTTTGCCGCCAACCTTGACAATCAGGTTACCCAGCAGCTGAAGCAACAGGGGGTACTGCTCCCCCGCGCCAATATCATCGGCCTGGTATTTGAAGGTGGCAGCATCGAAAGCAATGGTTGCGGCACGGTCATGACCACCAGTCAGTGCCTGCTCTCCCCCAACCGCAACCCGCAACTGACCCGTCAGGAGCTGGAAGGGGCGATGCAGTCCCTGTTCGGCGCACAGCAGGTGATCTGGCTTGAGCATGGTCACCTGGAAGGAGATGACACGGACGCCCATATCGATACCCTGGCCCGCCTCTGCCCTAATGACACCATTGTCTATGTGGCTTGTGATGACCCGAGCGACAGCCACTATGAACCCCTGCAGAAGATGGAGCAGGAGTTGAAACAGCTGACCACCCCGGGTGGTTCTCCCTATCGCTTGCTGGCCCTGCCCTGGCCTGAAGCAAAATACGATGCTGCAGGCAACCGGTTACCTGCCAGCTACGCC
>JAJTBI010000047.1 GCA_021286935.1 Geobacteraceae bacterium
CAAATCGTGAACGTAGCCTATCTTCGAGGTCTATTTCACGCGGAAATTTATCTGATGTAATGATGATTTGCTTACCTGCCTCATAAAGGGCGTTAAAGGTATGAAAAAATTCAACCTGCGTACGTTCCTTCCTGGCAATAAACTGGATATCATCAATAAGCAGTACATCAATTGAACGAAACCGTGCTCTGAATTCATCCATTTTGTTCAGTTTTATGCAATTGACCATGTCATGCATAAATTTTTCAGCTGAGCAGTAGCATACTCTGGTGTTGTCATTATCACTTAAAATTTTGTGGCCAACCGCATTAAGTAGGTGGCTTTTACCAAGTCCGACTCCTCCATAAATAAAGAGCGGATTATAGGTTATTGCCGGGTTATTGGCTACTGCCATGGCTGCAGCATGCGCGAACTGGTTTCCAACCCCACTGACAAACTGATCAAAGGTATAACGAGGATTCAGGGATGGTGTTTCTTTAACTTGTGAAGCTTCTTTTGGATGATTATCAGCGACCTGCTTAGTCGGAAGTTCCTCGTGTGCCTCTACTGGCAATATTTCTGGTTCTTTTTCCTGAATAATGAAGTTTACCAGCATATTTTTGTCTGCGGTAACCGATAGGGCGCTATTGATCAGATCAACATAGTTATCATCCAGCCATTCTTTAAAAAACAGGTTTGGCACACTGAGATAGATAGATTGATTATCAGCGTGGCTGAACTGAATCGGTTGAATCCAGTTCGCATAATTTTGAGGAGAGATAACCTTTTCGAGATTTGTGGCAGTCTGATTCCAGATTGTATGCATGGTAGTTTGTTTTGAAGATGGCATATGATCTGGTTCCCATCCCTTGGGGTAGTGCCGCCATAAAAGTAGCCGACTCGTTTGTTAAATGTGGTTATAAACATAGTTATCAACACCTGTTGATAACTATAAAAGCTATAAAATCAGATATTTATGTAGATTTATGCCCAGCTTTATCTAATTTTGAGCTTGAAACCTTAACAGAGCTGCCACTATTTTTCAATGTCAAATCAGGTTTTCCTAAAAACAAAAAGTCTTGACAAATACAGGATAATTTGATTATAAATTCCGTTCCTGTGCGCAGGAAAGCGTGGCGTTTTTGCTTATACCACGTAAATCACATTGTATTCGGAGCAGCGTCGTGAAAAGAACATTTCAACCTAGTAATACATCCCGTAAGCGTACTCATGGTTTTCTGGTACGTATGGCGAGCAAAAACGGTCGTCTGGTAATTAAGCGTCGTCGTGCCAAGGGTCGCAAACGTCTTTCTGTTCAGATTGCAAGTAAATAGTTTTTTCTGTACCTAGTTGTTTCGGTGCGTGGCGACAGCTTTCCTAAGCAGTATCGTCTGCTAAGCCGTGCAGAGTACCTAAGACTGTCCGACAGCAAGACTGTAGTCTCCGGACGGTCTTTTCTCGTTGTCTGGAGAGTGAACAGTTATGCATATCCCCGACTGGGGATTACAGCCAGCCGTAAGGCAGGTAATGCGGTTGTAAGAAATCGTCTTAAGCGTCAAATCAGAGAGTTCTTTCGTCATCATTGTTCACTGTTGCCCGGCGTGGATCTGAATGTAATTGTTCGACGCCAGGCTGCTGAAAATAGCGTCGCGGTTCTTAGCAGTGAGCTGCAACGAGCCTTTCAGCAGATCGGTTCACGTACATGCTGTCACGAATCCTTATAACAGCTATCCGGGCATATCAGTTGTGTATCTCCCCCCTGCTTCCAGGTTCCTGTCGTTTTTACCCAACATGTTCAGATTATTCACTGCAGTCTATACGCCGTTACGGCCCCTATAAAGGTATGCTGTTGACAGTATCTCGTCTGCTCAAATGCCATCCTTGGCATCCGGGCGGATATGATCCAGTCTCCAAGTGACCACGGAGTGTTTTCATGGAAAAAAGGACTATACTTGCAGTAGTACTTTCCATAGGTGTTTTCTATCTGTTTTCATTTTTTTACGGTCCAGAAAAAAAAGCAGTGGCACCTACTGCATCTGTCCCGGTTAAAACAGAAAATGTCGGTGCAGCTCCTGCCGTAAGTGTTCAAACTGCTGCTGCTACCCCGCCGATAGCCAAGACCGCTTCTACGGCTGATGTAGTTGTTGAAACCGAGCGTTATACCGCTGTATTCAGTGGTTACGGTGCCTCTCTGAAGAGTCTGACGTTGAAAGGTTTTCGTGAGACCAACAAACCGGGCGCTGCACAGGTGAAGTTGCTTGCCAATGCTGATCCTGCCTTGCCTTCATTTTCAACCCGCGGTGTCGGTTTTGCCCTTTCGGCTCAAGCTGCTTATAGCTCTAATCTAAGTTCGTTAAAGGTTTTGGCCGGCGAAAAGAAGCAGCTTGTCTTTACCTATGTGGACGCTCAGGGGTTTGTTGTCCGTAAGACATATGGTTTTGATGGCAATGGCTACGGAATTTCCTTGGAGACGCAGCTTGTCAATAACTCCGCAGCTCCCATTGCAGGTTCTTTTCAGCATCTGTTAACGTCACCCTTTGAGCAAAACCAGTCTGACAAGCGTTATGAAACGTATGGCTCCTCTCTCTATGCTGACGGCTCTCTGCATACCGATGCGCCTAAGAATGTTACTTCCGCCACCAAAAAGTACGACAAGGGTGTAACGTGGGCTGCTATTAATGATAAATATTTTTTGAGCGCCTTGCTCTCTGTTAATAATAGCATTGCTTCAGTTGAGTTGAAGAAGAGTGCCGCCGGTTATCTTGAGTCTGATATCAGTACACCGGCTTTTTCTGTTGCCCCTGGGCAGGCTGTAACGGTTTCGCATAAATTGTTTGTTGGCCCTAAAGAGATCGACATTCTTAAGACTCAGGGTAGTTCGCTTGAGCAGTCACTCGACCTGGGATGGTTTTCCGCGCTTGCCAAACCGATGTTGTACTCACTTAAATTCTTTTATCGCTACGTAGGAAACTACGGCATTGCTATCATTATTATAACGGTTATTCTTAAGATCTTCTTCTTCCCGTTAACCCACAAAAGCTACAAATCAATGAAGGAAATGGGAAAGCTGCAGCCAAAGATGGCTGCCTTGAAGGAAAAGCATAAAAACGATAAGGACGCCATGAACCGTGCTGTTATGGAATTGTATCGCGACCATAAGGTTAATCCCCTTGGTGGCTGTCTTCCAATGCTTGTTCAGATCCCCGTCTTCTTTTCATTGTATAAGGCTCTAATGTATTCAATAGAACTGCGTCATGCACCCTTCATGTTCTGGATTACTGATCTTTCTGACAAAGATCCCTATTATGTAACGCCAGTTATTATGGGTGTAACCATGTTTATTCAGCAGAAGATGACGCCTTCCAACATGGATGAGATGCAGCAGAAAATTATGCTGGGGCTTCCGGTAATCTTCACCTTTATGTTCCTTAGTTTCCCTTCGGGGTTGGTACTGTACTGGTTGATTAACAATATTCTGACCATTGCGCAGCAGGCATATATCAATAAGCTGGTTAGCGACTGAGTCGGCGCTCTATGTACATTCGTGACACAATTGCTGCTATAGCAACTCCACTTGGTTCAGGTGGGGTAGGTATTATCCGGGTCAGTGGACCTGAAGCCACACAGATTGCTGAGAAGGTTTTTACAGGTTCAGGCACAAAGAACGGCGGTGGCTTTGAGAGCCACCGCCTTTTCTATGGTCATCTGATCAACCCTCTTGATGGTACTTTGATTGACGAAGGAATGGCTGTGTTAATGCGGGCTCCCCGCTCTTACACTCGCGAAGATGTCCTTGAGCTTCACTGTCATGGTGGTTACTATCTGGTTCAAGCTGTGCTTCAGGCCTGTATCTCTGCAGGGGCCAGACTCGCTGAAGCAGGCGAATTTACCCGACGTGCTTTTCTGAATGGCCGTATTGACCTCGCTCAGGCAGAGTCAATCATGGACCTCATTGCCAGTCGCACAGAGCGCTCTCTTGGTCTGGCTCAGTCTCAGCTGGAAGGACACCTGTCACGCTCCCTTGCTGCATTAAAGGCGCCCCTTGTTGAGGCATTGGCCTTGGTTGAGGCTCATATTGATTTTCCTGAGGATGAGGTTGACCCTGCCGTATTTGCTGTTGTTGAGACCCGGGTCGCTTCGGTTTCATCCGATGTTGGTCGCTTGCTTGCCACCTATGCCACTGGAAAGGTGTTGCGCGACGGTGTTTCTGTTTTACTGCTGGGCCTTCCCAATGCTGGCAAATCAAGTCTGCTGAATGCCTTGTCCGGTACTGATAGGGCTATTGTCTCTGAACTGCCCGGTACCACCCGTGATCTGATTGAGGAAACGGTTTCTTTTAAAGGACTACCGGTAAAGATTATTGATGCCGCCGGGATTCGTGCCCACCACGCAGATTGTGTCGAGCAGGAGGGGGTGAGACGGGCTCTGGATAAGGTGTCAGAGGCGGATCTGGTTCTGTTATTAGTTGACGGCACCGTGCCCCTTGCTGAAGAACTGATTGAGCTCACCGTTTCACTTGGTTCAAACCCCTATCTTGTTGTAGTGACCAAGTCAGATCTTCCACGATGTGCAGACATCTCAAGGTTGTCGGCTCCTTTAGGTGTATCTGAGATTTCTGCCAAGAATCGCTTTGGAATCGATCAACTGGTTACGTTGATTTATGACCACTTTGTACAGTCGGATGTTTTGTCAGCGGGCGAGGGCGCTGTGATTTCAAATGTGCGCCACCGCGACATACTTGCCCGAGTCCAACAGTCACTTCAATCGTTTGATAATAACCTACAGCTTGATTTGCCACCAGAGCTGTTAGCTTTGGATATCAGGGCCGCGCTTGATGCCTTAGGCGAGATTACTGGTGAGACCACTACAGATGATCTGTTGGATCTGATTTTTTCTTCCTTCTGTGTGGGAAAGTAATAATGTTTCACGTGGAACATGGTGGTTGCGATGCATAGCTATGAAACCAAATATGATGTGATAGTTGTTGGTGCCGGCCATGCCGGTTGTGAGGCTGCTCTTGCTGCTGCCCGGATGGGGTGCCTGACTTTACTGCTGAACATGAGCCTGGACGGCATGGCGGTGATGTCCTGCAATCCGTCGATCGGTGGGCTAGCTAAAGGACATCTGGTGCGGGAGATTGACGCACTGGGTGGCGAGATGGCAAAAAATATCGATGCTACCGGAATACAATTTCGTGTGCTGAACACCCGTAAAGGCCCGGCGGTACGAGCAGGCCGCGCTCAGGCTGACAAGCAACTCTATCGCCTGCGGATGAAGCGGGTGCTGGAGCAACAGGATAATCTGCACGTCAAGCAGGGCGAGGTGACTGCGCTCTATCTGGAGGGTGATCAGCTGCGCGGTGTGGATACCCGTAGTGGCATCCGTTTTCTTGGCAAGACGGTTGTGTTGACGACCGGCACCTTTATGCGGGGGCTGATTCATATCGGTCTGATCAATTATTCCGGTGGCAGGGCGGGGGATCTGCCGTCTCTGGGGCTTTCTGATCAGTTGAGGTCACTTGGTTTTGAAGTGGGTCGGCTCAAAACCGGCACACCGGCGCGCCTGGATGGAAGAACCATTGATTTTGGTAGACTTGAGGCCCAGTACAGTGATGATCCTCCGGTGCCATTTTCCTTCAGCACCGAGCGGATCACCATGCCGCAGGTCCCTTGCTACATCGCCTATACCAATCCGCGTACCCATGAGATCATCCGTAGTGGTCTGGACCGCTCACCGCTCTATGCTGGAGTGATCGAAGGGATTGGCCCCCGTTACTGCCCCTCGATCGAGGATAAAGTGGTCCGCTTTCCCGAGAAGGAACGGCACCAGACCTTTATCGAGCCGGAGGGGCTGGATACGGTGGAGTATTATCCAAGCGGCATGTCCACCTCGCTGCCGATTGATATCCAGATCGCCTTTTACCGCTCCATGGCAGGGCTTGAGCAGGTCGAGATCATGCGCCCGGCCTACGGCATTGAGTATGATTACGTCAACCCGGTGCAGCTGCACGCCACGCTGGAGACCAAGCTGATCGCCAATCTGTTCCATGCCGGGCAGATCAACGGTACCTCCGGCTATGAAGAGGCAGCTGGCCAGGGGATTCTGGCTGGTATCAATGCAGCGCTGAAGGTGCAGGGCAGGCAGCCGATCATGCTGGGCAGGCATGAGTCATACATCGGCGTTATGGTGGACGATCTTGTCACGCTGGGCACCAAAGAGCCATATCGGATGTTTACTTCGCGGGCCGAATACAGGCTTTTGTTGCGTGAAGATAACGCTGATATCAGGTTGCGAGAGATTGGGCATGCGGTAGGTCTGGTTGACGAAGCAACCTATGCTGGTTTCTGCCAAAAGCGCGTACAGATCAAGGAAGAGCTCGAGCGAGTACAATCAACGCGTCTGACGCTGTCTGCTGCAGAAAAGAGCTGGTGTGAGCGACATGGGTGCGCTGATTTGCAGAAGGGTGCCAGTTACGAACAACTACTGCGCAGGCCGGAAATAGGCTACCAGCAGCTACGGGAAATTGATCCTCAGGTGACAGAGTTGCCTGGTGCGGTGCGGGAGCAGGTAGAGATACAGGTTAAGTATCAGGGCTATATTGAGCGTCAGTTGGAGCAGATTGAGCGGATGCGGAAGCAGGAAGAGGCCAGGATACCGTCAGACCTGGATTACAAAGCGATTCCCGGGCTAACCTCAGAGGTACGGGAAAAGCTTGAGCGCTTCAGGCCCGATACACTGGGGCAGGCGGCCCGTATTCAGGGGGTTACCCCTGCTGCAATTGCAATTATCGCGGTAATTCTGAAAGGCAGAGGAGATCAGCAGGGTGAATCGTGAGCTGCTGAATAAGGCTGTTGCGAAGCTGGATCTAGAACTGACAGAGCAACACTATGAGGCCTGTGGGTTGTTGCTGCAGGAGCTGCTGCGCTGGAACAAGAAAATCAACCTGACGGCAATTACTGGCCCGGATGATATGACAGTCAAACACTTGATTGACTCATTACACTTGGTGCCAGAGATTAAAACGGGAGAGCGGATACTGGACATAGGTTCAGGAGCAGGTTTTCCAGCTCTCGTACTTGCCATTGCCAGGCCGGATTGTCTGATTAGCTCGATTGATGCAGTTGGGAAAAAGATAAGTTTTCAGAAACATATCTCCAGATTGCTTAAACTGACAAATTTTGAGGCGCTGCATGGTCGGGTTGAAGTGCTGGCAAATGATCGATCTGCTGGGTTTGATTTGGTAACGTCACGCGCCTTTAGCAGTCTGGAACTTTTTGTCAGTCTTGCTTCGCCTCTGGTGTCAGCTACTGGAAAAATGATTTCTATGCGCGGTGCTGATGGTCAACAGGAGGCTATCTGTTTGCAGGAGTCGATTGCAGCAGCGGGGTTTGTGCTTGAGCCGACTCTTAGTTACTGTCTGCCGATGAAAATGGGTGAGCGCAGTCTGGTGATCATGCGCAAACATTGATAAACAGAGGCCTGGCGCAGGCATGTTCAAAATGCGCCCTGAGGGCATTTTTCTGGTGTTGTTTATGGCTACCCATGGGTTTTTGCTTAAAGTCGTCTGGCGCCTTAAATTGGCGCCTTTTTGCTTGTTTTCTGCGAAAAGGTCGATTTGTTAACTGTCCAGGTATCTGCGGTTGCAGAGCAGGGCCAACTGCAGTAGAGTGACAGGCTTGGAACGTACTATGAAGATAAGAGTCTACTACGAAGATACCGATGCTGCCGGAGTGGTTTACCACTCCAATTATCTGAACTATATGGAGCGGGCGAGAACCGAGTTCTTGCGTGAACAGGGTTGCTCGGTTGCACAACTGGCTGCCGATGGTGCAGTCTTTCCGGTAGTGCGGATGGCGATTGATTTTAAAGCCCCGGCGCGGCATGACGAGCTATTGCAGGTTACAACCGTACCAATACGGGTAGGGGGCTCCTCCTTTACCCTGCAACAGCAGGTGTTGCGTGATGCTGATGGACAGTTACTGGTACAGGCAGAGGTTACCCTGGCGTGCGTAACACCGGAGTTGAAGGCCAAGCGAATTCCCCGTGAGGTAAGAGAGCTGCTGGCTAAGGGGCTGCAACCATGATGGGGCAACGACAGACGCCAGACCGCACAGAGGCACTGGAGTTGCTGCTGCAGGGGGATCTGCTGGAGTTGGGGCAGTGGGCAGATAACATCAGACGCAGGCTGCACCCGGATAATCGGGTCACCTTTGTGGTGGACCGCAATGTTAACTACACCAATGTCTGTGAATCGCGCTGTTCATTCTGTGCCTTTTACCGTGATGCTGGCTCACCAGATGCCTATCTGCTGGATCAGGAAGCCATTTTCAGCAAGATAGCGGAGCTGGTGGAGCATGGTGGTACACAACTGCTGATGCAGGGGGGGCTGCATCCGAACCTCACCATTGCCTACTTTGAAGAGTTGTTTGGCGAGATTCGGAGACGTTTTCCCACCGTACAAAACCATTCGCTGTCACCGGCTGAAATCTGCCATTTAGCAGACCGGCATGGACTTGCGGTTAGGCAGGTGCTTGAGCGTCTGCAGGCTGCTGGTCTGGCTTCCGTACCGGGCGGTGGTGCAGAGATACTGGTGGATGAGGTACGCCAGGCCATTTCTCCTAAAAAGATCGGCTGGAAACGCTGGGGCGAGGTGATGCTTGCAGCGGCAAGCTTGGGGATGACCACCACCGCTACCATGATGTTTGGTAGCACCGAGACGCCGGAGCAGGTGATAGAACATATCTTCAGGATACGGGAGATGCAGGCAGCCGGAGGCTCTTTCACGGCGTTCATACCATGGACGTATCAGCCGGGAAATACAGAATTAGGTGGATCTACGGCCACTGGAGTTGAATATCTCAAGGTGCTGGCACTTTCACGGATTATCTTGGATAACATTCCAAATATTCAGGCCAGCTGGGTGACCCAGGGGGCAAAACTGGCCCAGGTTGCGCTGTACTTTGGCGCTAATGATTTAGGTGGCACCATGCTGGAAGAGAATGTAGTAGCTGCAGCTGGTTGCTGTTTCAGAATGTCGCAACAGGAGATGATTGAGTTGATTCAGACTGCAGGCTTTAGTGCTGCCCAGCGTAGTACCGGCTATGCTATCCTGAGGCAGTTCTGATGCCGACACTGCGATACACCGTGATAGAGCATAACCATCAGCTTGCACAACTCTGTGCTGAGCTGTCCAATGAAGCAGCGTTGGCGCTTGATCTTGAAGCAGACTCCATGCACCACTACCGTGAAAAGGTCTGCCTGCTACAGCTATCAAACCGTCATGAAAACTGGTTGATTGATCCGCTGCAGGTTACTGATCTAACGCCGCTGGGTGCCCTACTAACACGGCCGGAGCTGCTGACGGTACTGCATGGTGGCGATTATGATATCCGTTCCCTGCACCGCGACTTTGGGATTGTGGTTAATCGGATGTTTGATACCATGGTTGCCGCGCAATTTACCGGCGCCACAGAGTTTGGACTTGCTGCACTGCTGCGGGAGCATTTTTCAATTGAGCTGGACAAGCGGTTCCAGAAGGCAGATTGGAGCAAACGGCCGCTTACTTCAGAAATGGCGAACTATGCTGCCCATGATACCGCCCATTTACTGGAGCTGGCAGATCGGCTGCATGAACGGCTGGAACAACTGGGCCGCAGGGCATGGGTAGCTGAAGAGTGCGCCCTGCTGGTTGGCAATCGGGTCACTGAAAAGGGCAACGGTCCGTTATTTCTGAACTGTAAGGGAGCTGGCAAGCTGAGACCCCGTAATCTGGCGGTACTGGAGGTCTTGTTGCAATTTAGGGATCAGCAAGCCCGCGAAACTGATCGGCCTGCCTTCAAGGTTATCCCGGCGGAAGCATTGCTCAAAATCGCCGAGACGCTACCTGCAGCAGTTCGCGACATGAACGGTATTGCAGGATTAACACCTCGACTTTTAGGTCGGTATGGTGAACAGCTGTTGGCCGCAGTCCAAGAGGGCCTTGCCGTAGCTGAAGCGGATTTGCCCCGTTTCCCCCGTGGCAGGGGCGAGCCCAATCCAGGCATCAAAGCAAGGATTACACGGCTCAAGCAATGGCGCGAAGGAATCAGCAGCCGTATGGAGCTCGCTTCCGGATTGCTGGCTCCGAACTGGCTGTTGGAGCGGATTGCCGAGCAGCAACCGATGACATTGGAACAGCTCCAGGCTATACCGGGGATCCGGCGTTGGCAGGTCGGGCTGTGGGGGACAGAGATGGTTGAGACTCTGGCAAAGGAGATGCAGACAGCATGACAGTGCCATACGTCAGTATAATCGTGCCGGTGTATAATGAAGAAAAGTCGTTGCAACCGTTGATGGATCGGCTCTATCCGGTGGTACAGGCACTGGGCCGGCCGTTTGAGATTATCTTCACCAATGACGGTTCCCGCGATCGCTCACTGGAAATGTTGCGTGACTATGTGCAGCGTTATCCCGGCGTGAAAGTGGTGGAGTTTAACGGTAACTTTGGCCAGCATATGGCCATTTTAGCAGCCTTCGAGCGCTCCACGGGTGAGATTGTAATCACCCTTGATGCAGACCTGCAGAATCCGCCGGAAGAGATTCCCCGCATGATCGCAGCGATTGAGTCTGGCCATGACGTGGTCGGCACCATCCGTGAGAAACGTCAGGATCCGCTTTTTCGCAGGGTTGCATCACGGATCGTCAATATCACCACCAACAAGATGACCGGGATGCAGATGAGTGACTACGGCTGTATGCTGCGGGCCTATCATCGCAACATCATCAACAACATCAACCAGTGTGGCGAGTCTACAACCTTTATTCCGGCTCTGGCCCAGACTTTTTCGTCAAACTCGACTGAAATCATGGTGGGGCATGCCGAGCGGACCCTGGGGGAGAGCAAGTACTCCTTCTACCGCTTGATCCGGCTTAACTTTGACCTGATGACCGGCTTTTCCGTGGTGCCGCTGCAACTGTTTGCCCTGCTGGGGATCATTACTTCGTTTCTCTCGGTAGGCTTTGCCCTGTTTCTGTTTGTCCGGCGTTTCATGATTGGTGCAGAGGTGGAAGGGGTTTTTACCCTGTTTGCCATCCTGTTCTTCTTTATCGGGATCATCATCTTCGGGATCGGCATTGTGGGTGAATATGTGGGCAGGATCTATCAGGAAGTCCGTAAACGGCCTCGATTTGTGGTCAGAAAGACCTACGGGTTCAATGAACCATGAAACTTGTCGTCTGCGCCTATCATAATGTCGGCTACCGCTGTATTGAAGAACTGCTGCGCCAGGGAGCAGAGATCAGCCTGATCTTCACCCATGAGGACTCCCCTACTGAACAGATCTGGTTCAGTTCGGTGCGTGAACTGGCAGAGGCTAACAAGATTCCGTACCTGACCAGCTCGATCAATGAGCCGGAAAATATTGAACGGGTGCGGCAGATCGCGCCAGACTTTCTGCTATCATTCTACTATCGCAATATGATCAAGCCGGAACTGCTGGAGATACCATCCAAAGGGGCGCTGAACCTGCATGGTTCGTATCTTCCTAAATATCGCGGTCGTGTGCCGGTCAACTGGGCAGTAATCAATGGCGAGACCGAGACTGGTGCAACTCTGCATTACATGGTTGCCAAGCCGGATGCCGGTGATATTGTTGATCAGGAAAAGGTTAGCATTGCGTTCACTGACACGGCCCATGACGTATTTGGTAAAGTAAACGAAGCTGCCGTGACCGTATTGCGTCGGGCCTGGCCCAGGTTGGTGAATGGCAGTGCAGATCGCATCCCGATGAATCTGGCGGCAGGCAGCTACTTTGGTGGCCGTAAGCCTGAGGATGGCCGGATTGACTGGAATAAAAGTGCGGTTGAAATCTACAATCTGATCCGTGGCGTAACCCACCCCTATCCTGGTGCTTTTACTGAGTTGAATGGGAAAAAATTGATTGTCTGGTCAGCAAGGCCGCTAACGGGTAGCGGTACACCAGGGCAGGTAGTTTCACGTGATCCGTTATGTATCGGCACTGGCACTGACCTGCTGGAATTGCGCAGGGTGCAGTTTGATGGTGAGCAGGAAACAGAAGCAACTGCATGTTCATTTACCGAATCTGATCGATTCGCATAATAGTTAGGAGAAAATGATGAAAGTACTGATACTTGGCGTTAACGGTTTTATCGGCAATGCACTGACCCACCGCATCCTGACCACCACTGACTGGGAGGTGTATGGTCTGGATATGGCTTGCGACAAGCTGGAGCGATCACTGGGGCATGAGCGCTTTCACTTTCTGGAGGGTGACATCACCATTAACAAGGAGTGGATTGAGTACCATATCAAGAAGTGTGATGTGGTGCTGCCATTAGTCGCAATCGCCACGCCGGTTACCTATGTCAAGGATCCGCTGCGGGTCTTTGAGCTGGATTTTGAGGAAAATCTCAAGATCATTCGCCAGTGCGTCAAGCACAAGAAGCGGGTCATCTTCCCTTCAACCTCCGAGGTTTACGGCATGTCTCCCGATGCCGAGTTTGATGAAGAAAATTCACCGCTGGTGCTGGGGCCGATCGCCAAGGAACGCTGGATCTACTCCTGTGCCAAGCAGATGCTGGATCGGGTGATCTACGCCTATGGCAACCACGAGAACTTTAAATTCACCCTGTTCCGTCCCTTCAACTGGATCGGCCCCAAGCTGGACAGCATCCATACTGCCAAGGAAGGCAGCTCACGGGTACTGACCCAGTTTCTGTACAACATCCTGGCTGAAGAGCCGATCCTGCTGGTGGATGGCGGTAATCAGCGCCGTTCCTTCACCTTTATTGAAGACGGCATCGATGCCCTGATGAAGATCATTGAGAACAAGGATGGCTGCGCCGATGGCAAGATCTTCAACATCGGCAACCCCAGGAATGACCTGTCGGTCAAGGAACTGGCCGAAAAGCTGCGTGACATGGTGGCTACCTTCCCGCTCTACAAGGAAAAGGCAGACAAGTGCCAGATCGTCGAGACCTCATCAGACAGTTTCTACGGCAAAGGCTACCAGGATATGCTGACCCGGGTGCCGTCGGTCAAGCGGGCCAAGGAATGTCTGGGTTGGGAGCCAACTACCACCATTGACGATGCCCTGCGCAAGACCCTGGAGTTTTATCTGGTGGATGAGCGGGAGAAACTCTCCGAGTTTCTGTAGGAACAATTATGAAGCTTGGCCTGCTCGGCGGAACCTTTAACCCGATCCATCTTGCCCATCTGCGGATAGCCGAAGAAGCCCGTGAGGCAGCCGGTCTGGATCAGGTGCTGTTTATCCCGGCAGCTGATCCGCCTCACAAGCCGCTGGCTGGCGATGTTACTTTTGAGCTGCGGGCAGCCATGGTACAACTGGCCATTGCAGCTAATCCAGCCTTCGGGTTCAGCGATATTGAAGCGCGCCGGGCTGGAAAGTCCTACACGGTTGATACCCTGGCCGCCCTCAAGCTAGAACGGTCAGGTGATGAACTGTATTTCATTATCGGTAGTGACTCGTTTCTTGAACTGGGGCTGTGGCATCGTTATGCAGCCATTTTTCCGCTGGCCTCACTGATAGTGCTGGAACGGCCTGAAAAAGAGATCACAGAGCCTCTGCGGCAGTTGCCAGCTGCGGTGCGCGACCAGTTTGTGCAGGAGGCCGGTAATCTGGTGCGACATAGCAGCGGTACCAGTATCCGTTTTGTGATCGGAACCCGGCTGGATATCTCATCCAGTCAACTGCGCGAACGGTTAGCACGGCAGCAATCGATCCGTTATCTTGTTCCGCCTGCAATTGAATCATTTATTACCCAGAAGGGATTGTATCAACATGAGTGAACAAACAGCAGAAAAACCGACCCTGACCCCGCTTGAGCGGGCCATCCGCTGTGCTGAGCTGGCAGCCGACAAGAAGGGCTACGATCTTCGGGTGCTGGATATCACCGCCATCAGCACCATTGCTGATTTTCTGGTGATCATCTCCGGCCAGTCCGACAAGCAGAATCAGGCGATCTGTGACCATATCCGCAGAGAACTGAAAAAGTTCGGCAAGGTGCAGGAGATTGAGGGGGAGACCGAAGGTAAATGGATTGTGATGGACTACAGCGATGTGCTGGTGCATATCTTCCATGAAGAGCAGCGCAGGCGCTATGATCTGGACGGGCTGTGGGAGAAGGCAGAGCAGGTGGAGCTGTCAGCAGCGCTGCAGGCCACTGATGTCGCCAATAAAGCCTCGTTCACCATCTGATCGACCAATGTCATGAAGCTCCGTATTATCTGGCTTGGAAAGACCCGTGACCCTTGGATCAAGGACGGGGTGGCGGAGTACAGCGGACGGATTGGCCGCTATCTGCCGCTGGCCATTGATGAACTGAAAGATGAGAAGGATGCCACTCTTGAAGAGGGGCGTCGTCGCGAAGGTGAGCGGCTACTGAAACAGCTTGCCCCCAACGCGGTGCTGGTTGCACTGGATGAACGAGGCCAGCAGCTGGATTCCGTCAAATTTGCCGAATTTATCGGCAAACACCGCGACAGTGGCACCACCGAACTGGTCTTTGCCATTGGCGGTTCCTACGGCTTCAGTGATGAGGTCCGTAACCGTGCTGCCAAAGTACTGGCACTTTCCGCCATGACCTTTACCCACCAGATGGTACGACCGTTCCTGCTTGAACAGATCTATCGGGCCTGTACCATCCTGAATAACGAGCCGTACCACCACTAACCATGCCTGACGTCATTAAACTGGAAAATATCCGCCGCGTCTTTGGCGAAGGTGATCATACCGTTGAGGCGCTGCGGGGGGTCTCCTTTACCATTAGCGTGGGGGAGTTTGTGGCGATCATGGGGGCTTCTGGTAGCGGTAAATCCACCTGCATGAATACCCTGGGCTGTCTGGACAAACCCACCAGTGGTACCTACTGGCTGGATGGCATTGATACCGCTGGGATGGCACCGGATCGTCTGGCTGAGGTGCGTAACAAAAAACTGGGCTTTGTGTTTCAGGGCTTTAACCTGCTGCCCCGCACCACGGCGCTGGAAAACGTGGAACTGCCGCTGGTCTATGCCGGGGTGCCGTCAGCAGAGCGTCACCAGCGAGCCACAGCTGCGCTGGAGCGGGTTGGCCTGGGTGAACGGGTTAATCACACCAGTGCCCAGCTTTCCGGCGGTCAGCAGCAGCGGGTGGCGATCGCCCGTGCGCTGGTCAACGAACCGGCCGTGATCCTGGCAGATGAACCGACCGGTAACCTGGACACCACCACCACCCAAGAAATCATGCAGCTGTTCACGGACCTGAACCAACAGGGGATTACCATTGTGATGATCACCCATGAACCGGAAGTAGCAGCATACGCCTCCCGCCGGATTACCTTCCGCGATGGTTCGATTATTTCAGACACCGCACACCAAGACTAAATTATGCTCCAACTTGTTAATCTCTCTAAAGACTATTCCGGTCGCGTTCTGTTTGCGAACATCTCCTGGCACCTGCGTAAGGGTGAGCGGGTGGCCCTGATCGGCGAAAACGGGGCCGGCAAATCCACCCTGATGAAGATCATTGCCGGGCTTGAGGAGTCAAGTGCCGGTGATATCCAGCTGGCCAAGGGAGCCAGGGCCGCCTACCTACCCCAGGATGGCATTGTCAGCAGCGGCAGGATGCTGTTCCACGAGGCCCGCTCGGCCCTGTCAGAACTGCTGGCCCTGGAAGAAGAGCTACACCGTCTGGGTCAGGAACTGGAGCAGCTGCCCCATGACAGCACCGAGCATGACAGCCTGTTACATCGTTATGGCGAGTTACAAGAACAATTCAGGCATCGTGGCGGCTACACCATGGAGGCCGAGATCGGCACCGTGCTGAAAGGTCTGGGTTTCAGCCAGGAAGACTGGCACAAGGACTGCGGCGAGTTTTCCGGCGGCTGGCAGATGCGGATCGCCCTGGCCAGGCTGCTGCTGCAGAAACCGGATGTACTGCTCCTAGACGAACCGACCAACCATCTGGACATCGAGGCCCGCAACTGGCTGGAGCAGTATCTCTGCTCCTATCCCGGTTCGGTAATTCTGGTCTCCCACGACCGTTTTTTCATGGACCAGGTCTGTTCACGGATCGCCGAGGTCTGGAACCACACCATTACCGATTACCACTGTTCCTACTCCACCTACCTGATCCAACGGGAAGAGCGGGTCTCTGCGTTACGTGAGGCCAAGCGGCTGCAGGACGAAGAGGTTCAGAAGACCGAAGACTTTATTCGTCGATTCCGCTATCAGGCCAACAAGGCCTCACTGGTCCAGTCCCGTATCAAGCAGCTGGAAAAGGTGGAGCGGATTGAACTGCCGCCGGAGCGCAAGAAGATCCGCTTCCAGTTTCCCGATGCCCCCAAGAGCGGCCGGATTGTGCTGGAACTGCAGGGGCTGACCCGCAGCTATGGCAGCAATGTTGTCCTGAACAAGGTGGATTTGACTGTTGAAAAAGGGGAGCGGGTCGCCCTGGTGGGGCATAATGGGGCTGGTAAATCCACCCTGATGGCGGTGCTGGCCGGTGGCGAGTACCAGGATGGCAGCCTGAAGCCGGGTCATAATGTGGTGGCTGACTACTTTGCCCAGGACCAGGCCAATGTGCTGGATGCCACCAGAACCGCCTATGATGAACTGTACAGCGACTGCCCCTACGAGATGGTGCCCAAGCTGCGGGATATCCTGGGGGCGTTCCTGTTTTCCGGTGATGATATCCACAAAAAGGTCGGGGTGCTGTCCGGTGGTGAGCGGAACCGGCTGGCCCTGGCCAAGATGCTGCTGCGTCCCTCCAACCTGTTGCTGATGGACGAACCCACCAACCACCTGGACCTGTTCAGCAAAGAGGTGCTGCTGGATGCCCTGAAGGGCTTTGACGGCACCGTGGTGTTTGTCTCCCACGACCGTTACTTTGTGAATGGTCTGGCAACGCGGATTGTAGAGGTTGGCGAAGGCAAGCTGACCGATTATTACGGTGATTATGAATACTATTTAGAAAAAAAGGCAGGCGAACTGGATATACCTCCAGCTTCAGGCCGTCCGTCTAAGCAGGCAGTAGAGACTACAGCCGGAATAACCGGCGTATGTGAACTGCCTCCCCAAAATAAGGAAGACCGCCTCAAGGATCGTGAAGAACAGAAACACCGCAAAAAAGAAGAACAGGCCCGGGAGAAGCAGCAGCAGTCGATTGAGAAGGAAATCGCTGCGGTTGAGCAAAAAATTGCTGAACTGGAGACAGAGATGAATCGCCCCGGCTTCTTTGATGATCCTGAGCAGGGCCTGGCTGCCGGTGAACAGCATACGGCACTGAACACCAGACTTGAGGAATTGTACGCGCAGTGGGAAAGCTGCGCCTGAGATGGCCGCTGAATTTTCCCCTGATTGCAGCGCCCTGATCCGTTTTGAGATCAAACAGGCCCGTGGTAATGAGGTCTTCTTCATCGCCTGCCTGGACGACAATGGCTGCATGATCTCTGCTGAGGCGATTGCCCGTGGCAATAAACACGCCGTACCAGCCATCCTCTCCCGCGCCTCGGCCGGCCAGATGGTGCTGCACAACCACCCCTCCGGTGAACTGACCCCTTCTGATGCTGATCTGGATCTGGCTTCGATCTGTGGCAACAACGGGATCGGTTTCGGTATCATCGACAATGACTGCCAGCGTTGCTACCTGGTGGTGGCACCCCATACCCCTCGCACCGGCGAACGGCTTAATTTTGATGAACTGGAAAAGGTCTTTGGCACTGAAGGGATGCTGGCCAAGCACCTGAAGGGGTATGAAAAACGGGATGAACAGGTGCGGATGGCCTTTAGCGTAGCGGGTGCCTTTAACGACAACACCGTGGCGTTGATTGAGGCCGGTACCGGCACCGGCAAATCACTGGCCTATCTGGTGCCTGCTCTGCTCTGGGCCATGCGTAATGACCAGCGGGTGGTGATCTCCACCAATACCATCAACCTGCAGGAACAGCTGATCAAGAAGGATATCCCCCTGCTGCAACGCCATGCTGCCACGGAGTTCACCGCCTGTCTGGTCAAGGGGCGGGGTAACTACCTCTGCCTGCGTAAACTGGGCGGGGTACTGGATGAGCCGTCCCTGTTCCCGGACAGTGCTTCGGAAGAGCTGCAGGCCATTGCTGCCTGGAGCGAAACCACCCGTAGCGGCTGCCTGAGCGACCTCTCCTTCCACCCTGCCTGGGAGGTCTGGGATGACCTGCGCTGCGAGGCAGACCAGTGTGGCCGTTCCCGCTGTTCGGAGTTTAACCGCTGTTTCTTCTATAAGGCCCGCCGAGATGCTGCCTCGGCCCGGCTGCTGGTGGTCAACCATGCCCTGCTGCTGGCTGATATCGCCCTGCGCCGTGAGAGCGGCTACGACGCGGTTGCCATCCTGCCCCCTTTCAGCCGTCTGATCATTGATGAGGCCCACCACCTGGAAGAGGCTGCTACCGGTGCCCTGTCGGTGCGGATCAGCCGGGCCGGGCTGATGAAACAGCTGTCCCGGCTGGCGCCATCCGGTGGCAGGGCCGGTATCCTGAGCGTGCTGAACACCAAGATCGGCAAGGAACTGCCGGAAGAGTTGGATGGCCTGTATCAGGAACTGTCCGGTCTGATCGAGGCGGCCCTGCTGCCTCAGGTCCATGAACTGGCAGGTGCGGTTGACCGTGAGCTGGACTGGCTTGCCCAGTCCTTGCAGGCAGAGATGCAGCAAGGAGATGACCAGCGCGGTGGTGAGTTGAAGCGCAGGATTACCCCGGAGGTACGGGCCACGCCGTTCTGGCATGAGCTGGAGAGCCGTCTGAAGCGTCTGGGTGAGCAGTTGCAGGAGCTGGCCGACGGTCTGGGGGCACTGGACCGGGCGGCTGCCAAACTGCCGGACACGGTCATGCAGACAGTCAACGGGCTGTTGACTGACGCCTTCGGGATTGGTCAACGTCTGGTGGCGATCAGCCGTGAACTGGCCTGGTTCTGCAGCGATGACCCTGAGGCCTGCTGCTGGCTGGAGGCCAAGCAGACCAGCCGGGGCAGCCAGGCAACGATCTGTGTGGCGCCGCTGGATGTGGCTGAGACCATCAAGACCGCACTGCTTGATCCGATCCCCACGGTGGTGCTGACCTCTGCTACCCTGACCGTGGGTGGCTCATTCGGCTATCTGCGCAGAAGGACCGGCCTTGATCTGCTGGAGCCGGAGCGGCTGCAGGAGCTGGCCCTGGCCTCGCCGTTTGATTATGCCGAACAGTCGTTGGTGGCCATCCCCCGTGACCTGCCTGATCCCACCAGCTTCGCTTTCCGTCAGCAATTGGCCGATGCAGTGTTGCGGGCGGTCAGCATCTCGCAGGGGGGCGCCTTTGTGCTGTTTACCTCCTTTGACCTGCTGCGTCAGACCCATGCCGCGCTCAAATCAGCGTTGGAGAATCAGGGATTAACGGTGCTGAGGCAGGGTGAAGGTGGCGGCAGGCATCAACTGCTGGCCCGCTTCCGCAAGGAGCAGCATGCCGTGCTGTTCGGCACCGATTCCTTCTGGGAAGGGGTGGATGTCAAAGGTGATGCCCTGCGGCTGGTGGTGATCGCCCGGCTTCCGTTTCAGGTCCCCACTGAACCGATCCAGCAGGCCCGGGCAGAGCGGATCATCGCTCTGGGTGGTGACCCGTTCCGCGAGATGTCAGTGCCCCAGGCAGTGCTTAAGCTGCGCCAGGGATTTGGCCGCCTGATCCGCAGCCGTACCGACCGCGGGGCCGTGCTGATCTTGGACAGCCGGATGGTGACCAAAAATTATGGGGCACGCTTCAGGAAATCCCTGCCTGAGGCCGCACAGCTGATTGCACCGTTGGATCAGGTATTCAGTCGAATGGAGGAGTTTTTCCAATCATGGCACTGAATATGCTATGCTTGAAGTATTCTAAGCTAAGGAGGAAACAGCAGATGCGAATTGCAACAGCTTTGGTACTGGCCGCAGTACTCGCGGTACCGTCACTTGGAACTGCTGAGTCCAATTTCAATGTCAATGTTAACCTGGGGGTGCCTGCACCGCCTCCACCACCGCGCGTGGCTGTGGTTGCACCCCGGGTGGTCTTTGATGCACCGCCGTTGTTTCTGGCCCCCTCTACGTTGGGGTTCTATGTGGGGGTTGATATGCCCCATGACATGGTGCTGATTTCCGGTGTCTACTACCTCTTTCAGGGCAATCACTGGTATCGGGCAAATCACTATAATGGTCCCTGGTCGGTAACCCGCTACGAACAACTTCCGGCACCGGTCAGGAAATACAAGGTGGAGAAGATCCGCTACTACCGGGATCATGAATATAAAGCCTATCATGAAAAGCGTGATCACTACCGTGGCAAGCATTTCCGGCCTGGTAGAGAAGGAAAAGATGAGTGGCGGGATGAGCGGGAGCGCCGCAAGGAGGATAGGCGTGAAGCGCACGAGGAGTGGAAGGAGCATAAAAAACATGGCCGTGGTCATGGCCGTGATAATGACTAGCTGAGACAGAAACGGCCCGGTAGCTACCGGGCCGTTTCATAGAACTATGCGATACTGTTTCAGGCGAGTTCTTTGCGACGCTTTTTTGTAATAAAGTTAAAACACTGGAAGTAGGTCAGAGCCACCAGCAGGAACGAGTAGTAGGAAACCGACAGGATCAGTGATGCACCGCGTCCCTTATCCACACTGGGTGACATGGCAACAAAGACCACAAAGGCACCCAGGGCGGAAAGCTTCCAGATATCACCAATCAGCCGTCTACGGCGCAGTGCCACCAGTTGTTCTGGCGTAACTCCCACAAGGCTTGTTTCAACCTCAACCTCAACATCCCTGCCGGCAAGCCACCAGGCAGGATACATGCAGACCAACTGTACCGCCACCGCCATGATGAAGCTCTTGACAAACAAACCGGACATGCCGTACTTGGCAAAAGCCAGCATAAAATTGTAGGCCATAAACAGTAACAGACCAAGCAGGCCGACCTGCACCACATTGTAGATAATCGTGAGACGTCTGAGGCGGGTGAAGTCGTAGGATGCCATGATTTTCCCTTGCATATGCGTTAGTTTGTGATGCTTTTGCAGCGGGTTCGGGTTATAACAGAACGGCGTTACAAATTCAACCAGGAAAGATGCGTCATAGTTAAGATGAAGCTGATTCGTCGTATTTTTAATCCGGTGATTGCCCTGGTGGCCATCCAGCTGGTCTGGGTGGTGGTGGTGGTGCTGTGGGTGACCTGGTTTGTGGGCAGACATCGCCAGCTTAAAGAACTGGCTGCCCGTTACAGCCCGGAGCTTTTGGCCCGGACCGAGGGCTGGTCAACGCTGGTCCAGGGGTTGCTGCTGCTGGCTGCAATTCTGGCCGGTGTCTATACGCTGTTCATCTTCTGGCGCCGCCAGTCCCGGCTGTACCAGGAACAACGGGAATTTATCACCCAGGTGACCCACGAACTGAAATCACCCCTGGCATCAATTCAGCTGCATCTTGAGACAATCCGGTTGCGTCGCCCGACCGCAGAGCGTCTTGACAGTTTTGTGGACACCATGCTGGATGATACCCATCGGCTGCATTCCCAGATTGACAACCTGCTGCTGGCCGCCCGGATTGAACAACGACGTCGCCCTGCTGATCGACGGGTGATCGACCTTTCAGCCTTTCTGCAGAAATATATGGATGAAAACCGCGATCGCCTGCCTCCCGGTACCAGACTGGAGATGCAGTTTGAGCCAGGTCTAAAGGCGGCGGTGGAGCCGGATGAGCTGGGAACCGTGTTGCGTAATCTGTTGGAAAATGCGGTACTTTATTCGCCCGGCGTGCCGGAACTGGAACTGGAGCTGCGTCGTAAAGGGCGCTGGGCAGCTATTTCGGTGAAAGACCATGGCCGCGGTCTTGTCGAAGCGGAGTTGGGTAAGATCTTTCGCCGTTTCTACCGGGTTGAGCAACCGGGTGAGCGGATTCGTGGTACCGGCCTTGGGCTCTATATTGTTCAGTCGGTGATCGAAGGCTGCGGTGGCACGGTACAGGCTGAAAGCGCCGGTCCCGGCTGTGGTTGTACCATTACTCTGCAGTTACCCCTTGTGGAGAAATCATGAGCCTTTTCAAAACTACTGCGGAGGCCGTCTACTGCGTTGCGCGGTGCTCGCTTCTTCGCCTA
>JAJTBI010000048.1 GCA_021286935.1 Geobacteraceae bacterium
CTCCTGCAGCTTCACCGGCTCCTGCAGCTTCACCGACTCCTGCAGCTTCCGAGCCTTCCCAACACTCCGACGCCGGTGAACATAATGACACACAATTAACAGAAATAGTCGATGACCTGCAGGAAATAGCCAAGGCTTATCTGGGCCGTCAGGGTGCTGATCTGGTTGATAACCTGATCGATTTAATTGGAGGCACATCTGCACTACTTGACAGCCAGAAAGTCATTGCCTTTCTGGCTGCTATGGCGGCACAGGCTCCTGATATTGATCCTGAAGCAAAAATAGAAGAGATGGTTGATCTGATGCGTTCTGAAGTTGTCGGACGTCTGTCAGTCTAGCCGGCCTACTATAAGCGTTTATGCAACGTCCTCTCAATACAGTCACCGTCGTTCTGGTTGGGCCACAATCACCGGGCAATATCGGCATGGTCTGCCGTGCCATGAAAAATATGGGGCTTTCACGTCTGCGACTGGTAGCAGGCTGTGAGCACCTCCATCCTGAAGCGTTCAAATTTGCGGTTTCTGCCAAAGATCTGCTGGAGCAGGCCGAGCTGTTTGACTCCCTGTCTGATGCCCTGGCAGATATCAGCGTATCGGTGGCAACCACACGACGCAGTGGCAAGTACCGTCAGGAGCTGCTCAGCCCCCCCCAAGCTGCCCTGGCGCTTTTACAAGCACCAGGACCTGCAGCTCTGGTATTGGGCCGAGAAGACCATGGACTTTCCACAGCAGAACTTTCTTTGTGCACACTTCAGGCAACGATCCCCTCAAGCTCCGAGTATGGCTCACTTAACCTTGCCCAGGCTACCCTGATTTTCTGTTACGAACTATTTAATGCTGCTGCTGCCGAAACAGATACCAGTCAGCGCACACTGGCACCGTCGGGCGAACTTGAACCCCTTTTTTCCCACATGGAAAACACACTGCTGCGGATTGGACACCTGAACCCCCAAAATCCTGATCACATTATGCGCTCTCTGCGCCGGATGTTTTTCAGGGCGGGACTTGATAGCCGGGAGGTCGCCATCCTGCGTGGCATGCTATCCCAGATTGACTGGGCCGCTGGTAACTTCAGCGACCGTAAAAAATCAACATGACGCCCACCCTGATCGGCTTGATTGCCGGGTTACTCACCAGTATTGCCGCACTACCGCAAGTCGTAAAAACATGGCGCAGCCGTCATGCACGGGATCTTTCCATCTGGCAGCCACTACTGCTGTCTCTCGGGGTTGCATTGTGGCTGATCTACGGTATGCTGATAGGCGATACGCCTTTGATTCTGGCAAACATCACCCCACTGATCTGCAATCTGCTGTTAACCATCATGAAGCTGAAATTTTCTGACAACGGTAGTACACACAACGAGGAGGCACCTGTATGAAACGGATTGCAATGTATCTGCTTGGACTGGCACTGATCTCCACACTTTCAGGCTGCGGCTACAACACCATGCAGGCCAATGAAGAGGCAGTCATCGCCGCTTGGGGCAATGTTGAATCCTCCTACCAGCGCCGTAACGACCTGATTCCCAATCTGGTCGAAGTGGTTAAAGGATACGCGAAACATGAGGCAGATACCTTGAAAGCGGTTACCGAGGCCAGGGCAAAAGTAGGCAGCATGCAACTGAGCAAAGAGGTTATCAATGATCCTGCAGCCCTGACCAAATTTCAGCAGAATCAGGGTGAACTGTCCTCTGCCCTTTCACGACTGATGGTGGTGGCTGAAAAATACCCGGATCTGAAGGCAAACCAGAACTTCCTTGACCTGCAGAAGCAGCTGGAAGGGACTGAAAACAGAATCAATGTTGCACGTGAGCGTTACAATAAAACAGTCCAGGTCTTTAACACCAGTATCCGAACCTTTCCCAATAGCATGACCAACTCAATGCTGTTGCACCTGAAGCGCAAAGAACCGTTTAAGGCAGAAGAGGGTGCCAAGGTAGCTCCCAAGGTAAAATTCTAACCGCTCAGACGAGGCCCTTATGCGTTTTAATGCTTACAAACTGTTGTTATTACTAGTCATGCTGTTTACCTGCCTGGCACAGACCGCTTCTGCTCTTGAAGCACCACCGCTAAAAGGTAGAATCAATGATTACGCCGGCATGCTGTCACCGGCAACGGCCCGCTCGCTTGAACAAAAACTTGCCGGATTTGAACGTGAAACCACCAATCAAGTTGTACTCCTGACGATTCCGTCACTGGAAGGTGATGTTATCGAGAGTTTTGCTATACGGGTAGCTGAGGCGTGGAAAATTGGTCAGAAGGACAAGAGTAACGGCGTCATCCTGATTCTTGCCAAGAAGGAACGCAAGATCAGGATTGAGGTAGGCACCGGACTGCAGGGGGTCTTACCGGACATTACTGCCGGACAGATTATCCGCAACGTAATCGCTCCCGCCCTGCGTGCCGGCAACCCGGATCAGGGGATCAGTGCCGGCTTGGGAGCAATTATTGATGCCACCAAGGGTGAGTTTAAAGCAACACCAGCCGACAAAAAGGCAGTTAAAAAGAAAAAAGGCAGTGGTTATGGTCTCTTTATCATTCTGTTGCTGGCCGGCCTGGTTATCACCGCTGTTGCAGGATCATCATCCCGTACTGCCGGTGTCCTGTCAGGCGGCGTGAGTCTGCCGGTAGCTGCAGGTATAGGGCTGGGGGCAGCACTCTGGAAACTTGGTATTCTGGCACTCCTGGGTGGCGTAGCCGGCTTCCTGATCAGCCTGCTCATGCGGCTCTTTAATGCCAGTGGTGGCAGTGGTGGCGGATATGGCGGGGGCTGGGGTGGACCAACCATTTTCTACGGTGGCGGCGGTGGCGGTTCATCATCCAGTGACGACAGCTTCTCAGGTGGTGGTGGGGACTTTGATGGCGGCGGTTCCTCTGACGATTGGTAATTTGCACTGTGCTTATTTTCTGATATGCTAACGACTATTCCACGCAACAAAGGACCAAAACTGTGCGTTTGATCTTATTAACCCTTTTCTTCTTCTCTTTATCACTGACATCGGTTGTCGCGGCAACAAAACCTGCCGACGGTGAACGGTTATTGCTGATCCGTGCGGTTGGTGGAGCGACCTCGGAAAAAGAGCAGACTGCACAGGCGGGTGTCTATGACAGCATGGTGGAGTACCTGACTGATCGGGGCTACCGCGTTGTTGACCGGGCTGCTGCAGAAAAGGCATCCATACAGATTGCTGCGACCCATGAAATTGACCCTGTCCTGAATAAAGCCGCCTCCTATGGTCTCACCTTTTTAGCCGAATACACCATCCATTTTAAAACCTCTACCATTGTGAAAGATCCGGAAAAAGGGATAGGCGCGTTAGTGCGGGTCAGTGCCAAAATTGTTGACAACACCGGTGCCCGCATCATTTCCGTTAAACTGGCTGAGGCCTCATCTGGAGGGCATACGACTGAAGATGCCATTGACAAGGCCGCCAGAAGTGCTGGGAAAAAATTGACCGAACTTTTATCCAAAGGTCTGGAACAGCATGTTTCCCAGAACGGCAATGAAGGCCGCACGGTCACTATGGTGTTTGAAGGCCGTGAAGCCCAGACCGGACGTCTCGTCATCCTGCTGGAAAAAAACCAGGCCGTTGCAGCCGTTAAAGAGGTTGAAACTGGGGGCGGCAAGACAACCCTTGAAATAATCTGCAAAACCCGGCGTGACCTACTTGAGCGCGAGTTGCTCAGACTGGCCGCCCAACAGGGAATACAACTTCAGAAGATCAGATCAGAAGGCAACCGCAGCACTTGGAAAATCAAATAGGAGGGACTCACGTATGAAACGAATTCTGGTATTGGCACTTGGATTAATGCTTATCAGCGTAAGCGCGGTATTTGCTGCAACAGTAACCGCCACTGGAGAAGGTCCGGCCAAGGATGTGGCACTGGCCACAGCCATGCGTCGTGCAGTTGAGCAAGGGGTCGGCACCTTTATCAAGTCAGACTCTACTGTCGTCGATTCCGCTCTGGTTGATGACAAGATCCTCTCCCACAGCAAGGGATATGTCACCAGCTACAAGATTATCAAAGAAGAAAAAAATGCCGATGGTGTCGTTATTACCATCTCTGCCAACGTTGATAACAAACTGATCAAGGGTGACATTGATGCCCTGACCATCCTGCGCAAGAACGCCGTGGTGGGTAATCCACGCATCCTGGTGGCCTTCAGCAACAAATCAAAAGATAAGATCTTCAAGGACAAAGAGTTCACCGAAGAGATCTATAACGGCATTGTTGAGTCTCTGACTGACAAGCAGTTCCGGGTGGTTGACAAAGCCTCTGCCGAGCGTTTTTCCATGCAGCAGGCAGAGACCCACGAAATTGATGTGGATCTTAACAAGGCGGCTGCCTATGGCCTCAAGTTTCACGCTGAATACACCCTGTTTTACAATGTAAGTGGTGTCGTCCGTGAAGGTGCCATCGGTAAAAGCGTTCTGGTAAACGTCAAGACCCAGCTGATCGACAACACCCGTTCACAGGTGATTACCAGCAAAAAGGTTGAACAGGCCGGCATGGGCCAGACCGTAGAACAAGCCCTTGAAAAGGCAGCTCGCGAAGGTGGCAAGAAGATTGTCAATCCGATGATTGACGTACTGCAAAAACATTGGATGGATCAGCAGCAGAACGGCGCCATGTACACCATCATCATTGATGGCGTGGACGACCCTGAACAGATTGCGAAATTCACTGAAATGTTCGAAAAATTCCCCTTGGCAACCGGCGCTAAAGAGGTTGAATCCGGCGGTGGCAAGACTACCTTTGAAGCCACCTACAAAGGCAAGCGTGACCAGCTTGACCGCGACGTTATCCGCGTAGCCAAAGAGCTGGGCTGGACCATGAAAAAGATCCGTGCCGAAGGTGCCAGAAGCACCTGGAAGAAGCAGTAAGGGGGGGCCATGAAAAGGATTATTATATTTGCACTGACCGCCCTTCTGGCAATCAGCAGTCTTGCCAGCGCAGATCAGTTTACTGCTACCGGGCGAGGTATGTCTGAAGACGCTGCTGTGGTAAGCGGCCTTAACAATGCCATTGATATGGCGGTAAAACAGATCCTGGATGAAGAGACCGTCAAGAAAAACAAACAAAAGATTGCCGGTGCACTAAAAGGCAAAACCAGGAAGCTGGCCCGACTGGTGCAAAAAGGTGAACCTGAATTCACCGGTGCCGGCTATGAACTGCAACTGACTGCAGAAGTAAACTTGAAGGCGCTTGAAAATGAGATTAACGCACTGGGCCTGATGCAGGATGCCATGGGCAATCCCCGCATCATGGTACTCTACAACCCCAATCTGCCCCAAGGGGCCACACTGGGCAGTACCCGCGCCGACTTGGAAGCTTTTTTTGATAATTCCTACGGAGCGATTGTTGAAGTACTGGCCGACAAAGGCTTTGATGTGATTGATAAGGCCTCTGCCCAGAAGTTCTCTGTGCAAGTGGCCGAGACCCACGAAATGGACCTTGACACCAATAAAGCGGCCCTCTATGGACTGAAATATCATGCCGATCTGGTACTCTACTACCAGACCGTCGGTATTGGCCGCCAAGGGTACTGGAGCTACACCGGTGGAGCCGCCAAGATTTTCCTGCGGGCACAGCTGATCAACCCCAGCACCTCACGGGTGGTTGCCAGCAAGGATGTTGAATCATCCTCCCATGCCGGCACCCTTCAGGAGGCACTGTACCGCTCTGCCAAAGATGTGGGACACAAGATATCCAACGTCATGATCGACTCCATCAAAAAGAGCTGGAAGCGTGAAAAATCAGGAGCCGGCACCTTTATTATTGTTCTGGATGGTGTTGCTGAAGTTGACGACATGGCCAGTTTTAAAGATGCCCTTAAGGCTGTTCCCGGCATGGAAAATATTCGCGAGCGGGAGTCCGGTGGTGGCAAAACCACCTTGGAAATCAAGTCCGGTAGCAGTTCAGAGGCAGTCAAGAGTGCCATCAACAAAACCGGCAAACAACTGGGCTGGACGCTTAAGCTTATCCGTTCTGAAGGCGCCCGCAGCACCTGGAAACGCCAGTAACGCTATCTATCTCCCCTAGGAGGATTTATCCATGAAACGTATTTTGTTGATTATGATTACCTTAGGTCTGGTATTGCTGCCGCTTCTGGCTGCTGCCGAAGTGCGCACCTACACAGAAATAGTCACCGTCAAGGTGGATGATGATGAATACACTGCCCGCAAAAAAGCTGAACAGCGCGGTCGCGAGCAGGCGCTGGAGCACTACCTGCGTGATGTCTATCCGGATCGGGCTGCAACCCTGAATCTTACCGGTGACGAAAAGTATATCAAAGACTTAGAAATCCTTGACAGCAGTGTCAGCGGCATGTTTGGCAAGGAGCTGAAGGCCAAGATCCGAATCACCATCAACGAAGAAGCGGTACGAGCCTATCTGAAGCGTCAGGGTGCCGTTACCGGCAAGAATGAAGAGCGTCGGATCGTTGTTATGATCATCCCCGGCAAGATGGATACCGGTGATGCACCAATGATACTGGACAACGTGCGGGCTGAAGTACGCCGCAGTCTAACCGCTGCCGAATACACCGTAATCGACTCTGATGACGAAGCAGTTCACTCGGCTCTGACTGAAGAAGCTGATTACAACAAAATGGTCAAGCATATGAACAAGATTGCTGACCAGTTGGCAGACAAAGGCGAATGGCTGGTGCTGGGCAAGGTGGATGTCAGCGTTGCCCCCAGTGGTTCTGCCTATGTCTACCGCGCCATGATGACCGGCAAGACCGTCAGCCTGACCAGCCGCGACCTGATGTGGGAAGGTAACCCTGACGGCGCAGCACGTGCCTCTAAAGATGAAGCAAAGGCCGCCATCAGGTTGGCTGCCATTGCAGGCGGTAAAAAGTTTGCAGCTGAAGTGGTAAACGCCCTGAATACCAAGACCCTGACCCAGGAGCGTCGTGGTGCCCGTTTTGAAGTGGTTATGCCTACTTCAGGTAACTACAAGCTTGAGCGCAAGCTGCTCAAGATGCTGGGCGAGGATATTAAGGGGTTGAAAAACGTCAGCCAGAAAAACCGTGGTAAGGGTGACATGGTGGTTGACCTTTACTATGCCGGCAAGATCAGTGATCTGGTTGACCTGCTGATTGACAACTTTGAAAAAGATGCCCAATTGAAGCGCTGGAACCCCGAAATCCAGGGCAATAAAGTAGTATTCAAGTAATCAGCCACAACTAACCATTATTTTGGAGGTTTTTTTCTATGAGGCACCTGCAACAGATTAAATATGTAGTATTGGTTGCTCTACTGGCATTGGCAACCAGCAGCCTGTCCGGTTGTGCCACCGGTATGTCTGCACTGGAGTGCGGGGCAGAATCAATGAACCCTACGGTCATGGCTGCACTTGACTCATTTGAGTCTGCGGCCATATCAATCAAACTCTCAAACCGGGTACTGCTCAACTCGCCATTGTCTGAGCAGGACAGTTGGCCCAATGACCTCTTTGGTGCTCCTTCCGGTGGTGCACTCTTCAAGATGGGGCTATCAGCCTTTGCCTCTTCACAGGGAATTACGTTAGCCACTGAAATTGACCCGGCCACTGGTTGGCCACGCCCCACCAGCGCGCTCTACATCTTCCTCAAGGAACGCGAGAAACTACTGAACAAGCATGTTAACAAACAGGACACCGCCTTCTTCAAATCCCAGCCCCGCGATGTCTATTACCGGGAACTTGGACCAAGAAAAAAGCCAGATACGGTTCACGAGTACGTCTATCGTAACCCGCTCATGGCCTATGGTGTCGTGGCAAATAACAAAAAAGAGATGCTGCAGCTTGAAGAAGAGATCAACCTGACTGCCAATGGCTATACCCAGTGTGATGCATTCCTGCGTACAGCCAGCGCAAACAGCTCTGAAGAGGTTAAGAAAGCTGCCTGTAAGGACCCAACCCTGAAGGATGACGCCATTACTGCCGCCCTCAAAGAAAAGACTGAGGATATGGCGACCATGGAAAAAAACTATGGCAAGCTGGCTAACAAGGTTTACTCTGCCTCTGTTGCGGGTGCCGACTTTACCATGGCCTCTATGGTTAAAATAGGCTGCGCCGTTGTCAACGGTATTCGGGCCTACCCTAATATAAACAACGAATTCCGTAGAATGCGTGGTGTGTATAACGCTGCCATGCTCTTCCCGCGCATCAAGATGGTACTAAACTCACTAGGCATTTATAAAGACAACCTTGGCCTGCAGTATACGGTCTACAAGACCATGTACCAGCAGGTGAAAGGCAAGTACCAGATCAAGGATGAAAATCCTGCAACAGAGCAAAGAACCAAAGAAGCACTGATCAGAATCGAACTGGCTGAAGCAGCGATGCAACAGCTTGAACCAAAGCTGATGCTTGCCTTTGCCGGTGAACCGGTTGAGTTCAGCGATCAGGAAGCAAAGCAGATGGAGCAGCTTGCTGCCATGTTCCCGGCTACAGACGCCCTGACACAATTGGCAGCCCTTGAGCAGTTGAAGTAACAAAGCGAACTATTTACCCCAAGGAGCATGTCATGAATCGCTATCTCCGTTATGCAGGGTTCTGTCTGGCTGCCCTGCTCCCCTTTGGCTGTGCGACCGCCCCTCAGACGGTCTATGTCACCGAGGCGCAGCAGGTAACCACCATGGCGCTGGAGCCGGTCAACCTGGACTCAATCGGCCTGAAACAGGACCTTGGATCAAGGTTCAGCCGCCAGTTGCCATCAGAGATGACAGACGAGTTAATGAATGATGTTCAGGCCCAACTTGCCAACACCAAACGGTTTACCAAGGTATTGATGAACGCCTCAGACCAGGAAACCTATATTATCGAGCCACGGATTGAGAGCCTCAATTCGTTTGAATCTCCCATGAACATGGATCCGACCCGCAAGCAGGTCACCTTCAAGGCCAGGGTACGGCTTGACGTTAAGTTCATGAACACCAAGGGGCAGATTGAACTGGTAAAATCCTACAGCGATGATCGCAAGCTGGAAACCAAGATTCCTAAACGGGAAGTCATGGTGGCTGAGAAGAAGCAGGAGTTCTTCAAACGTGCCGTTACGGTCGGCTTCCGGGCTGCTGCCGATCGCCTGGGCATGGGCTTTAACCCAAGCTATGAGATGGGAAGTATCAGCAGGGTTAATGGCAGAATCGCCTATGTCCAGATCAACACCTCAAAACTGCGCAAGGTACCCAAGAAGCAACAGGCTATAGAGGTGGTTGATGACAACAATCAGGTGTTGGCCAGCATGGGTGAATTACAGATTGAGGATGGCAGCATCTCGGGGCGTTATTTTGAAAAAGGTGGCGCTTCGGTAAAGGAAGGGATGAAGGTAAGGGCCCGGGTTAACGCAATGCTACTCGATTAATAAATCATTCCGCTTGTTAGCAACCAACGGGGGGACAGCAGCACTGTCCCCCCCATATTATTTCATCAGAATTTTTAAGGCCTGTTTCAGCACCTCTTCAACCGAAGCCCCGCCAACGCAATCAAGCTCGGCCAAAACTTTTCTCACCTGAACATCCTTGTAACCAAGATTCAAGAGCGCTGAGGAAACATCGTCCAAAACAGAACTTTCAGGCAACGAACGTCCAACCGCTTCAGTCGCAGAGAGACTCCCCGTATCCAGCTTGCCTGCCTTATCCTTTAACTCCAGCACCAGCCGTTCTGCGGTCTTTTTACCAATCCCGGGAATGGCTGACAGCTTGTGCAGATCTCCCTGTATCAAGGCGCCAGCCAACTGGGGTGGCTGAATATTGGACAGAATATCCCTCGCCAGTTTGGGGCCGATACCGGATACCGAGATCAGGAGCTGGAAAAAAGATTTTTCAGTACGGGTGCGAAAGCCATAAAGCAGAATCGCGTCTTCTCGCACACTGGTGTGAATATGCAGAGTGGCGACTCCCTCTTCAGGAAGCTCATAATAGGTTGAAAAAGGAATCATAACCCGATAGCCAACCCCGTGAACATCAAGGATGACATGATCCGGTGATTTATGGGCAATCTGACCGGTTAACAGTGCGATCATGGCTTATAGTTCCTCCAGGAACTGGCACGGCGTGATGTTGCCACTGCCGGACCAGCCTGCAGACGCAGTTGGTAAGAATTAATATGACAGATAGCCACCGCAACGGCATCCGAGGCATCGGCCTGGGCTATCTCAGGCAGGCTTAAAAGCGCCTTAACCATCTTCTGCACCTGGTCCTTGCCTGCCCTGCCCTGCCCGACCACGGCCTGTTTTACCTGTGAAGCCGTGTACTCAAAGACCGGCAGGCCGGCATGCACAGCTGCCGCTATGGCAGCACCACGCGCCTGCCCCAGCTTAAGCGCAGCTCGGACGTTCTCAGACACATAGACATCCTCAACCGCCACCACATCAGGTGCAAACGAGCTGATTACCCGGCTGAGTCCTTCAAAGATTAACTTCAGGCGATCGGGAAAATTCTTGGCCTTGTCAGTAAAAATAGCGCCATTATCCAGGTGAACCAGTCGGCTGCCATGTTGTTCCACCAGACCATAACCGGTGATGCGTGAACCTGGGTCGATACCAAGGACCCGCACTAAAAACCGCAGCCTCCACCATTTTTCTTGTGGTACTTCTGGTGGTATTCCTCTGCCTGCCAGAAAACCGTTGCAGGAACGACTTCCGTCACCACTGAACGCTGATAGCGTCCAGAGAGATCAAGGGCTTCACGGGAGGTCTCAGCTAGAACTCTTTGCTCATCAGTGTGGTAGAAAATTGCTGAACGATACTGACTGCCAACATCCGGCCCCTGCCGGTTTAGCTGGGTTGGATCATGGGACTGCCAGAAAATCTTCAACAGCTGTTCATAGCTGATCTTTGCCGGATCAAAGGTCACCTCAACCGCCTCAGCATGGCCGGTGGTATCACTGCAAACCTGCTGATAGGTCGGATTTTCAAGTGTGCCACCGGTATAGCCTACTCTGGTGGCAACAACGCCGGGTTCGTCGTAGAACGCCTCTTCCACGCCCCAGAAACAGCCAGCTGCAAAGATCGCCTTTTCCATACCTACCTCCATGCAAAAAAAGGGGGCTTAAAGCCCCCTTCCGGTTACATCATCTTTTCCATTTCATCGGCTGATATATCAAAGTTCGCATAGACGTTCTGGACGTCATCGCAATCTTCAAGCCGGTCCATCATCTTCAGCATGCTTTCTGCCTGCTTACCCTCAAGTGCCACCTGTGTCTGAGGGATCATGGTAATCTCAGCGCTCTGAAACTTGAACCCCTTGCCCTCAAGCGCATCCCGCACCTCGATGAAGCTGGACGGCTCCGTGTACACCTCAATCTGTTCATCCTCTTCAACCACATCATCGGCGCCTGCTTCAAGGGCTGCTTCAAACAGCTGATCAAAATCAACCGACTTGTCATAGCTGATCAGTCCTTTTTTATCAAACATCCAGGCCACACAGCCAGCCTCACCCATATTGCCGTTGCACTTGGTGAAGATGCTGCGCACTTCAGAAACCGTACGATTACGGTTATCGGTCATCACCTCAACCAGCACAGCAACACCGGCGGGACCGTAGCCCTCATACACGATCTCTTCGTAGACAACACCTTCCATACCACCGGTACCTTTTTTAATGGCACGCTCAATATTATCCTTGGGCATGTTTTCGCCCTTGGCTTTATCAATAGCTGTTCTCAGGCGGGGGTTTGCTGCCGGGTCACCGCCACCCAGCTTTGCTGCTACCGATATTTCCTTGATAATCTTGGTAAATATCTTACCTCGCTTGGCATCAGCAGCACCTTTTTTGTGCTTGATGGTACTCCATTTATTATGGCCCGACATATTCCTACTCCTTCACCATGAAATCTGTATCTGCTCCATGACAGAATCTGTTTTTTTAACATGGTGAATATTGCCTGTCCAGAGCGAAAATACTATTCTGTGTACTGGACAGCTATCAAGCATCCTGTTACTCTCAGACTACCAAACACGACCCATGGAGGAATCATGTAATGGTGCCTGTTAGCTTTCTGAAAACCTGCAGCTTGATGCTTCTGCTGGCACTACTGGTCGGTTGCTCTGCCCTGCCCGTAACCAAACCTTATCATAAAGACCTGCCGCCTGTTCTGGCCCAGGATGAACTCCTGCGCCCCTACGAAAAACTGTGCAGGATCCAGATCACCCGTGAGGTCTACTTTACTGACTATGATCTAAAATTTGATCCAAACCTTCAGGAATGGGGCATTAAATCACTACGTGAAGAGGCCCAGAAAATGGGAGCAGACGCACTTATTTTCCCTGAGGTAACCAGTCGCCAAATAACCATTGTCCTGTTCCCGGGATTTCCAGCTACGGAATATCGGGCTACCGGAGTTGCCATTAAATTCAAATAATCTTGACAGACACCTTGAAAGTTAGATATAAAGACAATTCTTCAAAGTTCATCGGCGACGTAGCCAAGTGGTAAGGCAGAGGTCTGCAAAACCTTTATTCAGCGGTTCAAATCCGCTCGTCGCCTCCAAAGAAAACAGCGGGTTAAGCAATTTATGCTTAACCCGTTTTCTTTTCCGGGACCTTTCCTCAAACCTCCAAACTCCGTTTCTTACCCTTAATCTTTCCACCCCCAACGTTATTTCTAGGTATTAGATCACTATACATGTATAACCCATACCACTTATGTCATTTCGAGCAGATGGAGCCTCCATGTCGATTACCAAAACGCTGCAAGAACTGGCAGATCATCTCGGTGGACAAACCATGGGTGACCCCTCCCTTGTTATTACGGGCCTCGGTACCCTTGATAATGCAAAGGAAGGCCAGATAACCTTTCTGGCTAATCCCAAATATGCCGCAAAGGTCGAGACCACCCTTGCATCAGCAATAGTTATGACTTCTGCAGCCAACGGATTTGGCCGCAATGGAATTATTGTTAAAAACCCTCATCTCGCATTCGCCAAACTGCTCGCCCTTTTTCCGCACCGGAAGCAAACCGCCAAAGGTGTTATGACTGGAGCCTTTGTCGGCGAGGGGGTGACGATAGGCGCAGACGTATCCATCTATCCAGGCGCATACATTGGTGACGGGGTACGTATCGGTGATCGGGCGACCATCCACGCGAACGTCACCCTGTATGAAGGAGTGGCACTTGGTGATGATGTCACATTACACGCAGGCGTGTCAGTACGGGAAGGCAGCCGAATTGGCAGCCGAGTTACTATTCACAACGGCTCGGTCATAGGTGGTGACGGTTTTGGCTATGCGCCTGATGGTGATGGCTGGTTCAAGATCCCGCAAGTTGGGATTGTTATTATTGAAGACGATGTGGAGATCGGGGCAAACAGCACCGTAGACCGGGCAGCGCTTGAGGCAACACGCATCGGACGAGGTACCAAGATTGACAATCTGGTGCAGATTGCCCACAACTGCCAGATCGGCGAGAACTGTATCATCGTAGCCCAGGCCGGGATTGCCGGAAGCACCAAACTGGGTAAGCATGTCACCCTTGGTGGTCAGGTGGCAATTGTAGACCATCTGACCATTGGTGATAACGCCATGATATCAGGCCAGTCAGGCGTCTTTAACAACGTTGCAGCTGGCGCTGTATTGAGTGGCACACCAGCCATCCAGCATCAGTCCCGGCTCAAGTCTGCCGCCGTTTTTCCCCACCTACCGGAAATGCGCAAGACTCTCTCCAAACTGGGAAACCGCATGACTCAGGTTGAAGAACGCCTGGAGACACGGATCGACTAAGCCGCCGGAACGCTTTTGGGTGGCCCTTTACTTCTCGCGTACCACCCAAATCTTCTTATCTCTTTGCCCCCCCTGGTGCTCCTTACCCTTATTCTGAGACTGATGCAGCTTTTCATCCTTCTGGGGTGCTGGCTGCTTTACTACCGTCTGCCCAGGCTTAATACCATGACTATCGGGACGAACTTCATGCACGGTCGCTTGAGAACGATCCCCCGGCTTTGTTACCGGAACAACAGGTTTATCATGCTGTGGAATACGCGCTTGTGGCTGGACGACCTGCGGGAAGCGGCTCTTGAGCAGATCAGGTGAAACCATAACCGGCCTTCTTTGAACAGGCTGGGGCGACGTTGTTGGAGCCATGTATGACGGATTTGAACCGGGCAGCGGAGATACTGTAGCTGCTGGAGGCACCGGCTGAACCCTGCTGACTTGCGGGCCAGAAGGGACCGACTGGCTGCTCAGGATCGGTGTCTTTTGATACTGCCGTGGAACTGGTCTGTTTACAACCGGCGGCCGGGAAAGGGGCTGTGGATTCACAACTCCACGGAGATGCGCTACCACCACTGTACGGCCAGAACCAAACACGTTTGCGGGAATGTAGCCAACTGCCCTTGGCACTTTGTAGTTACGATAGAGTTCAGGGCTGAACCGAGAGCCAGGTGCCACCCTGTGATGCTCACCCGGCGCCAAAGGTACCCAGCCGATATGATTGTTGGCCTGAAACCAGGCGACGTGACCACCAGTCCATCTTACCTCACCGCGCCGTGGAGGTACCCAACACCAGCCTCTACCTGGCAGCACGACCCAACGTCCGTAATGATACGGTATCCACCCCCACGTTTCCACGCCGACCCACTGATATTCATTATGCATCAAGATCCAGCGACCGGCCTGATAGGGCACCCAGGATGCATCAGCCGCCTCAATGGGGCGCCAGACCATCCCGAATTCAGGCAACTCAACCCAGTTACCGTGTGCTGCAAATTCACCAGCATAGGGCCGCAACTCAGCAGGCAACTCCTGATCAGAGCCCCCTTTAAGCGAGTTACGCCGTGGCCGGAGGCTGTTCCAACGTTCCCATTCATCCGGCGCATTCAGCCCCAGGATCGTAGAGGATGCCTCCTCCACCAGAATTTGATCACCAGCCCTGACGGTCGTCCGCTGCCCACGACTCTCCACATAGGCTGCCCCGTTAAAGATAGAAACATCCTCAACACCGTTTGGCAAGGCATCAATACGCATCCGTGAGCGTCCAAACGGAAGGACCGTGGTGTCGTCAACATCAATCTGCAGCGCGACTCCAAGCTCCTTCGGGGTGACCAGATACATCTTTCCTGATGCAAGATGAAGCTGATGATGTGCATCGTTCAAACGGATCAGGTCCAGTTGGCTGCTATGATCAAAGCGGGCCACCACACCATTGGGCAGCTGTAGTTCAAAGCGTCCGTTCGCCTCGCTCCAAAGACTGTCCCCCTCTCCCACCGGAAGATTCAGACTGGCTGGCTGCCACTCATCACTATCTGAGAACCTGACCAGCACATCACCTTCAAGATGACTGATCCTGGCAAAGGTATCAGCAACAGCAAACGCAGGGAGAATCAAGGCAACAAGCAGCAAAAGGGCAGATAGAATTGAGCGCATGGTATCCTCCGATACACAGACTGATTAGTACGCATACCAGGACAAAGCAATTGCCGTGCCTTACCGGATTTTTAAGGGATTCAGCCAGATCAGCACTACAGACAGATTGTGCAACAGCAGATCACACCTCAACTGAGGTAAACGGTAGCGCTTTTGCGTGCAACAGAGATCTCAAACCCCAGGCCCAAACTCCAAAAATAACAAAAACGACAATAATATTAAGAGACTAAAATCTTGGCACATCCAATGCTAGACGAACATCAAAAGAGATACGATGCAGACGACAGACTACTGAAATCGCTCTATCGCAAGAAGCACAACAAACAAAAGGTTAAGACAACGCAACAACCGATTGTGCTTCCTGTTTTACATACAAGCCTGCGGAGGCGCCTCCGCAGGCTTTTCTATTCACATGAGACAGTCCTGGTCCGCACCAGATCAGTCCAGAAACGGACGGCCTTTGGCACCCCTTGATTGGCCTTTAGCACGGTCATGTGCAAATGGGTCGGAGAACGTCTTTTAGATGCATTCAAACCGCTGCGTCCAACAGTAGCCAGCTTGTCTCCAGGCCGGACCAGATCCCCCGCCTTCACCAACACCTCCCGATTATGGGCATAATAGACCAGCAGGTCGTTGGTGGGATCATAGATCCAGATGTATTTACCTCCCCGCAGCTTGCTGTCAGGATTCCACTCCGCTTCCACTGAGACCACCACCCCGCCGGTCATGGAGAGCACAGCAACCGGCTGCCGGGTACGGTCATCCAACTCATCCAGATCACGATCACGAATAAAAATATCATAGGCCGGATGTCCCCCGTGCCGATTGCCGGTAAAGAAATCATACCCCTTAACCACAAAACCTTTACCCCTGCGCCCCGGTACCGCCTTGGGACCGTAGCCAGCCAGCGGAAACACCCATGCTGATGGCTGATACGCCTTGCCACCTGCCTTGCGATACTGTTCAGAGACCAATGGCAACAGACGTTTCAATTCTGCTTCAGCCAGCGATCTATGCAACGCGCCATCCCTGACACCGTCCAGTAACGTGTCAAACTGTTCAAATAATGCCGGAGCCCTGTCAAGCAGAGAGACCAAAGGGGCCTTGCAGACCTCACTCTGGGCCTGTGCCACACCCGTCACCATCACAAGCAGGCTCACCACAATTTTTATCAGCAACCTGTTCACTGTTTGCCTTTCGCTGCCATTCACTTCTATAATGCCGCAAAGTCTACCACCCTCAGCGGTGCTGCACAAGCAACGATGAAAGGCGCAAACAATGCTCCTGCACAAAAAAGAGATCCTGAACCTGCTGGCTGAAGAGACTGAGGCGCTGCACTTTGCCTCGCTGCTCCGCGCCTTTGGTGGTCGTCATATCAAGAACGAACTGAAACAGCTGGTGGATGACCTGGTACGTAATGGCGAAGTCCTGCGCGGGAATCGCTATACCCTGCCCGGAGCAGACAATAGCGGCACCGTTCAGGGCACCATAGCAATTCACCGTGATGGCTACGGCTTTGTTAAACCGGAGAGCGGTGGTGAAGATATCTTCATTCCGGGCAAGAGCATCAATAATGCCCTGCATGGCGACAAGGTCTCGGTCAGGGCAGAAAAAAGCCGTTCCCAGCGAGGCAAACTGGAGGGGCGGGTGGTTGCGATCCTGGAACGGGCCAACAGCAGGATCGTGGGACGCCTGCAACAGAGCAAGCGCGGTGCCACCCTGGTTCCTGAAGAGCTGCGGATCGGCACCTTTTTTACCGTGCCGGGCAATGCAGTCAACGGCGCGGTTGACGGCCAACAGGTGGTGATTGAGGTTACCGCCTGGCCGGTGGGAGGCCGCCCGCCAGAGGGCAAGGTGGTTGAGATCCTGGGCTGGCCCGATGATCCCGATGTTGAGGTGCAGACCGTTATCCGTAAATTTGCCCTGCCCCACAGCTTTGAACCGGAGACCCTGGCAGAGGCACAGGCTGCACCTGCCCAGGTCAGCAAAGATGACCTCAAGGATCGGGTTGACCTGCGCAAGCTGGCCACGGTCACCATTGACGGCGAAACAGCCAAGGATTTTGATGATGCCGTTGCCCTCCGGCTGGAAGGACAAAACTTTCGGCTCTGGGTCTCCATTGCCGATGTCTCGCACTACATCAAACCAGGCAGTCTGCTTGACAAAGAGGCCTATCTGCGGGGCACCTCGGTCTATTTCCCGGATCGCTGCATTCCGATGTTGCCGGAACGGCTCTCAAACGGGATTTGCTCCCTCAATCCCCACCTTGACCGCCTGACCATGACCGCCGAGATGCTCTTTGACCAGCAGGGTACGATGCTGGAATCCAGTTTTTACCCCAGCGTGATCAAGAGTGACGCCCGCCTGACCTACACCAAGGTCAAACAGGTCATCGTCGATGGTGATGAAAAAGCACTTGAAGAGGATCGCCACCTGGCTCCGATGTTGCTGCAAATGAAAGAGCTGGCCCTGATTCTGCAGGCAATGCGCAAAAAGCGGGGCAGTATTGACTTTGACCTGCCGGAACCGGAGATTATCCTCGGCCTAACCGGCCAGACCGAAGCGATTATCAAGAGCGAACGGAACCTGGCTCATCAGCTGATTGAGGAGTTCATGCTGGCTGCCAATGAGGCCGTGGCCCGCTTTGTGACAGCACAGGATATGGCCTTCATTTACCGAATCCATGAGCCGCCTGATCCGACCCGGTTGACCGCCTTCCGTGATTTTATCCTGCCCTTTGGCTTTACCCTTGAAATGAAGGGAGATCAGGTAGAACCATCTGCCATGCAACAATTGATCACCGATGCCGAAGGCAAGCCAGAGGAACGACTGGTCAATTACGGCCTGCTACGCTGCATGAAGCAGGCCCGCTATGCAGCTGAAAACCTGAAGCACTTCGGTCTTGCCTCCAGCTGCTACACCCATTTCACCTCGCCGATCCGGCGCTACCCGGATCTGATCGTCCACCGCCTGCTGAAACTGGCTCTGGATCGCAAGGCTGGCACACTGGATAAAAAAGGGCAGCGCGAACTGGAACGGATCAGCAGCACCCTTTCCGAGGCTGCCGAACATACCAGCACCCGGGAACGGGTCGCCATGGAGGCAGAGCGGGATATTGTGGAGCTGAAAAAGCTGCAGTTCATGCAGAGCAAGATCGGTCAGGAGTTTGACGGATTCATTGCCGGCGTGACTGGATTCGGCTGTTTTGTTGAACTGTCCGAGGTCTTTGTGGAGGGGCTGGTACACCTTTCCACCCTGTCAGACGACCTCTACTCATTTGACGAACAGAACCACTCCCTGGTCGGCCGCCGAAGCGGACGCGTCCTGAGGATCGGCGACCCGGCACGGGTACGGGTGGTGGCGGTCAATCCCCAGGCCCGCAGGATTGAGTTTGTGCTGGAAAGCCACAGTACGGTACGCAGGGATGTCACAATCGCAAAAACGACAACCGAAGAATATCCGCGCATACCGATCAGGGGCAAACGTCCGGTGCTGAAAGCCCCCCCGAACGGAAACCGCCGACGCTAGTTGCAGCTTTTAGACACCTGTGTTAGCGTTCTCCAATCATTACAATAGGAGCTGTCATGTCAGAAGAACCATCCAAGGTCCTCCCCTTTATCGAACACTTGGTAGAACTGCGTAAACGTCTGATCATCATTGTCGTTGCGGTGGTCATCGGCATGGGCTTTGCCTGGAATCTGGCCGATGAGATCCTGATTTTCATGGAGAAGCCACTAACCGGCACCACCTATCTGGATACGGCCAAGCAGAAAGGCTACCTGTATTTAAAGGAGCACTATCCGGCCATCTACGGCCGTGCAAATCTTGAAAAGGAGTTGAACAAACCCAAGAAGCAGCATTCTCTCAACTACACCGCTCCGCTTGAGCCTTTTTTTATCCAGTGCAAGATATCGGTAATTGCCGGTTTTGTACTGGTACTGCCGATTGTCTTTCATCAGCTCTGGGCCTTTATCGCCCCTGGCCTGACCCGTAAGGAACGCAGACTGGTGGTGCCGTTTATCACCGTAGCCACGGTGGCCTTCTGCATCGGTGCGATGTTTTTCCTGACCACCATCTGGCCCTTTATCATCAACTTTTCCCTCTCCTACGAAACCGAAGGGCTGCGCAGCTGGCTGTCACTTTCTGCTTATGTTGACTTCTGTCTGCGCCTGATCCTGCTGTTCGGGCTGATCGCCGAGCTGCCGATCATCACCCTGCTACTGTCACGCTTTGGTATCGTCTCCTACCAGTTTCTGGCTCCCAAGCGTAAATATGCCCTGCTGGCGAGCTCAATTGTAGCCGCCTTCCACTCAGACCTGGTGACCATGTTCGTGATCATGATCCCGCTCTACCTGATGTATGAGGTCAGCGTCTGGGTGGCTCTGTTTTTTGGAAAGGAAAGAGCTATTTCACCGGCTGAGCCGGAACCGGATGCGGTATAACCGCTGCGTGATCATGTCGGACGGGTAACAGGACTTGACAAGTCTTTTGCTGCCACGCTATAAAGGGATCATCAAAGTCCTTTTAGGAGCTTCCCATGATGGAACTGACCCGTAAGGGTGATTACGCTATACGTGGTATTGTGTATCTGGCCAGCCAACCCCCCAATAAGATTTCACTGCTCAGTGAAATTGCGGCAGCGGTGGATGTGCCCCAGACCTTTCTGGCAAAGATATTCCAGCAATTCAGTAAGACCGGTATTGTCAAGTCATTCCGTGGTACCGGCGGCGGTTTTCTGCTGGCCGGACCACCGGAAGAGATCACACTGCTTCAGGTCGTAGAAGCGGTAGAAGGTCCGATTCTCCCCAACCGTTGTGTACTGAAGGCGGGCGAATGTGAGCGTGACGTCTCCTGCACCGTCCATCCGGTCTGGCATCAGGTACAACAGAAGGTGCGCGGCATCCTGGCAAACATCACCCTGAAGGATCTTGCAACAAACTAACATATTAAAATAATTGCAATTATACTGTTTTTATTTGACACACAACAATGTTTTTGTTATACGTCTGACACAATTAAACCTAACGGTTCAGCTTAAAGTCTCGCGTCAATCAGCGGGACTTTTGTCGTTTTTCAAACCGGTATCAAAATTTTACCGGTAATTTCAGCATGAAAGGAGTTTGCCGGACAAATCCTCCCATCACTTCCGGCCCTGGTTGCCTGTCCGGCACCACCCGCCCAGTCTTCCCCTACTAAACTCTATGAAAAAACAAACTATTATCAAAAAAATCACGTGTTTAACCGCGGGCTTAGCCCTGTTTTGGACCCCTATCCTGTTTATCGCATGTAGCAAGGGGCCTCAACCTGCTGCCTCCCATGCTTCACTTGACCGTGACCTGTCAGAGACCTCTCTTGAAAAAGAGATCCGCAATGTCATGGAAAAAGGGATTTCAATGGCAGAACGTAAGCGCCAGGTACCGGTTATTGAACTGGCCTTTGCCCGTCAAACCACCCCTGAGCGAGCCCGCAACCTGGCAGCACTCTGTTATTTTAAGACTCTGGGAACCCCTTTTTCTCCCCTTGACCTGGCTGAGATTGCCTTGGCTGAAACCGGTGGTCATAGCCTGTCTTCAAAAGCAACATCCACCAAAGGAGCCATTGGTGTCTGGCAACTGATGCCTAAGCAGGCACGCAGCCATGGCTACACCCCCGAGGAGATGCGCAATGATGAAAAATGTGCCGAGGCAGCAGTGCGCACCCTGCTGAGCAAACTGGATGTTGCCGACGGCAACATGGACCGTGCCAAGAAGTTTTACTGTGGTGTTGGTCCTCAGGCGGATGCCTATCTGAAAAAGCTGCGTACTATTCGACAGGCACTGCTTGAAGAGCTTGACCAAACCAAAGAGAAGGTTGCCTTGAACGAAAAGGGAAGCAGCATTCAGTGAAACGGCTTTTGCTGCTCATCATGCTGCTTTCAGGACTATCTGGTTGCGCTGCAGTCGTTACCTCACCGAAGGTACGACTGCAGCAGATCAACCCGACAGGAATTGATTCAGCCGGTCTGAATATTGAGGTCAATCTGCTGGTTAACAACCCTAACAGATTTGATCTGACCCTGCAGAACTGTTCCTATACCCTGCAGGTGGCTGGTCTGCCGTTTGGCTCCAGTGCCACTCATCAAACGACAACCTTCCCTGGCAACAAAGAAACGCAGATCATAATTCCTGTGCGAATCCGCCATGCGGACCTGCTTGAACTACTAAAACGCCAGCTTGATCTGGACCACACTCCCTATCATCTGATCGCTGTCCTGCAGGTGGACACCCCCTTGGGGGTATCATCCATCCCGCTTGACCATCAGGGCCAACTCCCCATTCCGCCTCAATATCGCCCTGATGCAGCGTTACAGCGCCTAAAAAGCCTCTTCGATCCACGCTGACAGCCCCCCTTTTCGCTTGCCCTGTTCTGCCCAGCTCTGCTATAGTTCCACGGCTTTTTAAGGCACCAGCACCCTCGAAAGGAACTGTTCTCCGTGGAAGATAGCACACCCGGCACAACCTGCTCTGGCTTGAAACTGCGTACCAGAATGTTCCTGTTATCACTGGTCTCTTTTACCGCCATCCTGATCGTAGTGGTACTGGGAGCCTTGCTGCTGAACGAGGTAAGAATCAACGGCAGCAACTACAAA
>JAJTBI010000049.1 GCA_021286935.1 Geobacteraceae bacterium
TCTGTTTTGGGGCGGTATAACCATTGACAAACAGATTCAGCAGAGTCCTGAGCAGCCCTTTGAGATGGCGGTTACGGCTGCCGATGATCAGGCTGCCATCCTGTTCACCAGCGGCAGCACCGGTTCCCCCAAGGGGGCGATCTACAGCCATGGGAACTTCAGTGCTCAGGTTATGGATCTGAAGCAGGTCTACGGCATCCAGCCGGGTGAGATTGACCTGCCCACCTTTCCACTGTTTGCCCTGTTTGCACCGGCCCTTGGGATGACTGCGGTCATTCCAGAGATGGATTTTACCCGGCCCGGTTCAGTTGATCCGCAGAAGATCATCTCTGCCATTACCACCCATAATGTGACCACCATGTTCGGCTCACCAGCCCTGATCAACCGGGTTGGCCGCTATGGTGCTGAGCATGGCATTAAACTGCCAACCCTGAAACGGGTGATCTCAGCAGGAGCACCGGTCCCGGCTGTGGTAATGGAGCGTTTTTCTCAGATGCTTGCAGAAGGTGTGGAGATCTTTACCCCCTATGGTGCCACAGAATCTTTGCCGGTATGCTCCATTGGAAGCAAAGAAATACTGGGTGAAACCCGTGCTGTTACTGAGAACGGCGGCGGGGTCTGCATCGGTAAGCCGGTAAACAGCATCCGGGTAGAGATCATCAAAATCACGGATGATCCGGTTGCAGTCTGGAGTGATGATCTGCGTGTTACACCAGGCCAGATTGGCGAGATTGTCGTGCAAGGCCCGCAGGTGACCCGTGGTTATTTCCAACGACCAAAGGCTGATCTGCTTTCCAAGATCAGCGATCCTGAGGGTGGTTTCTTCCACCGTATGGGCGACTTGGGCAGGCAGGATGAAAGCGGCAGACTCTGGTTTTGTGGGCGCAAGTCACACCGGGTTGAATCGGCCCTTGGTCCATTGTTCACCATCCCGGTGGAAGCGGTCTTTAATACCCACCCTGCAGTCTATCGCAGCGCCCTGGTTGGTATCGGCACCAAAGGCAGCCAGCAACCGGTAATCTGTATTGAATTGGAGCAAGCTGTTAGCACGAGCCATGATCAATTGCGGTCTGAACTGTTAAGCATTGCAACTGCCCATGCCCATACCAAGGAAGTCACCACCATCCTGTTTCACCCTGCCTTTCCGGTGGATATCCGCCACAACGCCAAGATCTTCCGTGAAAAACTGGCCATCTGGGCTGCGGAAAAATTGGCATGAAGGCACTGATTACTGGAGGAGGCGGGTTTCTTGGCGGAGTAATCGTCAAGATGCTGCGTGAACGGGGCGATCAGGTGGTCAGCATCTCACGCTCCGGCTACCCTGCGCTGACTAGCCTTGGGGTTGAACAGGTACAGGCAGACCTTGCCGACCAGGCCGCAGTGATCAAGGCAGCTGAAGGGTGCGACATTGTTTTTCACGTTGCTGCCAAGGCCGGTATCTGGGGCAGCTACAACGACTTCTATCAGGCTAATGTAACCGGCACTGAGAACGTTCTGGAGGCCTGCAGACGGCATAGCATTACCAGGTTGGTCTACACCAGTTCCCCCAGCGTGGTGTTTGATGGCAATGATGTCGAGGGTGGCAATGAGTCCCTGCCCTACCCTGACCACTTTGAGGCCTTTTATCCCCAGACCAAGGCCATGGCCGAGCAGTTGGTGCTGCAGGCGAACAGCCCACAGCTTGCAACCGTATCCCTACGTCCCCACCTGATCTGGGGGCCGGGTGATAATCATCTGGTGCCACGGATTATTGCCAAGGGGAAAAGCGGCAGACTGCGACGAATCGGTAATCGCCCTTGTCTGGTGGATACGGTCTATGTGGACAACGCTGCCAGGGCACACCTGCAGGCAGCAGAACGACTTGCACCGGGCAGCCCGGTGGCAGGTAAGGCCTATTTTATCAGTAATGGTGAACCGATACCGCTCTGGGAGATGGTCAACCGGATTCTGGCGGCAGGTGGTACAGCGCCGGTCAGAGGAAGCATCTCACCGAAGGCGGCTTATACTGTGGGAGTGATCTGCGAAGGGATCTGGCGGCTGTTCAGGCTGTCCGGGGAGCCCCCTATGACTCGCTTTGTGGCCAAGGAACTGGCCACAGCCCACTGGTTTGACATCTCGGCAGCCCGCAGAGATTTCGGCTATCAGCCAGAGATCACAATTGATGAAGGGTTAAAACAGTTACAACAATGGCTTGCTACAGTCAAACTGTAACATCCTGAGGCTTCTTCTTCCAATTTAACCAGACCAGCAATATACCACCAGCCAGAAAAAGCGGCAGGCTCAGTAGCTGTCCCATTGAGAAAAAGCCCCAGTACAACCCCAGTTGGCTATCCGGCTGACGAAACAGTTCAACAGTAAACCGGAACAGGCCATATCCACTAAGAAAGGCAGCTATAGCCGTGCCTGGCGCCTGAAAACGGCGTGCCAGAAAACGGACCAGAAAGAACAGCACAACCCCCTCCAGCAACGCTTCATACAGCTGGGAGGGATGCCGGGGCAACGGCCCGCCGTCAGGAAAGATCATCCCCCAAGGCATGGTGGTGGGACGCCCAAACAGTTCTCCATTGATAAAGTTGCCGATCCTTCCCAGCCCCAGCCCTACCGGAGCTGCAAGGGCAACCAGATCAGCCAGTTGCAGGTAAGGCAACTCGAAACGACGGGCATACCAGAGGCCAGCCACTGCAACCCCCAACAGGCCACCGTGGAATGACATCCCCCCCTGCCAGATGGCAAAGACCCGTAGCGGATGACTCAGGTACGAGCCAAGATCATAAAACAGCACATAGCCAAGCCTGCCGCCCAGTACGACCCCCAAGGCCAGACAAAAAATAAAGTCAGCCACCGCCTCGTTATCCATGCTGAGTTTTCTACGGCGCGCTTCATTACGGACCAGGAAGTAGCTGGCTAAAAAGCCGATCACATACATCAGTCCATACCAGCGGAACTGCAACGGACCCAAACGCAGGAAAACGGGATCAATTGCGGGAAAGTGCATAACGGGTTACTCCTTGGCGGCGCGAATCAAACAGCAAAAAAACGTCCAAAAACAGTCTTTAGTATGCTATATAACCAGACGGAGGGTATCATGAAAGACATCATTTTGCTGCTGATTATTCTGGTTGTCTGGTTTGTTGTAAATAAATATCTACTCCCCAGGATGGGGGTTCCTACCTGAATGTCAGACAGTTGCGCTCCTCCGGTCCGGAAGGAGAAAAAGACAGAAGATACCAGTAAGTAATACAGAACATCAGTACAGACAAACACAAGGCCGGTTGCTCTCAGCGACCGGCCTTGTTACGTCGTAGGGTTGGTTCCTCAAGGGCGACCAGATAACCGTCAGGATCAAAGCACCACATCTCCTTGACGCCATAGGGTTTTTCTTCAAGGTGATAGAGAATTTCCAGATCCTCTTCGAGAATGGCGTCTCGAATCCCTTCAATGTCCTGAACCTCAAAGTGTAATGTCAGACCTACCCCTTTAGGAAACATGCCAAAGCGATGTTCAAGAATCGGATGGGTCCTGATCACATCAGACTCCTCAACAAAGATCAGTGAAATCCCCTCCATATCAACGATCAGGTGTTCCGGTGCGCCAGGCGCTGAAAAAGAGCGACGGACCGGCAGCTCAAGGATACCGGCGTAAAAGGCTTCTGTTACCACCAGTTGTGAGACAGCCAGCTGGATCGAATGCTGTGAACGGTGCGCCTTGACCATCTTAGCTTTTCATAAACAGCAGATTGACATAGCCGGATAATACGGACAGCCAGTTGGTAAAAATCAGGATACCGACAATCATCAGGAAGAAACCGGTAATGATCTCAAACAGCCGGATATGTTTTTTAAAGCGATTAAAGACGGTAATAAAACGATGCAATGCCAGCGACGAAAGCAGAAACGGTATCCCGAGACCTATGGAATAAAGCAGCAGCAGCACAATCCCCTGTGCAACCTTCTCCTCAGTTGCGGCAATCATCAGGATTGAGGCCAGGATCGGACCGATACAGGGGGTCCAGCCTGCCGCAAAGGCCAACCCCACCAGAAAGCTGCCTAAAAACCCTGCTGGTTTATTCTTAAGCGAGACTCGTTTTTCACCCAATAGCCATCTCAAAGGCACCAGGCCAGTGACATGAATACCAAAGACGATAATCAGGATACCGCCAAGTCTGCGGACCAGCTCCATATGCTGCTGCAAGAATGAGCCTATGTAGGTTGCAGATGCCCCCAACAACACAAAGACAACCGTAAAGCCGCTGACAAAAGCCAGCGAATGCAGCATGGTCTTTCTGCGCACAACATGGGTTGGATGCTCAGCATCCAGGTCACTGAAAGACAGACCAGTAATGTAGGTGATGTACGATGGAATCAATGGCAGGACGCAGGGGGACAGGAAGGAAAGCAGGCCTGCCACAAAGGCCCCGATATAGCTGATATGTTGAGTTTCCATAGATAGTGTCTGCTACTTCATTAACCCTTCAAGAAAGGTAATTACTTCAGGGCTGTTCCAGTCAAGCCCGCCAATTACCTTTTTTACGATCATACCATTTTTATCAATCACAAAAGTCTCTGGCACTCCGGTGATACCGTAGGTTTTGGAAACCTGACCGCTGGGGTCGGTATAGGCAGGAAGCGAAAAACCGGAATTTTTAAAGAACTCTGTAACAGCCTGCTTGCCTCCCTCATCAACCGAGACACAGACCATCTGAAACGGTTTGCCGGCCATCAGCTTGTTTAACTTCATCATAGAAGGGATCTCTTCACGGCAGGGAGGACACCAGGTGGCCCAGAAGTTAAGCAGCACCACCTTTCCCTTTAACGATGCAAGGGTCAGTTGCTGATTATCAAGAGATACCACACTAATCTCGGGGGCCTGGCTTTTTTCCACCGGCGCCTTACCCGGTGCGTCGGTCTTGCCTTTGCTACAGCCGGTAACAAGGGCAACAGCACAACAGAGCAGTACCAATAACTTTTTCATCTCGTAAATCCTCCAAAATCTACAACGGAATAGAAAGCGGGGTTAGGAGCTGGCTGGGGTGACTTAACGGTTGCGCGTTACCACGTAGTTAGCCAAGTCCAGCAGGGCTTGTTTGCAGGCATTATCGGGGAAACAAGATAGGTGGCGGGCACAGTTTGTGACGCAACCACGGGCCTTTTCAACAGTGTACTCAATACCGCCATAGGTCTGTACCAGACCGGAAACCAGACGAAAATCTTCTGGGCTCAGTTCATCCTTTTCAATAATCGCTGTAACTGCTTCACGCTCTTCATCGCCACATCCACGCAAGGCATGAATCAGAGGCAGCGTCAGCTTGCCCTCTTCAAGATCATGTCCGATACTTTTGCCAAACTCCTCTTCTGAAGCGGTATAGTCCAGAATATCGTCCATCAACTGGAAGGCGATACCCAGCTCCATGCCAAAATCAGCCAGAGCCTGTTCCTGCTCTGGCGAAACGCCGCCCAGAATGGCACCGCACTGACAGGCAGCAGACAGCAACACGGCAGTCTTGGCTCGTACCACTTCAATATACTGTTCTTCAGTAAGATCAACTTCGCCGGTATAGAGCAGTTGCAGCACTTCACCTTCAGCAATCACGGTGGTAGCACGGGACATGACCCGCAACACATCAAGGCTGCCGGCATTAACCATCAGGGAAAAGGATTTTGAAAAAAGGAAGTCACCGATCAGAACAGAGGCCTCATTACCCCAAAGGGTATTGGCAGAGGCTAGACCGCGGCGCAGAGTAGCACTGTCGACAACATCATCATGCAGCAGAGTGGCGGTATGGATAAACTCAACCACACTCGCCAGTGGGATCGCCTGTGCACCTTGATACTCACACAGACGCGCAGCCAGAAGCAGCATGGCAGGGCGGATACGCTTACCACCGCTGGCCAGCACATATTCGCCTACTTTACGGATAAGCGGAACATCAGATTCAAGATCTTTCCTGAACTGTTCCTCTACCTGTTTGAGATCATCACCAATCAGTTCTAGTGCAGCCTGCATGCCTATCCAATCCGTTACGTAAAGTTTTCACATACTACTGAAGCGCGGCTTATTTTGTCAAAGCATTTCTGGCCGTATCTGCAGGCACAAACGCGTATAAAGTTGCCTGTATCAGCGATCCGGTGTATAGCATTACAGGTAGCATACCTTACGTCTCAAGATGGAAATAACCCGATGAAATTTAGCGAACTTTCGCTCCCCAGTCAGGTCTTGGCAGGAATTAACGAAGCCGGCTTCAATGATTGCACCCCCATTCAGGCTCAGACCCTGCCCATCTCGTTAGGTGGCAAAGATGTTGCTGGTCAGGCCCAGACCGGCACCGGCAAGACCGCAGCCTTCCTGATTACCCTTTTCACCAAACTGCTGGCTTCTCAAGCAGATGCTGCAGATACCAATCTGCTACGCCCGCGGGCCCTGATCCTTGCTCCAACCCGCGAGTTGGTGGTCCAGATTGAAAAAGATGCTCAGCTGCTTGGTAGCCACTGTGGTTTAAACATCCAGGCTATTTATGGCGGCGTTGATTATATGAAGCAGAAAAACGCGTTAAAGGATGGGGCTGATGTCGTGATCGGCACGCCAGGCCGTCTGATCGACTACCTGAAGCAAAAAGTGTATTCATTGAAGCATATTGAGATGCTGGTGATTGACGAGGCAGACCGGATGTTTGACATGGGTTTTATCCCTGACCTGCGCTACATCCTGCGGCGTCTGCCCCCCTTTGATCAACGCCAGAACCTGATGTTCTCCGCCACCCTGAACCAACGGGTCATGGAACTCTCCTATGAATTCATGAACGTGCCGCAAAAGGTCTCGGTAACGCCTGAGAAGATGACTGCCGAACGAGTGGAGCAGATGCTGTACCACGTGGCCAACAAGGAAAAATTTCCCCTGTTGCTGGGACTTCTGCGTCGTGAAGGGATGGCCCGGACCATGGTCTTTGTCAACACCAAACGGGAAGCGGAACGTCTGCAGGATCGCCTGAATGCAAATGAATTCCCCTGCCGGGTGATTTCAGGTGATGTTGATCAGCGCAAACGGATGAATATTCTTGAACAGTTCAAGCGAGGGGACCTGGCGATCCTGATTGCTACGGATGTTGCCTCACGGGGACTGCATATTGATGGCATTTCCCATGTGATTAATTACGATCTGCCGCAGGATGCAGAAGATTATGTCCACCGGATTGGCAGAACCGCCCGGGCTGGAGCTGAAGGTAAGGCTATCTCCCTGGCTGATGAGGACGGTGCCTTTTACCTTGAGGCGATTGAAGAGTATATCAAGCACAAAGTGCCGGTTGAATGGGCTGAAGACGAACTCTTCGTACATGACTACAAACGCCCCAAACATCGTCCTGCCACTCCAGCAGCCTCAACCGGACAGCCCAAAGGCCAGCGACACAAACCTAAAACCCCAAAAACTGTAGCACAACAGCCAGCCGCCTCAGATCCGTTAAAAAAGAAACGCCGTCCACGGCGTAGAAAGCCGGGCGGCGCCTCAAATGCAGACAGCACACCGAAAACAGACTAATTTTTTTGGTATGCTCTTTTCAGGTTATTTCCTTTAAGGTATTGCAGCAGAAAATACAACGGCACCAACAAAAGGCCGGAGATCAGCAAGGCACTTAACAATTCAACAAGATAGGCCCACCAGGGTGGTGAAATTGACTTCACGATCCAGACCCCATATTGTCCCAGTTCGTAAGCTGGCACCAGCACCAAAGAAGCGGTAACAACCTGCTGCAGTCTTGCCATCCCCCATTCTGCACGCTGCAAAAAACCAAAGGCGGCACACAGAACAACTACGCCAAACAGAAGCTCCACCCAGGGCAAAAAACCGTATCCCCAAAAAACCTGCCAGGCAGAAACCGGCTCAACCGACTGAGCCGACAGCTGCGCCTGAATGTCAGTTCCCTGATAGTCCAACACCCCCCACCCACCAACCGCAATAAACAATACTGCACACGCAGCGGCTCCCCAGCCTATAGCGGCCACAGGATCAAAGCCATCTGCAAAAGAGGCCAGATTCAACTTCGGTTTTTCCGGCTCAGGCGCTGAAGCCGGAAATTTAGAGCCTGTCGGCAATGGCGGCATTGCTGGCGCTACCTCAGCACGATAGTTCCGATTCAGAACCTCATGTTCCCTTTTCCGTGCTGCCTCCGCACGTTTGCGTTCTGCCGCAGTCTTTACATCCGCACCACACTGAGGACATTCGTCAAACACCTCTTCACAGAAGGTACTATATCCACAGATAGGACAGGTGTTGGTTGCAAAGGCAGAAGTAGCTTTTTTACGTGGTTTTACTACTCGAAAGCTCTCTTTACAGCGCGGGCAGGCAAGCATCATGCCGTCATCAGGAATCTCCAGATCATTGACATTTCCGCTTGCCTTACATTTTGGGCATTCAATGCGCACGATTCATTACCCCACTGTTGCTATAATGAAATTACGAACCTGCTCACCATCCGCCGGCATCCGCACACAGCGGGTCGGTAATCCTTCCAGTTGCGCAATGGCAGGGGGTACCGGCACAGCCTCACCAGTTGCTTCCACTACCGCATCACCAAATTTTGCCGGATGTGCCGTGGCAAGGCAGACTACCGGCGTGCCATCAACCACCAACTCCTGTGCTGCCCGGACCCCGACGGCGGTATGCGGATCCAACAGATAGCCGGTTTCCTGTTTAAAACGGCCAATGGTTTCCAAGGTCTGCTCTCGTCCAACCGATGCAGAACTAAAATCTTGACGGACCTGCTGCAGCTCTGCATCACTAAAGCTGATTTTCCCTTCAGCCTTGAGCTGGGCAAAGGCAGCAGAAACCCGGTTAGCATCCTGATTAAAGAGATAATAGAGGTAACGTTCAAAATTGGAAGCCACCTGAATATCCATGGATGGTGACAGGGTTTGCACTACGCTGCCCACCGAGTAATCCCCCTGGTTGATGAAACGGGTCAGGATGTTATTTTCATTGGTTGCCAGCAGCAGCTTTTCAATCGGCAGCCCCATCTGGTGGGCCATATAGCCGGCAAAGATATCGCCAAAGTTTCCAGTGGGAACTGAGAACACCACCTTTTGGCCCTGTTCTGCCACCCTCAGCCAAGCATAGATATAGTAAACCACCTGTGCCAGCACCCGGGCCCAGTTGATGGAGTTAACAGCCCCCAGCGAGTATTTCTGTTTAAACGCAAGGTCTCCCATCAGTGCCTTGACAATATCCTGACAGTCATCAAAGGTGCCATCAGCAGCAATGTTGTGTACGTTTTCATCCAGCACGGAAGTCATCTGCAGTGCCTGCACCGGCGAGGTCTTGCCATGGGGATGCAGGATAAAGATGCTGATACCAGCCTTACCACGCACACCATGAATGGCGGCACTGCCGGTATCGCCGGAGGTAGCCCCTACAATGGTCAACCGTTCATTCCGCTCATGCAGAATATACTCAAACAGGTTGCCAAGGAACTGCAGGGCCACATCCTTAAAGGCTAGGGTCACTCCATGGAACAGCTCTAGAATATAGACCCCGTCCTTCTGCACCACTGGAGTAACCTCAGGATGATTAAAGGTGGCATAGGAACGCTCAATCAGTGCCTGAAGATCAGCGGCAGGAATATCATCAACAAAGCGGGATATAACGTTAAAGGCAAGTTGGGGATAGGTCAGTGTGCGCCATGATTCCAGTTCCACAGCGGAAAAGGCAGGAATTGACTCAGGCAACAAAAGGCCGCCATCATCGGCCAACCCCATCATCACGGCATCTTTAAAGCGTACCGGCGCAATGCCGCCACGAGTACTTATATAACGCATGGGAATTCCTTTCAGGTGTAGAGGACAAAGCTTTTTTGTAGCAGGTTTGGATAAAAAAAGCTAGAGGCTGACCGGACGCAATTCTCCCGGTGAAAAGAGGAAGAAAACTCTGAAAATGCAATATTTGTAGAACTCTGAAAACAGCAACCTGAAGGTCCCCACGTGGTGCCACCACTCCTCCTTGACATTACTGCTATCGACCGGATAGGGGTACACGGCAACTTCAGCTGGAAGGGCATTCCGAAAAAGAATGGCTGAACGCTTCAGGTGATAGCGAGAAGTAATCAGTAGTACCGAGCGGACTTTATGCTCAGCCAGGATATCACGACCGTAAATAGCGTTTTCCAACGTATTCCGCGATAGCTTTTCAAGGACAACGTTGTCTGATGATGGATCCCCCTGCTTGGGGCGATACAGGTCTGATTTCCTGACGGTGGGATTCACGCCAACCAGAAAAAGCCAGTTTGCACGGCGCTCCTTGAAAAGACGAACTCCCTCTTCAACCCGCCCTTTACCGCCAGCAAGCACCACAATTGCATCAACCTGCACCTGACGAGGGCGTGCAGAAAAGGTTTTGTAGGTAAAATCAATAAAAAGTGCGGTAACAATCAGTACGGCAAGCATAAGTAGCGACAGAAGCGCTTTAAAGATTTTCATAGCGGTATTTTTCCTTGCACCTGTGAACTGATTCTGATAAAAGAATTTGTTCAGTTAGCACGGGAGGTAAGATCCATGTCCAGAAAATGTGAAATTTGCGGTAAAGGCCCCAGCACCGGCAACAACGTGAGCCATGCCAACAACAAGACCCGTACCACTTGGTACCCTAACCTGCAGAAGGTTAAAGCCAAGGCAGCGAACGGCAGCGTATCAACCATCAAGGTTTGTACCCGCTGCATCCGTTCCGGCTCAGTTACCAAGGCTCTCTAGCCTTCCGGTAACACCCCTTTAAACAGCCGTGTGCACTCGTTTGCACACGGCTTGTTTAGTTTTTCAACTCTGCAACTGCCTCAATTTCAACCCGCGCCCCACGGGGCAGCGCAGCAACAGCTACTGTTGCACGCGCAGGCTTGATTGTTGAAAAATACTGACCATAGACCTGATTCACCGCTGCAAAATCAGCCATATCGGTCAAATAAATAGTTGTCTTCACCAGATGGTCAAAATTAGTACCAGCCGCTTCCAGCACACCACGCAGATTCTCCATTACCCGTTCTGTCTCCTGCTCAACTGTACCAACAACCAGCTCACCAGAAACAGGGTCCAGCGGAATCTGACCAGAACAGAACAACAGCCCTCCTGCCACAACAGCCTGGGAATATGGCCCGATAGCTGCCGGTGCCTTATCAGTTGCAATACTTTTCATAGAGTACCTCCCTATCAAGGAGTGAGGAATTTTTCGTACAGATTGCGGCACGTAAGGAATGATGCGGAGGCGTACTGATGCAGTACGTCGCACAAGACATTCAGCAGCTTGACGTGATATGGACGAAAAAGGACCACTCCTAGCTCTTTACCCGCTCCACCTTCATAACCCCCTTCACCTTCATCAAGGAGTTTACCACCTTGTTTAGATGGGCCAGGTCAGTTACGTTCAACTCAAAGATATTCTCACCCCGCTTGTCAACGGTACTTTTGATCTGGGCACTGACGATATTTGCTTCAGCATTGGTAATAGCCAGGGTCATGTGAGCCAGGATACCTTTTTCATCCATACAGAATACCCGCAACCTGACTGGCAATGCAGCGCTCTTGCCCTTGGCCCAGGTCACCTCTATCCGCCGTTCAGGATCGCTTTCAGCAGCAAAAGGACAGTCAGCAGTATGGATAGTCACCCCCTGCCCCCTGGTAATGAAACCGACAATCTCGTCTCCGGGCAGCGGGTTGCAGCATTTGGCATAGCGGATCATGATATCTTCCATGCCGCCAACTTCAACGGCACTGGATGACCGCCCCTTCAACTTATTGATCACACTGGTGATGCGTGATTCCTTCTGTTCCTGGCGAGCCTGTATCCGCTCTTCAGGGATCAGTTTGGCTATTATCTGAGCAGCTGAAATCGTGCCGTGGCCCATGGCTGCCAGCAGATCATCCTCTGTGTTAAAACCATACTCGTTGGCAATCTTCCGCAGCTCTCCACCCTTGATAAGCTTTTGCAGATTAAGCGAATACTTGCGAAACTCCTTTTCGCAGAATTCCCGTCCCAGCACAATACTGCGCTTACGCTCTTCAATCTTGATCCAGGCCCTGATCTTGTTGCGAGCGCGGGAGGAACGGACGATCTTAAGCCAATCCTTGCTGGGAGTATGGTGAGGGGAGGTTATGACTTCTACAATGTCGCCATTTTGCAGCTCATGCTTAAGGGGCACCAGCTTACCGTTGACCTTACCACCCACACAACGATGCCCCACATCGGTATGTACGGCATAGGCAAAATCAATCGGGGTCGATCCCTTAGGAAATCCCTTCACATCCCCTTTGGGGGTGAAGACGTAGACCTCTTCAGGAAACAGTTCAACCTTGACCGAATCCATAAACTCGCGGGAATCCTGCAACTCCTGCTGCCATTCCAACAACTGACGCAGCCAGGCAAAGCGTTTGACCTCTTTCTCGTCATAGCCCTTGCCTTCTTTATACTTCCAATGGGCCGCAATACCGGCCTCGGCAACCCGGTGCATCTCATGGGTGCGGATCTGCACCTCCATCCGGTCACCGTGGGGACCGATTACCGTGGTATGCAGTGACTGGTACATATTCCCCTTGGGCATGGCGATATAATCTTTAAAGCGTCCGGGAATAGGCCGCCAGGAGGAGTGAATCAGCCCCAGCACCTCGTAACAGGACTTGATATCATCCACCAGAATCCGCAGGGCGGTCAGGTCATAGATCTCCTCAAAATCAACCTTGCGCTTTTCCATCTTGCGGTAAATTGAATAGAGGTGCTTGCTGCGACCGGAGACCTCGCCCACAATCTGGTGTTCAACCAGCTTTTGGCGGATCGCGTCCTGGATATCATAGATAAAGGATTCCCGTTCCTGCTTCTTGCGCTGGATCTTGGTTGCCAGATCAAAATAGACATCCGGCTGCAGATAGCGGAACGATAGATCTTCAAGTTCAGTCTTGATCCAGGATATCCCCAACCGGTGGGCGATCGGGGCGTAGATATCCATGGTTTCGCGAGAGATGGAACGCTGCTTGGTGTCAGGCTGAAACTGCAGGGTTCGCATATTATGCAGCCGGTCAGCCAGCTTCACCAGAATCACCCTGATGTCATTGGCCATGGCGATCAGCATCTTGCGGAAGTTCTCAGCCTGATTCTCTTCCTTGGTCTTGAAGTGAATCTTGCTGATCTTGGTTACCCCGTCAACCAGTTCTGCAACCTCTTTACCGAACATTTCAGCCAGCTCTTCCGAGGTGGTCAGGGTATCTTCAATGGAATCATGCAGGAAGCCGGTCACAATGCTGGCTACATCCAGTTTGAGACCAGCCAGAAGACCCGCAACTTCAAGGGGATGGATAATATACGGCTCACCGGAAAGGCGGGTCTGGCCCTGATGCACCTTGGCACAGTAGACATAGGCCTTTCTGATCAGATTAAGATCAGCAGAGGGGTTGTAGATAACAACCGTATCAAGGATATCGTTAAGGCGTATCATACAGGAGCAGGTGGTATTAAGTGGTCAGTAAAAACAGACATCGGGGGCAGACACAAAAATGGAGGCGCTACCAATTGGCAGGCCTCCAGAGATGATCCGATCATGCAGAACGTTTGCTGGTCAACTCGGCTGACAGTTTACCGGCAGCGATTTCACGCAGAGAGGTAACCACAAAACGGTTGTTTTTGGGGTCAATCAGGGGCTTAGCCCCCTTGTATAGCTGCTTGACCCGTTTGGAGGCCAGCATAACCAGCATGAAGCGGTTATCAACTTTTTCAAGGCAATCTTCAACAGTCACACGTGCCATCGTCTCTATCTCCTTTTTCCATACGCTCAAGCAATGGGAGGCTGATTATACCTATACCAGCTCAAATATCAAACATTTTCGACACCTGACCCAACATGCGCCCGGTTGTCTGGCGAGCCGCCGTCACAATCGAGGCCAACGCCTCATGGGCCTCATCAAGTCGATCATTCACCACAATATAATCATACCAGCGTGCTTCGCGGATCTCCTCGGTTGCCCGCGCAATCCTGCGTTCAATCACCTCTTTTGCATCGGACGAACGGGATTCCAGCCGACGGCGCAGCTCCGTCATACTGGGAGGTAACACAAAGACAAACAGGCCGTTAATACCACGATCTTTAAGGATACGCGCCCCCTGGCAGTCAATATCCAGCAGGATATCAATGCCATCAACCCTGGCCTGCTCCAGGGTTGCAATGGCGGTTCCATAGAAATTGCCATGCACCTCTGCCCACTCTGCAAACTCGTTTTCAGCAATCATCTGCTTGAACCGCTCCACCGGGACAAAATGGTAGTCCACCCCATCCTGCTCCCCGGCCCGTGGCTGACGGGTCGTATAGCTGATTGACTCTTTCAAGGCCGGAAAACGACTGACCAGCCCATTGCACAAGGTTGTTTTGCCAGCCCCTGATGGCGCTGAAATAACGATTAAGAGACCTTCTTGTTGCATATCTCCCCCACACGTAAGGAACGATGATTTTTTTGTTCTGAGTGCGGCAGTTAAGAAATGGCGCGGAGGCGTACCATCAGTACGTTGACAAGCCATTTACGAAAACTGACGTGCTCAGAGCGAAAAAGGACGTTCCTATTCGATGTTTTGCACTTGCTCCCGCATCTTCTCCAACTCCGCCTTCATCTGCACCACCAATGAGGTAATGGCGGAATCATTTGCCTTGGAGCCGATGGTATTCACCTCGCGGTTAATCTCCTGCATCAGAAAATCCAGCTTGCGTCCAACCGGCTCCTTCAGCAGCAGGGTCTCGTCAAACTGGATAAAGTGACTCTCCAGCCGCACCAGCTCTTCTGTAATATCACACCGATCAGCCAGCAGGGCAACTTCCTGGGCCAGACGTTGCGGATCAAGCTCGGTTCCGCCCAACAGCTTTTCCAGACGCTGTTGCAGCTTCTGCTGATACTCGTCAACCACCTGAGGAGCCCGCGCCCGTACCTGGGCAACCAGGGCTGCCAGATCAGCACGGCGCCCCTTCAGGTCAGCCTGCAGTGCTTCGCCTTCACGCAACCGCATCCCGTCCAGACCATCAAGGGCCTGACCTACGGCCTGAAGCAGCAGTGGTAACAGATCCCCCTGTTCTTCACTGGCGGTTTCCTGCAGTACATTTCGCTGGGACAGTATCAATGACAGCGGAATCTCTGCCGAGACATGCAGTTCATGGGCAAGCTCCTGAAAGGCCTGATGATACCCCTTGGCTACTGCATGATTCAGCGGCGGCACCACGGCTTCCCCCACCGCAGGCTCCCATTGCACAAACAGATCCGCTTTACCCCGTTTAACCTTCACTCCTACCGCCTTACGCACCTCAAGCTCATAGGCCAGAAAACTGCGCGGCATCTTGACCGACACCTCACCATAGCGGTTATTTACCGTCTTTATCTCAACGACACAGCGCCCCTGATGATCCGCTGACTCGCCCTTACCATAGCCGGTCATACTCTTAATCATGCCTGCCTCCTCATTGTTATCTCTATTCATATACTTCAGCTGACCCGTTGCTGTCCAGACCGAGAAATTGATAACGCCCCTATTGACAACATAGCGGATCAATGTTCAAAGAGTATATCTATCTACAGCATAACCTATCGAATGCACATAAATATTCCTAATTTCCATCGGAACGAGACATCATGAACCACCAGACTACTATACGCGCTCATGTCCTGATTCCACTCTCGCTCACCATTCTGGTACTGCTTATCGGCTCTATCCTCACGATATTTGCCGTTCGTCGCGACGATATAACCACCGCTCTGAACCGTGAATATGGTGAAAGCATAGCAGTCTTCAAGGCGATGCTTGCCACAAAGACTGAGCTGATGTCTACCATAGCTGAAACAATTACCAGTGACCCAGCATTAATACAAGCAATGCGCCACAAAGATCGGACAGCACTCTATACAGGGGCACGACCCTATCTTAAAAAACTTTCCAGCAAAAAAATCACTCATTTCTATTTTCATGATCAACAGGGCAGAAACTTTTTACGAGTCCATCAACCGAACCAGCATGGCGATATCATAACCAGAAGCAGTATGCGGCAAGCTATGGAAACCGGAACACCAGCCCATGGCCTGGAACTGGGGCCATTTGGCACGCTGACCCTGCGGCTTGTCATTCCCTGGAGGCATCAGACTGATCAGCTTGGCTTTATTGAGCTGGGCATCGAAGTTAACGACACCCTGAATGACCTCTCAATACTCAATAATATTGATTATTTACTGGTAATTAACAAAGCCTTGTTAGATAAGAACGCCATCCCTGTTGGCTACTCATGGGTGGGAAAACATATCAACTGGGATCAGTTCCCAGACAAAATAGTTATTGCACAATCTCTGGAACAGATACCTCCTTTGCTTCATCACCTGCTATCACAAAAAGATTCAGACCTGTTTCGTGACAAGGAGTGGCAAACAGCAGCCCTTGGCAGCAAGCATTTCGCTTTTAGAACATTCTCTTTCAAGGAAAGCAGTGGTCGTGAAATCGGTAACTTTATTCTGCTCTATGACATCACACTTCAGACCAGTAAATTTCAACGTTTTATTGCTCTCACTGTTCTTATCAGCGGCTTTCTATGCCTCGTTCTGTTTATTTTTACCTGGCGGGTGCTTGGCCAGGTTGATCAGACCATAGAAACGACCCAGCAAAAACTGTCTGATGAAATCACGAAAGTATCAGAGGCAAACGACCTGCTGGAGTCTGAAATTGCCGAGCGTCAAAAGGCCGAAGAAGCCCTGATCCATCTGAATGCCAACCTTGAAGACCGTGTTGCCGAGCGGACGCGCCATCTTGAAACCGCAACCACAGAGCTTGAGCAGCGCCAAAATGATCTGGAACGAGCGCATTCAGAACTGCAAATCAGACAAGCGACCATCCTGCATCAGGACAAAATGGCAAGTATCGGCCTGCTGGCTGCAGGTGTTGCCCATGATATTAACAACCCGATTGGCTTTGTAACCAACAATCTGGAAGAGCTGCAAATCTATCTTATGCGGTTACAAACCTATATTGAACTCCAGCAGACTGAACTTCAAACCGCTGCAACACCAGAATCACTGCAAAAGCTCCATAAAAAATGGAATGAGTTGGGAATTGATTACATTTTAGAAGATTTTGGCACGTTGATTGCGGAATCTTTGGAGGGTGCCGGCAGAGTCAGCGATATCGTCAAAAACCTGCGCAGCTTCTCCCGTATCGATGACAAAGAGTACAAACAGGCTGATATCAATGAATGTCTGGAAAGCGCCATCAGGATTACGCATCACGAGCTACGGCACAAGGCATTGGTACATCGGAATTTTGGGACTATCCCCCTCTTATTCTGCCAGGCACAACAGTTAAATCAGGTCTTTATGAACCTGCTGATTAATGCAGCCCATGCAATAGACAAACGGGGAGAGGTCACGGTCAGCACCTGGGCCGATGAAAAAACGATCTCAATACGTATCAGCGACACCGGTTGTGGTATTCCGGAAGAGATACAGCAGCGGATATTTGAACCCTTTTTCACAACAAAAGAAATTAACAAAGGAACCGGCCTGGGACTGAGTATCGTTGCTGATATCATCCGGCAACACCAAGGTACGATCAGTGTACAGAGCCATCCAGGTCAGGGGACAACCTTTACAATCACGCTGCCACTCAAGGCCGAGGTAAAAGATGCCTGACACACTCTATATACTTTGCGTTGATGATGAAGAACATATCCTGAAAACCCTTGAGCGGTTCTGCCACAACGAAGGCATCGCCATGCTGGCTGCCTCATCAGCTGCCGAAGCACTGCACATACTGGAGCACAAACCGGTTAATATCATCATCTCAGACTACCAGATGCCGGAAACTGACGGACTGGTATTTTTAGATGAAGTCAGCAACAGGTGGCCCCAGACGGTCAGAATCATACTCTCAGGCTTTATCGAAACAGCAGCTGTCACCCAGGCGTTGCAACAGGGTAAAATATTTGGGTTTCTACCAAAACCCTGGAAACGCAGTGAGTTAAAAAGTATGATTCTGGCAGCTTCGGACCATTATCAAACTGCTATCGGCTCAAAAGGGGCCTTATCACCATGAACTCACCTGTGCGCATACTGTTTGTCGATGATGAGCCAGCTTATTGCCGTATTTTCAGTAAAAAGATTGGAGCTGACGTCCGTTTTCAGGTTAGAACCGCCGGGAGTGGGCCTGAAGCATTGGAAAGCCTGCAAAAATCATCTGCAGACATTGTCATTACCGATCTGAGCATGCCGTTAATGGACGGACTAGAGCTCTTAAGCGAAGTCAAGACGCTGTATCCTCAGATCTTCATTCTAATCCTGACCAGCGATGACAGTACCTCGCAAGTTGTCAAGGCAATGAAAGCCGGTGCCTATGACTATCTGGTAAAACCCTTCGATTTTGAAATGGTTGTGCGGTCTATTGAGACAATACTCGCACACAAGGCAGCTGTAGAGGCTGGCCAGTGTCCGGAATGTATGAGTGGGGAACAGTTTTGTTTTGAAAATCTGATCGGGCAAGATCGTAAAATGTTTGAAATTTACGAAATGATCAGTCAGGTTGCCCAAACGACAGCCACCGTTCTGATTACCGGAGAAAGTGGTACCGGCAAAGAACTGATTGCATCTGCAATCCATGCCAAAAGCTCCAGAAAAAACAAACCATTTATCCAAGTCAACTGCGCAGCACTGACAGAAGGGTTAATTAGCAGTGAGCTTTTTGGCCATGAAAAGGGTGCCTTTACCGGTGCCATGGCCAGAAAAAAGGGGCTGTTTGAGCAGGCCTCAGGCGGCACGCTGTTTCTTGATGAAATTGGTGACATCTCCCCCACCACCCAGGTGTCACTTCTGCGCATTCTTGAACTTGGTACTTTTCAACGGGTTGGCGGATCAGAAACCGTCAAGGCAGATGTACGCCTGATCTGTGCCACCAACCGTGATCTGGCAGCGGCAGTCAGGGAAAAGCTGTTTCGCGAAGATCTGTACTACCGGCTTAACGTAGTCTCCCTGCAGGCCCCCCCCCTGCGCGACCGCAAGTCTGATATCCCCCTGCTTGCCAACTACTTTCTGGAACGTTTCAGCGCCATTAACAACAAACAGATTAAAGGCATCAGTCGGGATGCAATGGAACTGCTCTGTGCCTATGACTGGCCCGGCAACTGTCGTGAACTTGCAAATATTATTGAACATTCAGTTGTTTTTTGCCGAACAGAGAGCATTACCCGGGAATTTCTGCCTGCCCAACTAAAAACAACAGAATCACATACTGTTAGCGAAAGTTATGTTACCCCTCCAACCCTTGCTGAAGCCGAGCGTACACTAATTAAAAAGGTACTTGAAGACTCAAACTGGAACCTTAAAATGGCTGCAGAAATCTTGGATATTGCCCGCGGAACTCTTTATAGCAAGATCGAGAAATACCAGCTGCACAAACCTGAATAACATGCCCACCTGTATGGGCTTGCCAACCGCAACACCTACTGCCCCACCTCACTGCCATGTCGGATTTTGGACATTTCCATATTAAGCCATAACCACCTATATTCATTGCATTTCAACTAAGACAATAACCACCGCCAAATAAACGCGCCGGATATTGAACAGCCATCTCTCCTCAAATCTGTCAATTCGCGCTCAATTTAATGAAATAACCCTACCTCCTTCACACCATGTGTTGGATTTTGAACACAGCAACCTGCACACCCCCACAGAAATTCTTAACAAATCTGCCTAACCAGTCATCACAAATAAAATAATACAATAAAATAATAGCCTTATAACACACACAGCACAATGGCACATCCATTGCTAAACACCATTAGAATTCTAATTATTCAATAGCCAAAAATTAACAGCAACCAATACCACCAACATCTGAAGGAGGATAATTACTGTTTGAATGGAAGCACCTGAAGTAAAGAAGTTCACCCATTTTTTTGTAGAACGATCACCACAGGAGGAAAACGTATGCCACGAATGTTCGTAAGACTCTCAATGCTAGCCGCAAGTGCTCTCCTGCTGTTCGCAGGCACAGCCCTTGCCAACGAAAAGTGTGCGACCTGCCATGCCGACATCGCAGCCAAACACAAAACAACATTACACGGCAAAGCAGGCAAGGACTGCCTGGATTGCCACGGTGGCGGAGATGCCCACATTGCCAACCCATCCAAGAACAACATTGTCAGATTCAGTAAAGGTGCTGCAGTTAGAGATCAAAATGCCCAGTGCCAGCAATGCCATGCCAAGAATCAGAAGCTGATGTTCTGGGACAACTCCAAGCATAAGCAGGAAGATGTTGCCTGCGTATCCTGCCACACCGTGCATAAAGCACCCAAGCCTTACGCAAAACAACCTGAGAAATGCTTTGAATGCCATAAAAATGTAAAAACTGAAGCCAATAAATTCTCTCATCACCCGATTATTGAAGGCAAAGTCAAGTGCTCTGACTGTCACAACCCCCACGGTACCATGACCAAGGGAATGTTAAAAGCTGATAACGCTAATCAACTTTGCTACAAATGTCATTCAGACAAAAAAGGACCATTTATCAGACAGCACCCACCAGTTGTTGAAAATTGCCTCATTTGCCATGCTCCACATGGCACCAAAGCATACCGCTTAACTACCGAAAAGATGCCTCAACTATGCGACAACTGTCACGCCAATAGTTCACATCACGCAACTCTATATGATGGTGCATCAGCAGCCAATGCAACTCGCTTTGTTGGTCGCTCGTGCCTCAACTGCCATGGTTCCATTCACGGTACTAATGCACCGCCAAACAGAGCATTTGCGCGCTAAGGGGGGATATAAAACATGAAACGATCAATACTTACAGTATTAGCGATTATATCTGCATGCACAGCCACAGCAATGGCTGAAGAATATAACGGGGCGCTTTCAGTTGGCGGTAGCTACTCAAATATTAGCGGTCAAAAAGCAAAGTTTAACGAATACAAAAACCTTGGATCAGGTGCTCAAGTTGGCCTGGACTTGAATTACCGCGGCGATAGTGGTTATTACTGGAGTGGTTTAGCTGATTTTAGTCTTATGAACGGGAGGTCATTGGATGATGCAGTAACAACAGATATGAATTTTAATTTTAAGACCGGTAAAACAGATGTTTTTAAAGCATCATTATTTTACAATGAAATAACGCATAATATAACTGACAATGCCAGAACTTTCCAAAGCGGAATAGGTACCAGTGTAATATCAGGACCCACCCCTACAGCAACTAATTTTGTTAATTCATTTGATTATGGAATTAAGCGGAAAAATTATGGAGCAGAAGCCGAAGTATCTCTTAAATCGCCGTTCTTCTTTCTTACACATGTAGAACGTAATGAAGCAAAAGGTCTGCTTCCTATGAGCATTAGAGATACTACTACGATAGAGGCACCTGCACCTATTGATTACGCAACCGACACACTATTTTTACAAACAGGATATCGTAGCAAAGAAATTATTTTCACTATTGATGGATCAATATCGAAATTTAATAATGATAATACAGCATTCTCAAGTTACGTAAATAACGTAAGAACATTTGCTTATCTACCTCCTAACAATGAATCATATAGTATAGGCGGGGCATTGATGTATAAAATCCCTGTATTTGACAGTGTTTTAATGGTAAGGGCGAGTAATGTGCTTACAGATTCGAGCTTTCAATTCCGTGAGAGTATACCAGCAGGTAGACCAACTTGGAATGGTAAGGTTCAAGACACATCTGCAAGTATTGCTCTAACAAGCCGACCATTAAGCAAGCTTAGCACCAATA
>JAJTBI010000050.1 GCA_021286935.1 Geobacteraceae bacterium
GCGGCGATCAGATGGTTTTCAGGCACCAGCTTAAGCCGGCTTTTGGCAACAGTCTCTTTTTCATGCTGTAGCTCATGCTCCGAGGCTCTACCAGCAGGTGCAAACCAGCTATCCGGATTTTGATTCATTTCATGCATAACTACACGCTCCAAGTGATACTTCATTGTAAAGCCGTTTCAGAATAAGATACCAGTTTAAAGCATTATACTACCGGGCTGCAAGGCGGAAAGGGAGAGCAGGCAGGTACCTGGGTACAAAAGAGCCTCGAACAAATATATTCGAGGCTCTTACACCAGCGGGGATTTAGAGAATGGCACGAATAGCCTGTAATTCCTGTCGTACCAACCTGAGTACTGTCTGCAGGTCCGGGGAAAGATCTGCAGGAGGTGACTGTTGTTGTCTGGCTGATGCGTTTTTACGAGGGGAAAATTTCTTACGTACACCTTCTATCGTATACTTTTCGTGGTAGAGCAGCTGCTTGATCTGCTGGACCATCTCAATATCCTGCCTGGTATAGAGACGTTGGCCTGCAGAACTTTTTTCAGGATTCAGAAACGTAAACTCTGTTTCCCAGTACCTGAGTACCGATGTCTTGATATCGGCAAGACGTGCTACTTCACCAATCTTAAAGTAGGTTTTATCCGGAATGACGGATTGCATGCCCTACTCCGTTAACCGGCTTATTCTTCTTCGTCGTTCATGCCGCATTTGAGAACCTGGCTGGGCTTGAAGGTAAGGATACGACGGGCAGATATGGTGATTGCATCACCTGTTTGCGGGTTACGGCCACGACGGTCTGCCTTCTGCTTGACAACAAAGTTACCGAAACCGGCAATTTTGATCTTTTCACCAGCTTCCAGGGTGCTTTTCATGATACCGAAGACCTGCTCAACCATTTCGGCGGACTCTTTTTTTGACAGGCCGATCTTTTGGTGGATACGTTCAACAATGTCTGCTTTAGTCATAAAAACCCCTCTTATATAGGACAGTTAAGATAATAAACAGGTGCTCTGGCAAGGGAAAGTTTATACCACATGGGCAAAGGAGGCTGCAACTCTTTTTTAGTCTGTCAGTGCCGATAGTTCGCGCATGCGCACCGTATACACGACCAGCCATCGCGTTTATGTCCGACTTTTATTTACCCAATTATGTGCTAGAAAGTTACTACACTATTTTTTAAGGAGGTCATCATGCACAAAAGAATCTGGAGAGCCCTTGTAATCGCAGCCTGTATTGCGGGTAGTATAACTACAGCAATGGCAGCGATGAAGATCAATCTGAAAGATGGCAGGACTATTGATGTCCCGGTAAACACTGAAGATATTGTATCCATTAGCTTTGATCAATCAGCCCCACCGTTAACCGATAACAGCACGGGTATCACATGGAACTTTGAATCTGGCGATTTACGGGGCTGGGAAGCTACCGGTAATGCATTTGCGTACCAGCCAACCTATGGAGATAATCCAACTGCCCGTCACCGTGGCCAGCCTTCACACCATGAAGGCAACTACTGGATTGGCGGCTATGAAAAGCGCCCAACCCCGAATGATCCGGCTGGAGCGGTGCAAGGTGATGGTCCCCAAGGCACCTTAGTATCGCAACCTTTTACCATCAGAACTTCATCTATCAGCTTCCTGATTGGGGGTGGCTGCGATATCAACACGGAGCGTGTAGAGATTCTGGTTGATGGAAGGGTTGTGCAGAAGGCCACAGGAAAATGTACCGAAACCATGGAACGGGTCCGCCTTAATGTTGCTTCCTATATTGGCAGGTCAGCCCAGATCAGGCTGGTTGATATCTCAAGTGGCGGATGGGGACATATCAATTTTGATGATCTGCGCTTTGAATAAGACAGTATTTCGCCCCTTCTAAACGTACAGCGGCCCGCCGGAATCTCCGACGGGCCGCTGTTTTTCCAGCATGCTGCAACTGACTACTTGTAGCCGTCCATCGTATCAAACTGCAGGTAACGATAGATCTTCTCCTTATTAGGAGCAACCTTCTCGTTGTAGATGGCCAGGAACTCTGCCGGAGTAGGCAGCTTGCCCATCTTGGCAGCAACGGCGCCCAGTTCAGCGGAGCCCAGGAATACCTTGGCGCCATTACCGATCCGGTCGTCAAAGTTACGGGTGGAGGTGGAGAACATGTTCACACCATCCGGTACCCGTGCCTGGTTACCCATGCAGAGTGAGCAGCCAGCGATCTCGATCCGTGCGCCGAATGCGCTGTAGATGGAGAACACAGCCTCGTCCTTCAGCAGGTCGCTATCCATGCGGGTCGGCGGGGTGATCCAGGTACGGACGTTCGGGTTGAACTTCTCACCTTTCCAGATCTCGGCAGCAGCACGGAAGTGACCGATGTTGGTCATACAGGAGCCGATGAAGACGTCCTGAATCGGCGTACCAGCAACTTCGGACAGCAGCTTGACATCGTCAGGATCGTTGGGGCAGGCCAGGATCGGCTCGGTGATCTCAGCCAGGTCAATCTCGATCACGGCAGCGTACTCGGCATTCTTGTCAGCCTCAAGCAGTTGCGGATTCTTCAGCCACTCGTTCACGGCGTCGATCCGGTTCTGCAGGGTCTGAGGATCCTGGTAGCCTTCTGCAATCATCTTCTTCATCAGGGCCACGTTGGAACGCAGATAGGTGGCAACTGACTCTTTGGAAAGCTGGATGCAACCTGCAGCAGCGGAACGCTCGGCAGCAGCATCAGTCAGCTCAAAGCCTTGCTCAACGGTCAGCTCTGGCAGGCCTTCCATCTCAAGGATACGACCATTGAAGATGTTGATCTTGTTCTTCTTGGGCACGGTCAGCAGGCCTTGCTTGATTGCCCAGTAAGGGATTGCGTTTACGGCGTCACGCAAGGTGATGCCGGGGTTGAATTTGCCCTTGAAACGAACCAGAACTGACTCTGGCATATCCAGCGGCATGAAGCCCATAGCGCCAGCAAAGGCAACCAGACCGGAACCGGCTGGGAAAGAGATACCGATCGGGAAACGGGTGTGGGAGTCACCACCGGTACCAACGGTGTCAGGCAGCAGCAGACGGTTCAACCAGGAGTGAATAACACCATCGCCTGGCTTCAGAGCAACACCACCACGCTCTGCAATGAATGCGGGCAGGGTCTTGTGCATCTTCACGTCAGCTGGCTTCGGATAAGCAGCGGTGTGGCAGAAGGACTGCATGAACATCGGGGACAGAAACTTGAGGCAGGCCAGCTCCTTCAGTTCGTCAGCAGTCATCGGACCGGTGGTATCCTGTGAACCAACGGTGGTCATCTTTGGCTCGCAGGCAGTGCCAGGCAGGATGCCGGTAACGCCACAGGCCTTACCAACCATCTTCTGAGCCAGTGAGTAGCCTTGATCAGCCTTGGCAACAGGGTTGACCGGCAGGGTGAAGACATCGGTATCGCCCATGCCCAGTGCCTTGCGGGCCTTCTCGGTTACTGCGCGGCCAATGATCAGAGGAATACGGCCACCAGCGCGGAACTCGTCAGCGATGGTATTGGGAGCAAGCTTGAAGGTGGAGATAACTTCGCCAGCTGCGTTGCTGATCTCGCCCTTGACGGTGTTGATGGTGATCACGTCACCGTCGTTCATCTTGGTTACGTCAGCCTTGATCGGCAGTGCGCCTGAATCCTGAGCAGTGTTGAAGAAGATCGGGGCGATAACGCCGCCGATGATTACACCGGCAGTCTTCTTGTTAGGTACGCAGGGGATATCCTGGCCCATGTGCCACAGCACTGAGTTACAGGCAGACTTACGGGAAGAACCGGTACCAACCACGTCGCCCACAAAGGCAACCTGATTACCGGCAGCACGCCAGTCGGCAATATCCTTCAAACGGTTGGGGAAGCGGGTCTTGCCCATTGCCAGGGCATGCAGTGGGATATCAGGACGGCTCCAAGCGTCACCGGCAGGTGAGAAGTCGTCGGTGTTGATCTCACCCTCAACCTTGAATACCTTAACCTTGATGGTCTCAGGTACGCCGGGCTTGTTGGTGAACCACTCGGCATTTGCCCAAGAGGTCAGAACTTTTTTTGCAGCAGCGTTGGAGGCAGACAGGGCAACAACCTGATCAAAGCCGTCGTACACCAGGGTCATGCCGGACAGTGCGCAGGCAGCCTCATCAGCCAGCTCGGCATCTTTCAGGGCATCAACCAGCGGATTAACGTTATAGCCACCCATCATGGTGCCCAGGATACGAACTGCATCAATCTTGGAAACCAGCGGAGACTTCTTGCTGCCGTTCAGAATAGCGGCCAGGAACTCTGCCTTAACCTTGGCAGCCGGATCAACACCGGGGGAAACGCGCTCTTTCAGCAGGTTCAGCAGGAAGGCTTCCTTGCCTGCAGGGGGGGCTTCCAGTAGTGCACACAGTTCAGCGGTTTGCTCAGGGGACAGCGGCAGAGCGGGAATGCCCTGTGCTGCACGCTCGGCTTCGTGGGCCAGATATGCTTCGATCATCGTACATCCTCCTTGTTTTGATAGGTACTTAGCGTACAAATTGGTTAGAATAAAGTGTATAGTGTATACAATTTCTATTTATGAATGTCAATGGGTCCGCTAGCTAACTGTCACTGCAGCATAGGCTACAACCTGAGTGTAATCACCAGTCACCTGACCACTGGAGGTATAGGCAACCAATTCTGCTTTACTGGCACCCAATGTCTTTGCTGCAATCAACATAGTTGCCGCAGGAATCACACCACACATGGAAATCCGGTTACTACGACAAACTTTAACTAACCCTTCAGCGTCCAAAGCCAAAGCACGTTCAAGAGCCAGACTGTCTTTTTGTTTAGCCTGTTCTGCGGACTCATAGTGGGTCATATCGGAACTGGCCAGAATCAGAACCGGCTCATCAAACTCTTTTATTGCTGCTGCAAGCCCGTTTCCAACAAGTTCACAGCCGGCATAATCGCCAAAAGCAAGACAGAGCGGCACAATAGTGACATCTGGACGTAGATACTGCAGAAACGGCAGCTGTACTTCAAGCGAATGTTCACGAAGGTGTGCAGCAGCATCTTCCTGAATGGCTGGCACCTGCTGCTGAATCAAGCCAGACAATCGTTTTTCAATCGGCACTATTCCTAAGGGTGTTTGCCAGCCAGTTTCTGGTGAAAGGGCAGCCAGACTTCCATTACCGTGATGGTTGGGGCCAAGAATTATGACCGTGCGTGGTATGGCAATGCCAGACAGCAATTGCCCCGCTGTACTGCCGGAATAGATATACCCGGCGTGGGGTGAGATCACGCCAATAACATGCTGCTTGGCGCTATAGTCAGGGATAAGCTGCTGCAGTTCCCGGCGTAATGCCTGTTCACTGCCAGGATAAAACTGACCTGCTACTGCCGGTTGCCGGATCATGGCTCTCCTCTCTGTTCTCCACCCAGAGGCAGCTCTTCCTGGACCTCAAAGATCGGCACTTCATCCAGAGACTGGATTTCGCGCAGGGTGGGAAGCCCCTTCAGGTCCTTCAGGTTAAAAACTTCAAGAAACTCACGGGTGGTGCCATAGATGATCGGTCTTCCGGGAATATCCTTTTTTCCCAATATCTTAATCAATCTTTTTTCAAGTAATGTCTTAATAACTGCACCGGTATCAACCCCACGCAGATATTCAATTTCCTGCCTGGTTATCGGTTGACGGTAGGCCACAATGGCAAGTGTTTCAAGGGCGGATTGGGAAAAACGGGCTGGTCTACCTTTGACCATCCGGGAAAGATAAGGCATTAACTCTGGTACGGTGCGCAGTTGCCATCCTCCAGCAACTTCAACCAAATGAACACCTGACCCCCGCTGTTCATAATCATCCCGCAGTTCCTGCACCGCCAGTCGAACCGAAGCACGTTCGTAATCAGGAAGCAGTTCGGTCAAGCGGTCTAAGGTCATTGGACCGTCAGAAACGAACAGTAGCCCTTCAATAATGGCATTAAGCGAAGGGAAGTGCATCAGAAACTCCGTCACTGTCAGTTGCTGCTACTGACGGGAAAATATAGATTGTTCCATAGCGACTATTTTGTATAACTTTCAGCAATTTAATCCTACATAACTCAAGTAGCGCCAGAAAGGTAACAATCATCCGCTCTCTACTCATATCGTCCTGAAACAGAGACTCAAACTCCATTGATTCGTGGCCGTCCAGCCTGGAAAGAATTTCATTAATGGCATCAACAATACTTAAGGTATCCTGACCGGCCACTTCATGGGCGCGGGCTGTGGGAATTCTTACCAACAGCTGGTTAAACGCCTCAGACAGTTCAAATAGATCAAGTTCAAGCGGACCATCATCTGGTGCCGCAAAACCTTCCAGGCAGCAGCCATCGGCACAGGGCCGGGCAAAAACCTCACGTCCCAGCAGTTCACGCGCTCCAAGCTCCAGTCCGGCATCACGGTAACGTTGATATTCTATCAGGCGCCGTACCAGTTCTGCCCGTGGGTCTTCCTGTTCCTCCCCCTCTCCTTCTTCAGGTTCAGGCAATGGCAGTAGCATACGGGATTTGATTTGCAACAAAGTAGAGGCCATGACCAGAAAATCACCTGCCAGGTCAAGGTTCAACTCTTTCATCAACTTGAGATAATCAAGATACTGACGGGTAATCAAGGCGATCGGGATATCATAGATATCCACTTCGTTTTTGCGGATCAGGTGAAGCAACAGATCAAGGGGGCCTTCAAAGGCTTCCAGCTTGATGCTGTAGCCCTGATCAGCCCCCTCGAAAAGTGATGTTGGTATTGTCTCAGCCGCTTGCGGCATGGTTATACCCGTAATGCAGCCCGTACTTCAAGCATGGTCTCGCTGGCAACCTTGGCTGCCTTTCGGCTGCCTTCCGCCAGTAGATCATCCACAAAAGAGGCATCTTTGGCTATTTCTTCACGGCGCGCCCTGCAGGGTGCCAGACGCTCGTTTAGGCACTGCGTCAGGATTTTCTTGCAATCAACACAGCCAATTTCAGCGTTTTTGCAGGCCGGAATGATCTCATCCAGCTTATCCTGAGGAACATATATCCTGTGCAGGTTGAACGCCACGCACTGTTCAGGGTCGCCTGGATCAGCACGGCGGATACGTTGCGTGTCAGTCACCATCCCCTTGATCTTGGCAGCCGTTTCTTCAGCGGTCTCGGATAGGTAGATTGAGTTATTGTACGACTTACTCATCTTACGACCATCAAGCCCAAGCAGCTTGGGGGTTTCAGTCAGCAGCGCCTCTGGCTCAGGGAAGACCTGACAGTCATACAGATGATTAAAGCGCCGGGCGATCTCGCGAGTAATCTCAAGGTGAGGCAACTGATCATGCCCTACCGGTACGCGGGTAGATTTATAAAGGATGATATCGGCCGCCATTAAAACCGGATACCCCAGAAAACCAAAGGTGGAAAGATCGCGCTGTTCAATGTTATCCAGCATCTCTTTATAGGTCGGATTACGCTCCAACCAGGAAACCGGGGTAATCATCCCAAGAATCAGATTCAGCTCAGCATGCTGGGCAACCTGGCTCTGCTCAAAAATTATGCATTTATTCGGATCAAGGCCAAAAGCGATCCAGTCCAGCACCATCTCACGGGCAGAACCTTTGATACCTGAGGTTTCGGCATACTCTGTGGTAAGTGAATGCCAGTCAGCAACGAAGAAGAAACAATCGAACTGTTCCTGAATCTTGATCCAGTTTTCCAGCACACCATGATAATGGCCAATATGAAGACGTCCGGTAGGACGCATACCACTGACAACACGTTGTTTTTGCATCATTAAAATATCCTTGTTGGAATTTTACATAATTCTGAAGGTATGACTACTTAATGTCTGTGTACCGATTAAAAGATGAGAAAAATAATCAATTAAAGGACGTAAAACAATTGAAAAAAATGGGGTAAAGAATACCAGCAGAATGATTATGATCATGCCGTATGGCTCAAGTCGTGACAACGATGTCGCCTGACGGTAGGGTAACAGTCCCATCAGCACCCGTCCTCCATCCAGTGGCGGTATCGGGATCATATTAAAGAACGCCAATAGCAGGTTGATATAGACTGAAAAAGCCGCCATGTAGCTAACTGGCCGCAAGACAAAGCTGATACCAACGTCCGGTGGCACCAGCAATACAGCGCGTAATAGTAATGCTGAAGCCAAGGCCAGCAGAATATTGGTCACCGGTCCTGCGATGGAAACCCATATCATATCTTTTTTAGGATTACGTAAATTTTCAATCACTACCGGCACTGGTTTTGCCCAGCCGATACCGACAATAACCAGCATCAAAGTACCCAAAATATCAATGTGCTTCAGTGGGTTAAGGGTTAAGCGTCCCAGCATCTTGGCAGTTGGATCACCATAACGCCAGGCAACATAGCCATGTGAAACCTCGTGACAGGTAATGGCGAGCAAACCAGGAACTAGCATGATTGAGAGTTTAAACAATATATTTTCGATCATCAGTCTCTTCCTATCGTAAGTAGAGCCCGTTTCTAGCAGATGCAGCCGGTTAAGTCAATCAAGCCCCGGTATGGATAAAAAAAGGGCGGGATCACTCCCGCCCTTCCAGTCTTCTGATACAAAACGTCGATTAGATGTCGTAGTACAGAGCAAACTCCAGTGGAACCGGACGCATACGAACCGGGTTAACTTCAGCTTCCATCTTGTACTCAATCCACTTCTCGATAACGTCAGGTGTAAAGACGTCACCTTTCAGCAGGAACTCATGGTCAGCCTCAAGACACTTGAGTGCTTCATCAAGGCTACCTGGTGCAGATGGAATGTCTTTCAGTTCTTCAGGAGACAGACCATAGATATCCTTATCAAGTGGCTGACCTGGATCGATCTTGTTCTCAATACCATCAAGACCTGCCATCAGCATGGCTGCAAAGGCAAGGTAGCCGTTACATGATGGGTCAGGAGTACGATATTCAACCCGCTTTGCTTTGGGGTTGGTGGACATCATAGGAATACGCAGTGAAGCTGAACGGTTACGGCTTGAATACGCCATATTTACAGGAGCTTCAAAGCCGGGCACCAGACGCTTGTAGGAGTTTGTGGTCGGGTTGGTGATAGCACACAGGGCCTTGGCGTGTTTAATGATACCGCCAATGTACCAGAGAGCCATCTGGGACAAGCCGCCGTATTTATCACCGGCAAACAGGTTCTGTCCGTCTTTCCAGATGGACTGGTGGCAGTGCATACCGGAGCCGTTATCACCATACAGTGGTTTTGGCATAAAGGTGACAGTCTTGCCGTTACGATAGGCAACGTTCTTTATAACATACTTGAACCACTGCAGCTGGTCAGCCATGTCAACCAGTGAGGAGAAACGCATGTCGATCTCAGCCTGGCCGCCGGTGGCTACTTCGTGGTGCTGACACTCAACACGAATGCCAACCTTCTGCAGTTCCTGAACCATTTCGTTACGCAGGTCGTTCTGGGAGTCAACCGGGGAGCAAGGGAAGTAGCCTTCCTTGTGACGTGGCTTGTAGCCCAGGTTGGGGAACTCTTCACGGCCGGTGTTCCATGCACCTTCAACGGAATCAACCATGTAGAATGCCTGGTTGGCGGTGGAGTCATAACGGACTTCGTCAAAGATGAAGAACTCTGCCTCAGGACCAAAGAATGCGGTATCACCTATGCCGGTTGACTTCAGATAAGCTTCTGCTTTACGGGCAATGTTACGTGGGTCGCGAGTATAGTCTTCCTTGGTGATTGGATCAAAAATATTACAAATCAAGGAAAGAGTCGGTACTGCAATAAAGGGATCAATTTTGGCTGAGCTTGGATCTGGCAACAGAATCATATCGGATGCATGAATTGGCTGCCAACCCCGGATAGAGGAACCGTCAAAACCTTGACCTTCTTCAAAGGTATCCTCATCAAACTCAGTAATAGGCACAGAGACATGCTGCCAGGTACCTACAAAATCCATAAACTTGTAATCAACCATTAATGCGCCATTTTCTTTGGCAAATTCAACTACCTGCTTCGGTGTCATCAAACTTCTCCTTTCACATGGATAATGAAACTACAACGCATCCTCACCAGTTTCACCGGTTCTTATCCGTACAACAGCCTCAACCGGTGTAACAAAGATTTTACCATCACCGATTCTGCCAGTTTTTGCTGCTTTCTCAATGGCTTCAACTACTTTAGGAAGAATCGCGTCACTGACAATAATCTCAAGTTTTATCTTGGGGATAAAATCAACAACGTACTCTGCCCCACGATAAAGCTCAGTATGGCCTTTCTGGCGTCCAAATCCTTTAACCTCACTAATGGTAATCCCCTGAATACCTATCTCGTTCAGTGCCTCTTTGACTTCATCCAGCTTGAACGGCTTGATGATTGCTTCTACTTTTTTCACAGTCACCCTCCCTTCTCAGCAGTTAATGCTCATCTAATTTATTTTGTTAATCATGCAAGCACATTGCCAAATCAAACAGTTCACATAACAACACGTAATTATTGACTTAAACCACGCAGGTTAAATCGAATCAGCCAAACAAGAGTCTATAAAATAGGCAACAAATCCGCAATAAGCCCATTTTTTGTGCATCTGTTGTTTGGGGCTAATCAGGCTGCCAACTCTTTAAGCTCTCTAATAATCTCAACCTGCCTTTGATTAATATAATAGGCAAGCGCTTGCTGAGAGTGGCGATCAGGGTGAAATTCAAGAATACAGGTATAGTCAGGAGCTGTCTCCAGCAGACGTGTAATTGTACAAGCGGCGCCAATCTCACGCAAGGTGATGTCATCTGGCGCCTCTAACTTCAATATAAGATTTACCTCTTTACCAGGCTCAATACCAGCAGGATCTGCTACCCGAAGGGCTACACCACCAAGTGAGATGTCTATGACTGACGCCGGCACAATATCGTTGCCTAGGTACATATCGACATCTGCACGACGCCCATCAAGGCAAACTCGTACAAATCTGCGCAGATCAGAGCGTATTTTTGCGTAGTGAAAGCGTGTAAGGATAACCTTTTTCCGTGCTGTATTTACATAAAAAACGTCACCAACAAGATCGTCCGGGACAGGACTTTTTGCGTGAGCCCTGATGAGGGCCTTTTTTTCAAGGGTAATTACTTTTGCCTGATACTCATGCACTTCAAATTCTGCCATTTCGTTTTCTACGGAAACCAGGCGGGCGTCATATGAAACAGGAATCTCTTTGTAATAGTTTAAAAAAGAAAAAGTCTGCCCAACCATTCCCTTCAGGAATTGAATAATAACGAGGCCATCCTCATGTTCGGTGCCACGAATTACCTTATCATAATAGGTAAAAAACACTCATACATCCTTGAAAATGAAGTTTGACCGGCGAGAACGTTGGAATTGCTTTGTATTCTGGAAAGCAGTATAAATACGAATAACGATTTTTATTAACAGAAAAGTACTGCTATCACAAGCACGAATAGCAGCTGAGTCACGGATGCTTATGAATCAACAGAAGGCCACTTTCCGTATCCAGATTTGCCTGCTGCTGGCAACTTGTTGCATGCTCCTGTCATCAAGAATGGCGCAGGCAGATATCTATCGTTTTGTCACCATTGATGGTGTTGAAAGCTTCACCGACAGTCCAATGCAAAAAGGTGCACAGGTTGTGGTGAAGGACCCCACAAAAAACCTACGAAAAAAAACTGCCCGGTCTCTTTCTAAAGAGACGAACCAAGCCCCTGCTCCTTCTTTAAAAGAAATTATTGAAAAAACCGTTCAGGCTCAAGTCAATCCAGAGCATAACAAGTCTGAAACAGTTGAAACAGTATTACCTGTAAATGGCACTATTACATCAGGTGTGGGGATTAGGGTTGATCCTATTGATGGCCAGCTACGTCATCACAATGGTATTGATATTGCTGTACCTGAGGGTACTCCGGTTCATTCTGTTGCAGCAGGCGTTGTTGTATATGCAGGTCTGCGTTCTGGATATGGCTTGACTGTGCTGGTTGAGCATGACAATGGTATGATAACTCTCTGTGGTCATAACAGTAAACTCATGGTAACACAGGGGCAGACGGTTAAAAAAGGCGAAACCATTGCCCTTGCCGGCAGTACCGGTCGTTCTACCGGCCCACATGTACACTTTGAGGCATGGCAATCGGGAAACAATATTACCGCTGCTTTCATGCCTAACAGTACGATGAAAATAGCTGCTGTTTCACACCAGTCACGGCAACGGGTTCATTTCAGGAAAGAAGTTCTATCAGACGGTTCTCTGCTGATTACCAATATTCCCACTTCAATACCTTAATGCAGTACTTACTTAAGCGATATATTCAACTGCTGCTTGATGAACAATGTGCCAAGAACGGACAAATTGCAATCAGCGCGCAGAATGATACCATTTGCAGTTATGGCAATCAGGCGTTTATATTGCTTGCAGAAGATATTTTGCAAAAACTCGACTGCGCTGCAGTTATTGTGGCAGAACCTCTGCAACCTTTTCCTGCCTTTCTTCTGCGTAGATCCGGGCCAGAAGAAAGACAACTAATACCCAGAGATTCCGAATCCCGCACGTCACTACATGACATCCCTCTGATTCGCTACGAGCAGGACAGAGAGGTGCTGTTAAACAATATCTGTGACGCCCTGCACAAAAGGAAAGGTTGCATTGTTGAAAGGGTCGGCATAATCAGCCAAGGGTCCCTTACGGTTGAACAAGCTTATATTGCATGGTCTTCGTTGATACATGCCACTACAATCAAGTATTTTGAAGATTTGCTTTCGACAGGGCCGTTGCTGCCAGATGAAACGCCTGCAATCCGACAGTACAAAAATACCTATCTGAAGCCGCTTGACGTAACTCAGTATACCTTTTCCCCGGTGATCCCAATAACACCACAAGCAATGCTTGATGAAATGAATCTGTTAGGCCAGGCAACCGTTGAACTTGGTCTGGTTGATTCTTTCTTTGGCAACATATCCTGTTTATTGGATAAGACGCTCTATATCTCCCAGACGTCTGCACGCCTGGATGAGCTAAGCAACCAGGTCGACTCTATCCCTTTTGACAAGCTATCAACAACAGGGATCACTGCCTCTAGCGAATTACCAGCTCATCGAGCGGTGGTCCTGGCAACTGGCTGCAGGATGATACTTCATGGACACCCTCGTTTTCCTGTCATACTGAGTTTTTTTGCTGATTCAGATCAGAACCACGCTTTTGATTCCATTGGCTCATTACCGGTTGTTGGAGGAGAAGGTGGTGTTGGAGGGTTGGCAGAAAATCTGCCCAAGGCTTTTAGCCAGGCCAATACAAAGGCCGTTATTGTACGTGGTCATGGGGTCTTTGTTATAAGCACAACCGGTTGTGGTGAGGCATTAGCCTGTTTGACTGATGTGGAGCAGCGTTGCAGGGATATTTATTTTGCAAGACTCAATACACACTACAAAATCTAGTTAATTACAACAAAAAGGGCACGGATTTAACCGTGCCCTTTTTGTTGTAACCGTACAAAACCAGCTAGGAATTAGCAGCCAGCAGTTTTGCGGAACAGTTTGCTTTCTTTGCTAGCGTCGTCAAATTTTACACGGACTTCGTCGCCAACAACGATACGCTTGTCCTTCAGCTTGTCCACGGTCAGTTGGTCTTTAACAATAACCTGAACTTTAGCACCTTTGCTGTCCTTGAGGGTTACGGTTGCAGCAGAACCTTGCATTTCAACCTTCTCAATTACACCAGTAATCTTCTGCTCTGCAGCAAAAGCCAGGGAAGAAACAGACAGAAAAGCAGCCATAAGTACTACGGATACAATCTTTTTCATCGTTACATGCTCCTTTGTGAGATAAAGATAACTTTGTTCATAGTATTCATTTATCGATATTTTCGCAAGTCTTTTCGTACATAGCGTATTCAGCGAACAGCTACACCCAGCTTCCCTGTTAACGTGGCAATCACTTTTTGGTGTACCTGCTGCACTTCATCATCTGTCATGGTTCGTTCAGATGCCCGATAGCGCAGGCGTAATGCAATGCTCTTATGCCCTTCTGGAACCCGATCCCCTTGGTAAAGGTCAAAAATAGTGACCTTCTCAAGTTCCTGCAGTTTAAGACTTTTGACACAGTCAATCAACTGCGCTGAGGCAAGTTCAAGTGGTGCCAGCAGGGCAAGATCTCTGACGCTATCAGGGAAACGCGAAGGTGCTACAATGGCCTTACGGTTACCTGATAACCGTACCAGTTCTTCAAAATTCAATTCAAAATAGTAGCAGGCATATTCAATTTCATACCGCTTCAATACCTCAGGATGGATTTCGCCAATAGAACCGATGGTTGTATTGCCAACCAGAATACGGCAACATTTTCCAGGATGATAGAATGGCTCAGGTTCATCTGCTGACCAGCGAACACCTCTGATTTGAAGCTGTTCAAACAAGTTCTCTACAATCCCTTTTGCATCATAGAAATCTGTAGCAACGTCTTGTTGACACCAACTTTCCTGGTCTTTATTGCCAGTAATCAATCCAGCGCAGTAGATAGGCTCATGGGGCATTTCCTGGCCAACGACAGCATGATACACCCGCCGCATTTCAAACAGGCGCAAGTCAAGACTTCTAAAACTCATATTACGTGAAGCGGTTTCTAATAGCCCTGGCAGTAAGGTTGTACGCATAACAGCCTGTTCAGCCGCCAGAGGGTTACACAGTTTTATGCCGTTACGACGAGAATCATCAGCACCAAGGTTTATTCGGTCAGCCGCATCTGCTGCAATGAAACTGAACGATACTATTTCATGCATCCCTTCAGCCACAAAATGGTCACGCACGGAACGTTGTAACCGTTGGTGCAAAGAAGGACGATCAGAGATAACCTGTGCCACCGGCATGGTTGCAACCACCTGGTCAAAACCATTCAGTCGGCAAATTTCCTCAATCAAATCAATTTCACGTTCAATATCAATACGGTAGGAAGGAATCGTAACCTGAAAACTACCGTTACTAACTGGCTGAACCTGAAACTCAAGATTGCGGAACAGCTCTGCCATTCGTTCAGCTGTCAGGGAAAGTCCCAGCATGGCATTGGCCCGCTCTGGCCGGAAGGTTATGGATGCCAATGCCCTAGGTGCCGGAAAGTTATCTACCCTGCCGGTTGCAACATTTCCCCCCGCCAACTGCGCCATGAGACTTGCTGCCCGATCCAGGGCTTTGGGTACCATTTCAAGGTCTGCACCACGCTCAAAACGATGGGATGACTCTGTATGTAATCCAAGACGTTTGCTTGTCCGGCGGATGGTTGGCGGATCAAAAAATGCACTTTCCAGCAAGATATCAGTGGTGGTATCAGTAATTTCCGAGTTCTCACCACCCATGATGCCAGCCAGGGCAACAGCCCGTTCACGATCGCAAATCATCAAGTCAGTTGCAGTCAGAATCCGTTCCTGTCCATCAAGGGTCTTAAATTTTTCACCCTCTCCTGCCCTGCGCACAACAATCTGACCACCAGCCACCTGGGTGTAGTCAAAGGCATGCAGAGGATGTCCCAGTTCAATCATCACCAGGTTGGTAATATCCACTACATTGTTAATTGAACGTACACCCACGGCATTTAAACGATTGACCAGCCAGGCAGGCGAAGGTGCAATTTTACAGCCAGATATGAATCGAGCCGCATAACGTGGACAACCTGTTGCGTCCTGAATAGTTACTGATATCTTACTATCCACCGGCTCACCATATTCAGGGACAACGATGGTTGGATATCGCACATGTTTACCCAGTTTTGCAGCAATTTCCCGTGCAATACCTATAACACTCAGACAATCGGCACGGTTAGGTGTTAAACCGATTTCAAAAATGGTGTCTTTAAGTCCCATTGCTTCAAAAAATGGCGTTCCAAGAGGCAGATCCTCAGAGAGGATCATGATTCCAGCACTCTCATCTGCCAAGTTCAGTTCTTTTTCAGAACAGAGCATGCCACATGATTCTTCACCACGGATCTTTGACCGCTTGATCTTGAAATCACCCGGCAATACAGCGCCGATCTGAGCCAGGGCAACCGTGTCGCCCTGTTTGAAATTCTGGGCACCGCAGACAACCGAGAGAATCTCTTTGCCGTTATCAACCTTGCAGAGGGAAAGCTTGTCGGCGTTGGGATGCTGGTTCTTTTCAAGGACACGGGCGACAACAACTTCGTCCATTCCTCCGCCCAGTTGTTCCATACCTTCAACTTCAAGGCCCAACATGGTCAGAAGGTGTCCTAAGTCAGCAGGCGACAAATCGAAATCTACGAACTCTTTGAGCCAGTTATAAGTAACTTTCATGGTTTCACCGGACTAAAACTGTTTAAGGAATCTGATATCATTTTCAAAAAGCAGACGCATGTCACTAATGCCGTACTTCAACATTGCAATCCGCTCTATCCCCATACCAAAGGCAAACCCTGAAATGGTCTCAGGATCATACCCCACGTGACGGAATACTTCCGGGTCAACCATACCGGCTCCCAGAATCTCCAGCCAACCGGTCTGTTTGCAAACTCGACAGCCAGAACCACCGCAGATAACACAGGCAATATCGACCTCTGCAGAAGGTTCGGTAAAGGGAAAGAAGCTGGGACGAAGCCTGACACCGGTCTTCTGTCCAAACAATTGGTTGGTAAAGGTGGTCAGTATCCCCTTCAGATCCGCAAAAGAAACCTGTGTATCCACCATGAGGCCTTCAATCTGATGGAACATAGGGGAATGGGTAGCATCGGAATCGCAACGATAGACGGTGCCAGGAGCAATGATCCGCACCGGTGGTTTCTGTTTAAGCATGGTACGGATCTGGACCGGTGACGTGTGTGTCCGAAGCAGCAGTTGGTTTTCAACAAAAAAGGTATCCTGCATATCACGGGCAGGGTGCTCGGGAGGGAAATTCAGCGCTTCAAAGTTATACCAGTCATGCTCAATTTCAGGCCCTTCAGCCACTGAAAAACCAAGACCCGCAAAGATCTCGCTGACCTCTTCCACAACAAGCGTAATCGGATGTTTACTCCCCTGGCGACGTCCGCGGCCAGGCAAGGTTACATCTATCCGCTCAGTGGCAAGCCGCTTGGCAGTGGCCTCTTCACGGGCCTGACTCATAGTCTGCTCGATCAGTGCTTCAACTTCATCCTTGACGGCATTAACCAGTTGACCGACCTTAGGCCGCTCATCAGCAGAAAGAGCCCCAAGCCCCTTCATCAGCCCGGTTAGCTCCCCTTTACGTCCAAGATAACGGACTCTGACCTCGTTCAGCATCTCCTCAGTGGTCGCCGCAGCAATGGCACTCAGGGCCTGTTGCCGCATCTGCTCAAGCTGTTCCCGCATATCATTAGTCCCTTTAAGAAACTTTAAAATTGAGTAGAACGGAAAAAGGGAACAGGAGTACCTGACTCCCATCCCCTTTTGTCCAAAAACAAACCAGCGTTACAGCTGAGCCTTGGCCACTGCCGAGATCTCGGCAAATCCTTTTGGATCGGTGATGGCAATGTCAGCAAGGACCTTACGGTCAATCTGAACATCTGCCTTCTTGAGGCCAAAAATAAACTTGCTGTAAGAAAGGCCGTTCAAACGGGATGCTGCGTTAATACGAATGATCCACAGTGAACGAAAATCCCGTTTTTTGACACGACGGTCACGGAACGCATAATTCAGAGCCCGGTCAACCGCCTCGGTAGCGCTTCTGAACAGTTTACTCCGTGCGCCGCGGTATCCCTTGGCAAGCTTCAAAACTTTGTTGCGGCGTTGCCGCGACTTAAAACCACCTTTTGCTCTCGGCATCTTAATACTCCTTCAGGTTTAATTGCCCGATCCGCAAGGGGCCGTTCCTCGCGGTTCTGGGGCGAAACAGCAGGTGCTGTTTCTAACTACATATACGGAATCAAGGCACAAATATTTTTTTGATCCACAGCGGCAACGGTGTTGCTCTGACGCAGGTTACGCTTACGCTTGCTGGTCTTGTGGGTCAGGATATGGCTAGTAAACGCGTGGGCACGCTTTACCTTGCCGGTACCGGTTTTTTTGAAACGCTTGGCAGCGCCACGATTTGTTTTAATTTTAGGCATTGACTTGCTCCTTCTGTAATAACGTTGTGAGTAATGCTATCTGAAAATTAATGTTTCTTTACTTTAGGCGCTACAATCATAAACAATTGACGACCATCAACTCGTGGCGGGACTTCAACCACAGCTATGTCTGCCAATTCAGAGGCAAACTTCTCAATCACAGCCCGGCCAATATCCTGGTGCGTGATTTCGCGACCACGGAACACCAGAGTGACCTTGGCCTTATTACCTTCCTCAAGGAAACGACGAACATGTTTTACCTTGAAGTCCAGGTCATGATCATCGGTTTTAGGCCGTATCTTGACCTCTTTAACCTGTACCTGAACCTGCTTTTTCTTTGCTTCCTGTTGTTTTTTGCTCTGCTGATACTTGAACTTGCCGTAATCCATAATCCGACAAACCGGTGGAGTTGCCGTAGGTGACACCTCAACCAGATCAAGCTGGCGTGCTTCAGCAGCCTCCAGCGCCTCGCGCAGCGTCAGAATTCCCAACTGCTCACCATCGTGTGCTACAACACGTACTTCTGAAGCACGAATGGCATGATTAATGTTGACTGTTGCGGTTTTGGTAGGGGCAGCTATGACGGCACCTCCTGGCAGAGTGGCACTACAGGTTACTTGTAGGCCTTTGTCTCAGATTCAACAAAAGCAATAAATTCATCCGGTTTCATGGCGTGCAGGTTTTTGCCATCACGGTAACGCGGTGTTACCGTCCCCTGCTCAACTTCCTTATCACCAATCACCAGCATGTACGGTATCTTCTGTAACTGGGCTTCACGAATCTTGAAATTAAGTTTTTCGTTCCGCAGGTCTTCCTGCACACGAATCCCCGCACTCTTGAGCTGTTTGTACACCTCTTGAGCATAGGGGATCTGATTATCAGTGACCGTTAACACAACTGCCTGCACTGGTGCAAGCCACAACGGGAAATTACCGGCAAAATGTTCGATCAATACGCCAATAAAGCGCTCAATTGAACCGAGGATAACCCGATGCACCATTACCGGACGTTTTTTCTCACCGTCACTGGCTACATAGGTCAGATCGAACCGCTCGGGCAGGGTAAAATCGCACTGGATAGTAGCACACTGCCACCGTCTGTCAAGACAATCACGCAGTTTGATGTCAATCTTGGGGCCGTAGAAGGCGCCATCACCTTCATTAATCTCAAAATCACGACCGGTATCATTCAGCGCACCAAGCAAAGCACCGGTTGCCCGCTCCCAGTCCTCATCACTACCAATTGACTTTTCAGGACGGGTTGAGAGTTCCATCTCATACTCAAACCCAAAGATTCCCATCACATCGGAAACAAACTTCAGGACACCTTTAATCTCGGCGTCAAGTTGCTCCGGTGTACAGAGAATATGGGCGTCATCCTGAGTAAAACAACGCACCCTTAGAAGGCCATGCAAAACGCCGGCACGCTCATGACGATGCACAGTGCCCAGTTCGAAGTAGCGCTGCGGCAGATCGCGATAGCTGCGCAGCTGAGATTTGTAGATCATCATGTGTGAAAGGCAGTTCATCGGCTTGACGCCAAAACTCTGTTCATCCACCTCGGTGAAATACATGTTCTCACGATAGTTGTCATAGTGACCGGAGCGCTGCCAGAGATCCGTCTTCAGGATCTGCGGGCCGACAACAATATCATAATCGCGCTTCAGATGTTCTTTGCGCTCAAAATCTTCCAGCAGGGTACGCAGCATGGCTCCCTTGGGATGCCAGATGGCAAAACCAGCCCCTACCTCATCGCTAAATGAGAACAGATCCAGTTCACGACCCAGCTTACGGTGGTCACGACGCTTGGCTTCTTCAAGGCGATGCAGATAGGCCTCAAGCTCCTTTTTATCAACAAAGGCAGTGCCATAGATCCGCTGCAGCATCCGGTTCTTTTCATCACCACGCCAGTAGGCGCCGGCAATGGAAAGCAGTTTGAATGCCTTAAGTTTATTGGTATTTGGCACATGAGGACCACGACAGAGGTCAGCAAATTCACCCTGCGTATAAATTGAGACGGTCTCAGCACCAATCCCCTCAATCAGCTCTTTCTTGTACGGCTCTTCCATCTGCTCAAAGAAGGCGATTGCCTCTGCAGCAGACATGACTTTACGAGTAAGCGACTGCCCGGCTGCTGCCAGCTCAGCCATCCGCTTTTCAATTTTTTCAAGATCTTCCGGTGTAAAGGGTGTAGCCACATCAAAATCATAGTAGAAGCCGTTTTCCACAGCCGGACCAATGGTTACCTTGGCAGCCGGAAACAGTTCTTTTACCGCCTGTGCCATCAGGTGCGAGGTTGAGTGGCGGATGATCTCAAGTGCTTCAGGGCTTTTTTCAGTAATAATGGCAACGGTATCACCATCAGCAAGCGGCACCGAAAGATCAACTAACTGACCATTTACCTGCCCGGCCAAGGCGGCCTTGGCAAGGCCTGCTCCGATGGATGCAGCCAGATCAGCAACCGTAGCACCATCAGCAAGTTCACGTATTGAGTTGTCCGGCAGGGTTACCTGAATCATGGACCTGTTCTCTTTCTTTAAACAGAAAAGGCATCGGGAATGCCGATGCCGCTCTCAGTTCAATGGTAGGCGCGGGCGGTTTCGAACCGCCGACCTCTACCGTGTCAGGGTAGCGCTCTCCCCCTGAGCTACGCGCCTCCAGCAAGGGAATTTATTAATTAGCAGTTTCTTTCAAAAAATGTCAAGCAGTTTTTAGCTGTTTCCGCAGCAGCAACGCCACATTCTCCACGTGGGGTGTCTGGGGAAACATCTCAACGGGCTGTACTTTTTTGCAGTCGTACCCTTTTGCAACCAATATATCCAGATCGTGGGCCAGTGTCTGGGGTGAGCAGGAGACATAGACAATCCGCTCAGGCGCAAACTCTGCCACCTTATCAAGGACATCCTGATCGCAGCCCTTACGAGGGGGGTTGAGGACAATACAGTTAAACCTCAATTCATCCTCAAGCAGGTCATCAAGAAGCTCCAGCACATCCCCTGCCTCAAAACGACAGTTTTTGGCATTATTCAGACGGGCATTACGTTTTGCATCAGCCACAGCTTCCTTGTTTAACTCAACTCCCAGAACCTGCTTGGCAACAGGAGCCAAGGTCAACGCAATACCACC
>JAJTBI010000051.1 GCA_021286935.1 Geobacteraceae bacterium
TCAGGATATTCTTTGTCTCACCACTGGCCATGCCGATAATGGCCTGTTCCAGCGCGGCAAAAACCTGATCATTGCCGATGGTGAAGGTTAAGGGACCACTATCTTCGGTACTGTCAAAAATTCTGCCGTTGTCCAGGGTACCGATATAGCTGATGGTGACGATACTGTCTTTTTCTGCTCGTTTCATGGCTGTTTCTCCTTATGGTTCGGCGGACAGCCGCAGGCCCCGCAGCTACAGATTCGCTGACCACAGATCCTGCAGGCCGGATTAAGCGGATCACGCCCGTCAACCGTCTTGCCGCAGTCAGGGCAGACGTAGCGATAGAAGGCAAAGCCACAATTGCGGCAGACCAGCATCTGTTCGTTGCCCTCTTTCGGATCAATCAGGATGGATTCACAGATCAGACAGACCGAGGCCATTTCTGGGCAGCTTCTGATGCCATCTCGCTTGCTGCGGTATTTTCTGAAGAGCTGCTTGCCTTCTTCACGGGTGATCAAGCCGGTTACCCTCCTTGTACTCTGCCAGTACTGAGTCCCTTGCAACTTCATTGCCGTCTGCCTGTTTTTGCGGCTCTTAATGCTGGCGTCTTATACATCGCTATACAACGGCTCCGCGAGACAACCAGTAACGTGCTTGTTTTATTCATTTTATTTTAGCGGTCGGATTGGCATGACACATGAAGTGAATAGGTCAAAATTCAAAATGCGGCTGCCTTCGCAGCCGAAGCACTGAAAGGGGTGGTTGTTGTGCATACTATTCGGGCAACGGTGCCAGAATCTAAAACACAGGTGACGCTCCATCACCACGGACTGCAACGTTATGAGCTTGGCCTGCACGGACGGCTTGAACCAGGCTGGGCTGGTCGTTTGAGTAACGGCCTTGCACAACGAAAGATCAACATCATGCGGGTTGAAGCAGCTCGCAGCGCTGGCTGGAAGTGGCATTCAACCATTGATCTGGATTTTTTCACTGCTGCAGTCAAGCCGGATGCGATTGATTTTGTATCGCTGATGCAGGCAGCGCCTGCGCCGGTAACAGCGCCGGAAACATTGCTGATTGATGACTATCAGATGGAGCGTTCTACCCGTTGCGACGGCAGCCTCTATCTGGAGCTTAGCGGGCCTGACCGGATCGGTCTGCTGTCATCGCTGCTGAACATCTTCAGCCTCTACTCTCTGTTCCCGGCTGAGATGCTGGTTGAAACGCAGCGGAATCGGGTCTTTGACCGTTTCTGGCTAAAAGGACTGGGTGGCAGTACCCCGTCTGAAGAGGCCACCACTGCTATCAGAGAGCGGATGCGGGAATGCACACAGCTGAAGCGGAAGCCAACAACCAGTTAGGCCAGCTTTCAGCCAAACCGAAAACAAGAACGCCCCTTGCTCATTCTATGGTCTGAATGGCAAGGGGCGTTTGCGTATGCTGCATTGGAAACAGCTGGCGTCAGGCCTTTTTAACAAACTCCGATTTCAACCCCATGGAACCGAACCCGTCAATCTTGCAATCGATATCATGATCGCCATCCACAATGCGGATATTTCTGACCTTGGTACCGACCTTGACCGGCGCTGATGCCCCCTTAACCTTCAGGTCTTTGATCACCGTTACGCTATCGCCATCCTTCAGCTCGGTGCCAAAAGCATCCCGTACCACACGTACCGCAACCGTTTCTTCTGCCGAAACAACCGGCCATTCATGGGCGCATTCCGGGCAGACAAAATTGTCGCCATCTTCGTAGGTATAGGCAGAACTGCAGGCAGGACACTTAGGTAATTCACTCATTGCTGGTTTCCTTTTCAATTTTTGATGCGGCTACGGATTAAAATAAGAGCAGGCTATCTCTGCGGCACAATCTGTACACAATGGGCGCTGGCCTCGGCACGACTACGGGCCTCATCAGTGCTTGCTCCCTGGGTCAAGGCAACCCCCATCCGGCGGCCGGGACGTGTGTCTGGTTTGCCGAACAGGCGCAGCTTGGCAGTGGGGATATTCAGGGCATCGCTAACACCTTCAAAGCCCACGTTGTCCTGGCTGTCTGTGGCCAGAATCACATGGCTGGCCGACGGGGCCAGGTTCAGGATCTCCGGCACCGGCAGGCCAAGAATGGCCCGTACATGCAGCTCAAACTGGCTCAGATTCTGGGAGATCATAGTCACCATGCCGGTGTCGTGGGGGCGGGGCGAGACCTCGCTGAACAGCACCGTATCCCCCTTGATGAACAGCTCAACCCCGAAGATGCCATAACCGCCCAGGGCAGTAGTAACCGCCTCTGCCTGACGCCGTGCTTCGGCCAGTGCGGTTTCTGACATGGCCATCGGCTGCCATGATTCATGGTAATCACCCTTGATCTGCACATGGCCGATGGGCGGGCAGAAGGAGGTGCCACTAGCGTGGCGAACGGTCAGTTGGGTGATCTCGTAATCAAAGTCAATAAAACCTTCGATGATGACCGTATCCGAGGCGCCGCGTGCGCCATCCATGGCGTACTGCCAGGCAGTATCTACCTCGGCTGCGGTTTTTACCACGCTCTGCCCCTTGCCGGATGAACTCATGATCGGCTTGACCACACAGGGAAAGCCGATTCTGTCCGCAGCGGCTCGCAATTCTGCCGCACTGGAGGCAAAGGCGTAGGGTGCGGTGGCTAGGCCCAGCTCTTCAGCAGCCAGCCTCCGGATTCCCTCACGGTTCATGGTCAGGTTGGCAGCCCGGGCTGTGGGGATCACCCGCTGGCCAGCCTGCTCCAACTCCAGCAGAAAGACCGTATCAATCGCCTCAATCTCCGGCACAATCAGGTCGGGCCGCTCAGCCTCTATCACCCGGCGCAGGGCATCCCGATCTAACATGCTGATCACATGGCTGCGATGGGCCACCTGCATGGCCGGGGCATCGGCATAGCGATCAACCGCAATCACCTCAACCCCCAACCGTTGCGCCTCAATGGCTACTTCCTTGCCCAGCTCTCCTGATCCTAACAGCAGCAACTTGGTGGCTCCAGCCTTTAGTGGTGTTCCAATCTTCATCAAAAACGCTCCTATCTGTCCAAGGCAGGCAAGATCACGTCTTGCCTTTGGCCGATTGTGGTCAAAGCCTTGTGTAAATTACGCACCCGCTGCCAGACCAGCGCTTTGGGTAGCGTCATAGCCATCGACTGCATGCAGTGATCGAACCAGGCCTGACGATGTTGAAGCCGGTGAATTGCCTTTTCCAGATCACCACAAATAGCTTCCCCATAAGCGGCCTCGGCCTTAACTATGGCTTGGCGCAGTAAGGGTAATTGGGGCTGCATCATAGCCAGGTCAATCAGATCACGATTAAAAACTCCGTCGTCAGCCCAACGGTCGGAGTTTGCCAGAAGTTTGCTCGCTATCATATCCAAAACGGTGAGGGTAGGAATCCCGCAAATCAGATCCTTTACCGTTGGAGCTGTCAGTTCGATCCGTCCTTCCAGAATAATCTCGAATTTGATGGGTTGTCCGGCCACGGAGAGCATTGTTCTGATGCCGTACTGATCAGCACGGATGTCGCGCAACTGTGTCAATGGATGGCGTCCGGGCAGTAACAGAGCATTGATACCATCAGTGCTCGTCAGCAATTGACGCAAATTGCGGTAGCGGGTCATGTCCGACAAGAGAAAATCGATGTCAACGGACTCGCGGTATTCGCCAAACCGGAGAGCAATCACGGTTCCTCCGCCGAACAGACACCTGTGTTCTTTCAGCAGTCCCCCATCCAGAGAGCTGAGAACCGTTGCGATTCGTTGGTGATGGGGGCGCTCAAACACGGACTTCACCACCGCCAAAGGCCAAACGCAGCGCATCGATCAACTTTTGCTCGTGCATAGTTAATGCCTGTTGATCCATGTGTCGCCAATTGCGATCATAGATGTTCCAGGCTTCTATGGGCGATAACGTCTCTGTCCCCTGAACCTGCCAAGCCAATTGCTTCAGCTGAGGATAATCCATCAAACGAATACGTGCGGGTATCCAGCCTTCCTGGCTTGCCGCATCATGCGATTCGATCAACTCAACCGGCGCAACCAGTCCGAAATTCAAGCCCAGTGCAGTCATGGTATTCATATAAGCTCCCATGGTCACTGCTGGCTCACCTTTTTCAATACGGAACAAAGTAACGCGAGAAATACCGGCAGCTTCCGCTGCCGCAATGGCGCTGATTCGCAGCGCCTTGCGATGAGCGCGAATCTGCTGCCCCAGGGCAAGTAGCTGGTGCGCAGTAGCGGTATCAGTGATTGGCGGCCTAGCTGGCATAGTGTTTCTCATTATATGCAATACAGCACAAAAGTCAATAATGAGAAACCATAACAAGGGTCTGCTTGTTTGTGTTAACGATCAAGTGTCAGTTTGAATGCGACATAGAATTAACGGTGCTTCATCATAAATATGAAAACATAGAAGATGAACATGATAATGCCGATGGCTATGGCTATCGGCCCGCTCTGCGTGGCAGAGGCAGATGCCTTGCCATTTTCTGCCAATGTTACTGCCTGGCCGGTCTGGGGTTTCTTGTCAAAAAAGGTATCCCTGTCCCTGATGATCGCCTGGGGGATCAAGACCGGTGTCCGGGTTGTAATGCCATCCATCTTCTTCACCGCGGTGCCGATAGCCAGAAACTCTATCAGTCCGCCGCCAAGCTCATAGACATGGATCTTGACCCCAACCACCTCATCAGCGCCGTAGCGTTTGGCATCAGCCTGAATCCTGTCAAGGGCCTTTTCCCGCGCTTCGTACAGAAGCGAGGTCAGCACATCAACCTCACCACGCACCATTGATTTGAAGATTGATTTAATGCCACCAACAATCCCCAGCGAATAGACCGAAACCCCCATAACCAGACGAATCGGCATATAGCCGATATTGATCATGTTCCACATCTCTTCATTGGTCATGTCCGATGTGATCGGCTGGGTGGCGTACTCGGCCAGAGCCGGATGTGAAGAGGCGGTGCCCAGCATCAGCATCTCCTGGGCGCCCATCAACGGGGTAATGGTGGTATTGATGCCGATCACAGCATTGGCCTTGCACTGCCGCGCCTCCCTGGTGATCCGCTCAAGCGCCAGATGTCGTGTCCGGTCAAATATCTCGGAATATTCCTTAACCTCACCCCTGCCCAGACTTCGCAGAAAACCGAAGACATTTCCCCCCAGACCGATGGAGTAGGCCACGTTGCCGATAACATACTGGATCGGCTTGAACCCGCAATCCACCTGACAGTACAGCTCCTGCGCATCTGCAGAGGTGGAAAAGGTGAGTGTCTCTTCAGCAGCATTGGTCCGATGCACCACCGAACCGATGGACAGAAACTCAATATTGCTGCCATGGCTGATCAGCTCAGTAGTAACACCGGTAACGCCGGTGCCGCCGCTTGCCTTTGCCTCTTCCAGCATCCGGTTGATGGCATTCAGACGGCCATCGTGGATCAGGCTGGTAACATCAGGTATTTCTCCGCCAAACAGGATATTCAGGCCTGCTGTCAGGCTACCAAGTATCCCCAATGCAAAGACGCTGTTGCCGATACAGATATTGCCGGGGCTTAAGGAAAGCTTATTCAGGCAGTAGATCTCATTGCCGGAGAGATTGGTTACATGATTGTGGGAGCTTGCGTGTGCCATGGGTGCCTCGCAATAGAGAGATATGACTTGGTATCATGGGAAACGATGCTTGAGAAGGTGTTTTCGTGCATATGCGCAAGAGGATGAATGTAACTTGGCGACGGTTGAGTGCCAGTGACTCTATAAGCTATCTAGGTGCGGTTATTGGACGAATGAGATTTTACATTTCGTGAGAGCCTTAATTTCTTTTTACCAACGTGCGAGCGGGCAGCGGCGGAGCGAAGCGGAAACCGTATGCCGCCGAGTGGTTATGCCAGTTCGACTTTCAGGCTTTTACCGAGGGCAAGGGCCGCTCTTTCGAGGGTTTGGAGGGTGACGGAAACATTGGCAGGATCAAGGAGTCTGTCCAGCGCCGTGCGGCTGGTGTGCATCTTTTCAGCCATGGCGGTTTTTGAAAGGTTCGCTTGTTTCATTTCCTGTTCTATCTGGAATGCAATAACTCTTTTGATTGCCGCCACTTCTGCTTCTGCTCGCAAACCTTCTTCTTCAAGAAAGTCGTCGAAGTTTGATCCTAAATGTTCGTTCTTCATTTTGAGCCTCTTTTGTAGGTAGCAAGGCGGCTCAGTGCCGTCTTGAGTTCCTTTTGCGGGGTCTTCTGTGATTTCTTTATAAATCCATGCAATAAAATCATGTGCTCGCCGTCAACCGTGAAGAAAACCCGTGCAATGCTGTCTGTCAGTTTCGTTCGAACTTCCCACAAGTCCCTATCGATCTTTTTGATGAGCGGCATTCCCAAAGGCCAGCCAAGCTGGGCGGTCTTGATGTCTTCGCCTATTTGACGCTTGTCATCACGATGCAAATCCTTGAGCCATTCCCGTACAGGCTCATTGCCGACCTCGGAACGATAGAACGAAACTTTTAAGATAAATTCGATATCAGCCATTTGAAACCTATTGTACCATTATTGGTACGCGTGTCAATTTTTGTTTCATTTCGGCTTGTTCGCATAGTGATGTGACCTTTAGTTGATATAGCTCAAGGTTTTGTGGTCGTCAAATGACCGACCTCATTTTTTACCCTCCGCAGTATTGATTTTTCCGTTCAGCAGACTGCTGCTGTCACTTCCTTCCGCTCTGGTTACAAAAACAGCATCGGCACTGTTTTTATGCAGGTTGTCGCTACTTTGTAATTGTACCGTGTAAGACAACGTCCTTAATTTAAACGGCTATTAAAGAATGCCTGATCTGGCTTGTGTTATGCACCTTTCACAAAACAATAAAAACTCTCAGCGAAGAGGGAGCCCCCCATGATTGGTGCTGGATTACATCTGCTGGCATTACTACCCTGCCCGGTCAAGGTGCCGCTGGAACATGCCTTTGACGAGTATCTGGCTACCCTGCCACCTGGCCGGGCTGCGTCGCTGCGTTACCAGTTGGAGGGAAACGCCAATATCGAATCAGACTATTACAACAGCGTAGAGCAGCTGACCGAGCTGGAACAGTTTCCGGACATCATTGTTTCACCCGGCTTTAACAGCCTGTTTGAATCACCATTTGTGGATCGATTCATCAAGACCGGCCAGTTTGTCAGTGTCAACGACTATGCCGGAGATCGCCACCTGTCTGCCCTGGGGGTCTGTGACCCAACCGGGCATTACACCATGCTGGCCATGAACCTGCTGGTGCCGGTGGTGGATCACCGTCGCCTGGGGGATCGGCCCGTGCCCCGCTGCTGGGCTGATCTGCTCAAGCCGGAGTATGAAAACAGTCTGGCTATTCGTGGTCACAAAGACGGTACCTTTTGCGAAACCCTGCTGATGACCATCTACAAGGATACCGGCGTTGCCGGGTTGCGCAACATGGGTAGAAACGTGCGCTACGGCTGGCATCCTTCCCAGATGATCAAGGCAGCGCTGGGCAGCAGTGCAGATGCACCGGCCATCAGCGTCATGCCGCTCTTTTTTGCCCAGACCCTGGTTGGCAAGGAACAGTACAGCATCATCTGGCCCGAGGACGGTGCCCTGATCAGCCCGGTTACCATGCTGGTAAAGACGGAAAAACGGGCTGAACTGGATGATCTATTGGCCTTTTGGGCTGGTCCGCAGGTGGCAGCCATCTTCAGCGGTGCCTTTTTCCCGGCAGTTCATCCCCGGGTGGACAATCAGTTGCCGGAAGATGCCTGCTTTAAATGGATCGGCTGGGACTACATCATCAACAATGACATCAAAAAGCTGATCAGCGGTATCAACGCTGCCTTCCGCCAGGGACGGGGAGAAAACATCCGATGCGCCTGATTACCGTAGCAGGACCGCCCTCTTCGGGCAAAACCGCCATTATCTGCAAGACCGTTGAGGCGTTGCAGGCCGTTGGCACCTCGGTCGGTGTGATCAAGTTTGATTGCCTTTCATCCGGCGATCAAGTGACCTACGAACGGCGTGGCATTCCGGCCCGCACCGGCCTGTCCGGCAACCTCTGCCCGGACCATTTTTATGTCAGCAACATAGAAGAATGTCTGGATTGGGGGCTGCAGAGCGGTTTTGATCTGCTGATCAGTGAGAGCGCTGGTCTCTGTAATCGTTGTGCCCCCCATATCAAGGATATCTGTGCGGTCTGTGTGATCGACAACCTGAGCGGCGTGGAGACCCCGCGCAAGATCGGCCCGATGCTGAAGATGGCTGATATCGTGGTGATCACCAAGGGGGATATTGTCTCCCAGGCTGAACGTGAGGTCTTTGTACACCGCATCCGTCAGGTCAACAGCAGCGCCATTATCATCCATGTCAACGGCCTGACCGGCCAGGGGGGGCATGAACTGGGCAGATTGCTGAAGGATGCGGCAACAGTTGAGACGCTGCAGGGCAAGCTGCTGCGCTTCTCCATGCCGGCTGCGCTCTGCTCCTATTGTCTGGGACAGCGCCGGATCGGTGCGGATTTCCAGATGGGGAACGTCAAGAAGATGGAGCTGGGGTAACAGGTATGGAAAACCATTTTGCAGATATGACGTTAACCCGGCTCTTTGGTGAACATCCCCATGCGCGGGAGTTTTTTCTGGCCATTGGCCTTTCGGAGCTTCCTGAGGAGTTGCCCCTTGCTGCTGCCGTAGCAGCACTGGATGAAGAGCTGCTGTTGGATGTGGGGGTTGAGCGCCAGGACCTGCTACGGCAGTTCTGTGACTATATGGCTGGAATGGAACAGTTGCGCAATCAGCAGCAGGCCATGGTTGCATCGGTCACCGTGCTGGGCGGACATGACAAGAGTGGCAATCCGGAAAATTTCAGACTTGAACTACGGCCCGGCGAGGTAACCTGCATTGTTGGCCCCACCGGGTCAGGCAAGAGCCGCTTTCTGGCTGATATTGAGTGGTTGGCCCAAGGGGACAGCCCCACCGGGCGGACTGTCTTGATTAACGGTGCTGCACCTGATCTGGCCCGCCGCTATGCCGTAGAACAGAAACTGGTGGCCCAGCTCTCGCAGAACATGAACTTTGTAATGGATCTCTCGGCAGAGGAGTTTATCCGGCTGCATGCTGAAAGCCGGATGGTGGCTGATCCGGCTGCCATCACCGCCACCATTCTGGAGCTGGCCAACAGTCTGGCCGGCGAACAGTTTACCCCGGTTACCCCAGTTACCGCCCTGTCCGGCGGACAGTCCCGCGCCCTGATGATCGCTGATGTAGCCTGCCTCAGCAGCTCGCCCATCGTGCTGATTGATGAGATAGAAAATGCCGGGATCGACCGTAAACGGGCCCTGTCGCTACTGGCTGATCAGGACAAGATCGTGCTGATGGCCACCCATGACCCGATTCTAGCCCTGATGGGGCAGCAACGGCTGATCTTCAAGAATGGCGGTGTGGCAGCCATCCGCAGTACCAGCCCGGCAGAACGGGCCAACCTGACCCTGTTTGAAGAGATGGATGCCCGTCTGACCGCTGTGCGCCATGCCCTGCGTAATGGCGAGGAGATCGCAGGTGGATTTTAACAGGGCAGACGTCTGCATCAATACTCCATGGTCTGAGCTCCGTCAAACAAGCTGCATCTGCCAGTGTGCCTATGATCAAAAATGTGGCATCATTAGGCTGATCAAGCAGCATCATTCCTGACGACATAGCCGTAACAAATATGAACGCAAGCAACATCAGCAGGTTGCTGCTTGTTAAGGCTGTTGGCATACGTTATGTATAGCAATATACATCGCAAGGGGGTGTACCAAATGGGCAAGGCACAAACTGTAGAGCTGGACGGTAGCCTCTGGTTTAATAGGGCTGAAAGCAAGTTTCTGGGTGGCGACCGGATCGCTCTATTGGAGAAGATTGACGAACTTGGTTCCATTACCCAGGCGGCCAAGGCAGTGGGGATCAGTTACAAGACCGCCTGGGAGATGGTAAACCAGATCAACAATCTGGCTGCCGCACCACTGGTTGACCGCGCCACCGGAGGGAAGGGGGGCGGCGGAACCACTCTCACCACTGCAGGCCGCGAGGTGCTTGAGCAGTTTCGCGTTGTGCAGGAAGAACACCGTAAATTTTTAAGGAACCTGGACCAACGTCTGGGCGACACCGGTAGTCTCTACCAATTCTTAAGGAGGATCAGCATGAAAGTCAGCGCACGTAACGTATTCAACGGCACCGTAGCATCCATTTCCAAAGGGGCGGTGAATGCCGAGGTAACCCTTAGCCTGAAAGGTGATACCGCCATTACTGCAGTGGTAACCAACGGCGCCATTAATAACCTTGGGTTGAAAGAAGGGATGGATGCCTATGCCATTGTCAAGGCCAGCTCCGTAGTAATCGGCACAGATCTGGCAAACGCAAAGCTCAGTACGCGTAACCAGTTGACCGGCAGTATTGCCAAGCTGGTTGAGGGACCGGTCAGTTGCGAAGTTGATCTGGAACTGCCCGGCGGCAATACCATCAGCGCCGTGATTACCGATGGCAGCGCCAAGCGGCTTGGTTTGAAGGTTGGTGGCAGTGCAACTGCACTGTTTAAGGCTTCCAGCGTGATTCTTGGGGTCAGTTGATTACACCGCCGATTTGAACTTTGATTAATCGACAGAGGGGCATCAACGGAGCTGTCCCTTTTTTCATCAGTAGCGTTATATTTTAAGCACTATAACGATTAAGAGGCCTCAATATGATTACCTGCCTGCCGGATAGTGACATAGAACGGTTTCTGGAAGAGGATATCCCCTATGGCGACCTGACCACCCATCTGCTGGGGATCGGAGGGCAACCGGGTGAGATCCGCTTCAGTACCCGTCATGAAACCGTGCTTTGCTGCACGGAAGAGGCAGCACGGTTGCTTGAAAAATGCGGTTGCAGCATCACACAGCAGACTCCCAGCGGCACGCTGTTGGGGGCAGGTGAGACCTTTCTGAAGGCCATTGGCCCGGCCCAGGCATTGCACGCCGGTTGGAAGGTGGCGGTTAATCTGCTGGAATACGGTTCCGGCATTGCTACCCGTACTGCCAGAATTGTCAATGCTGCGCGGGAAATCAACCCCTGCATAGCGGTGCTAACCACCCGCAAGACCTTTCCCGGCACCAAGAAGTTGGCCATTAAGGCGATCTGCGCTGGTGGTGCATTGCCTCACCGGTTGGGGCTGTCGGAGACGGTGTTGGTATTCAAGCAGCACACCGTGTTTATGGGCGGGCTGGAGCCGTTTTTGCGGCATCTGGAAACACTGAAGCGCGAGGCGCTGGAGACCAAGATTATTGTGGAGGCTGATTCACCGGAAGAGGCGCTGCTGATCGCCCAAAGCGGTGTTGAGGTGGTGCAGGTGGACAAGCTGCCGCCGGATCAACTGAAGAGGCTGGTGGATGAAATCAGGCAGATTAACCCGTCAGTCAAGGTCTCTGCTGCCGGTGGAATCAACGAGCAGAACGCAGCAGAGTACGTTGCCACTGGTGTGGACATCCTGGTGCTATCATCGGTTTATTTCGGCAAGCCTGCTGATATCGGGGCAACCATCGTAGCAGCATAAAACCAGCCTGAGAGGAGAATAAAAAATGCAGATGATGAGCCGTAGCATTGTTGCCGCAGTTTTGATGGTGTTCCTTGCAATACCGGCCCTGGCCGGTGAAATCAGTCTTTCTGTGGCTGCCAGCCTGCGGGAATCGGTGACTGAGCTGTCTGACCTGTTCCAGAAACGCACCCCCGGTGTTAGCTTCAAAAAGAATTTTGGAGCATCAGGTGCACTGGCCAAGCAGATTGAGTCAGGTGCCCCGGTGGATCTGTTCTTTGCTGCCAACAACGAGTGGGTGGAGTACCTGATCAAAAAGAAACTTGCCGATGAGAAAAGTGCCGGTCTGTTTGCCTACAACCAGCTGGTGGTAGCAGGCAAGCCCGGGCTGAAGATTGCCAGCATGCAGGATCTGGTGAAATTAAACCGGATCGCCATTGGCAGTCCCAAGAGCGTGCCAGCTGGCGAGTATGCCATGGCTGCCTTTAAGAAATCAGGTATTGATAAGCAGGTAGAGAAGAAGCTGGTACTGGCCAAGGATGTACGTGAATGCCTGCTGTATGCTGATCGGGGTGAGGTGGATGCCGCTTTTGTCTACAAGACCGATGCACTGCTGCTTTCCAAACATGCCAAGATCCTGTATGTGGTGCCGGAAAATCTGCATGATCGGGTGACCTACCCAATGGTATTGACGGTGGCAGGTTCGAAAAAACCTGAGGCAGCGGCATTCATCAAATTCCTGGCCTCTGCAGAGGCCAAAGCGGTGCTGACAAAGCATGGGTTTGAGGTGCGTTAATGCAGTTTGCTCCAACAGATATCCAGGCGATTCTACTTTCCGCCAGGGTAGGTGTCGTGGCAACGCTGGTAGCCCTGCCGCTGGGATTTCTGGCGGCTTGGCTGCTGGCCTTTGGCCGGTTCAAGGGAAAACTGCTGCTGGAACTGTTGTTTAATCTGCCGCTAACCCTGCCGCCGGTGGTGGTGGGCTATCTGCTGCTGTTGTTGTTGGGAAGTCAGGGGGCATTGGGAAGGCTGCTGGATCTGCTGGGGATCAAGATCATCTTTACCTGGAAGGCAGCGGTTATCGCCTCGGTGGTGGTGGGCTTTCCATTACTGGTTCGCTCAATCCGGCTGGCCATGGAGGGAATCGATCTGCATCTGGTACAGGCTGCCCGTAGTCTGGGAGCCGGGCCGCTGGACATCATCCTGACGGTAATTCTGCCGCTTTCCCGTAGAGGAATTATGGCCGGTTCATCACTTTTTTTCGCCCGCTCTCTGGGTGAGTTTGGTGCTACCATCATCATTGCCGGCAACATGCCCGGGGTAACCCAGACCCTGCCACTGGCCATCTATGATTATGCCTCGTCGCCAAGTGGCGAAGGAACTGCCCTGGCGCTCTGCGCTGTTTCTATTCTGCTGTCTCTGGCTGTATTGATGCTGCATGAAACCATACTGCAGCACAAAAAGGGGGCCTGAGATGGAACTGCAGCTACAGGCAGCTAAACAGCAGGGCAACTTTCAGCTTGAGCTAGAGCTGAAGGTCAGCGGTGAACGGATCGGCGTCTTTGGCCCTTCCGGCAGTGGCAAATCAACCCTGGTCAACCTGCTGGCGGGCCTTGCCAGGCCGGACCGCGGCAGTATCCTGCTGGATGGGAAAACACTCTTTGACGGTACTGCCGGGGTCAATGTCGCCCCCGACCAGCGCAGGATTGCTATGGTATTCCAGCAACATGCACTGTTTCCCCACCTGACGGTTCGCAAGAATCTGCTCTATGGGTACCAGCGTTGTCCTGCAACAGAGCGCAGGATAGAACTGGCAGAGGTGGCCGAAGTCCTGGAAATAGGCGATCTGATGGGACAGATGCCGGATACGCTGTCCGGCGGCCAGAGCCAGCGAGTGGCTCTGGGGCGGGCAATTCTTGCCTCACCCCGGCTGTTGCTGATGGATGAGCCGCTTTCTGCCCTGGATGATGACCTGCGCTACCGGATCATCCCCTACTTGAAGCTGGTCTCGGAACGGTTCAAGATCCCGTTTATGTTTATTTCACACTCGCTGGTGGAGATGCGTCTGATGGCTGACCAGGTGGCGGTGCTGGAAAAGGGGGCGCTGACGGCGGTTATGACACCGGAAGAGCTGGCGCGCCAGCGGATGGGGCAGAGTCCGGCAGGTTATATCAACCTGCTGGAACTGGGAGTGCCTCAAGAAAAACAGGGCCTGCTGGCCTATCCCTGGGCAGGGGGAGAGCTACTGCTGTCCAGCAATGCCGGGGCAGAGCGCGGTATGTTTGAGTTGTCTTCCAAGGATATTATTCTCTGCAAACGTCATCCCGACGCCATCAGTGCCCGTAATCTGCTGCCCTGCACGGTCCGCAGCCTGTTTGAGACCGGCAGCAAGATCGGTGTTGAACTGGATTGCAAAGGAGGCATACTGGTGGCTGAAATTGTGCCGGATGCGGCGCGAGAGTTGGATATTACCCCCGGTGGCATCATCTGGGCTGCTATCAAGGCATCGGCCTTCAGGAGGCTGTAACAGGTTGTTAAAAACTACTGCGGAGCCCGTCTGCTGCGTTGCGCGGTGCTCGCTCCTTCTCCTAACTATCCGTTATGCCTCAGTCGCTGCGCGCCGTGCGCCTTGTAGCCGTGCTTCCTCATAACGTTTTTAAACAACCTGAGGCGGATACTAGATTGCATCCAACCGTGACGGCCCGATGGTAACCAGTCTACAGCCTGCTGTGATAGCAGTTTCTGAAGGCGGGTTCATGCGCACCTTGCCGTCTGGGCAGCTGATACCCAGCAGCATATGGCCTTTACTACGACAACGTTGAGAAAATGATTCAAAAGATCCGGCATTGCTGATCGGTACCAGATAGATCTGCTGTCCCTGGCCGCTACTGAGCAGGTCGCCCAGTACCTCTTGCACCCCTGGATTCAACAGCTCCTGACTTAAAAAATGGGCATCAAAGCGGCTGGTACAGACGATCCGGTCGCAGCCGGCCTTGCGCAGCAGCTCTTCCGATGCCGGATCAATGCATTCAACCACGGTGTTAACCTGCTTGCAGCGTCCCTCAATGGCCAGGGCAATGGCCACATTCAGGTTGTCCGAGGCCGGGTCTGTGGGGTCACGGGTCAGAATAACGGCATGCAGGGCCTGATCAATGTCTGCCCGCTGCAGGGTCTCATCACGGGTCGGGTTGCCCCGCACGTAATGGACGCCCCGTTTCTGTAGCTCAATCGGCAATTCATCCAGCTGTTCATCCACCAGAACAACCGGCATGCCGGTCCCCACTGCCTTGTCCAGTGCCAGTTCCAGCAAGATCCGTTCAACCTTGGCCAGACCTGCAAAATTAAATATCACCAGATGATTGGAAAGTTTAAAGGTTGACATCCCCTTGATCTCCTTTGTCTTGGAGGTGACCAGCGCCGCAGCCACCATGGAAAGTGCATAGCCCAACAGACCGATACCAAAGACCATGATCGGCCAGCCCACCAGAAAACGGCCACCAAAACTCTTGGGAAAGAAATCGCCATAGCCCACGGTGGCAATGGTGACAATGGTGTACCAAAGCCCGTCAGCCCAGCTTAAATCCGGGTTGGCTGGCAGCTCAAAATAGAGAAAACCGGTGGTGCCATAGAGTAGCACCGCCAGCATCAACACCAGTACCCGCAAGTATTCGGGCGGATTGCGGACCATGGATTTCATGAAATACTGAATGACCTGAAACATATACTGAATCCTCCATTCCGGCTTCAAATCAAGGATGAGAACAAGGCGGCGAGGAGTTCGGCGACGAAGGCGTACACAGCAGTACGCTGAGGAGCCACAGACGAGCCAACGAAGCTATCGCCTTGAGTTGGAGCCGGATTACTGGTTCTGGTTGCGCCACTCACGAATCAACGCCAGCGCCCGCTCCGTGGCGGTCGTGTTTGACCAGAGCCCGCGTCGTCCGGCCCGGGCCTGTTCCTGTTCCTGCAGATAACTCTGCATGGCCGGAAAAGGGTAGACCGTGTAGACCAGGGCCAAGCCCTGCCGTACCAACCGGATCGCAATATCTTCATCATCAACATAGAGGGTGGCCAGATAGCGCCCATGTTTGTCCTTGGGTGAGGTGGCCAGCAGGACCCGCACCGGTCGATCAGCCATGCTGCGCTGGATGGTCTCCATGGCGGCCTGGGCAAAGGGGGTGACCACATCCTTTTCCACCTTGGCATCAAAGGACTTGATCCCCACGATCCTGATGGTGACCGGTGGCTGGCCCTCCCGTGCGGCAACCAGACTGTCCCCATCGATCACCTTGACCAGCCGGACCAGGTCGCCGCTCTCGATCTTTCCACTGGCACTCTGCACGCTACGGCGTTGTTTTTCGGCGTTAATGCCATAGAAAGCGGAAGCACAAAGCAGGACTACAATTATCGACCAAAAGGCCAGCGTTGCTCGCCCCATACGCATTTGCCTCCCTTTAAAGATGTGCTATATAGCCTGTAACGTCTTTTATACCAGCGAATACTGTGTTGTACAGAGGGGCCGGATTGTATCATGCGTTTTTCCCTGAATGAACATGTAAAAGCGGTCCATCCACCCCCGATCAGCGAGGTCAGGGAGTGGGCCAACCAACGCCCTGACTATGCATCGCCACTGATTGATCTCTGTCAGGCAGTGCCTGACTACGCCCCGCCTGCAGAGCTGATCAGCCATATCCAGCAGTCAGCCCTTGATCTCCAGACCAGCCGCTACAGCCCTGATGAGGGGCTGGCCGAAGTGCGGGAGGCGGTTTGCCGCCGTTATCGCCGCCGCTATGCCGCCAAGATCGGGCCGGAGCAGGTCTGCCTGACCGTTGGGGCCAGTGCCGCCTTCTGGCTGGCCATGTTGACCCTCTGCCATGCCGGTGATGAGGTAATTGTCCAGCTACCCTGCTATTTTGACCACCCGATGGCCTTGACCAGTCTGGGAATCAGGCCGGTCTACGCACCGTACAAAGAAAAAGAAAAGGGGCTGCCCAACCTGGACAGCATTGCCAAACTGATCAGTCCACGGACCAGGGCGATCCTGCTGGTCTCTCCCAGCAACCCCACCGGCAGCGTCATCCCGCCTGATCTGTTGCGTCGACTGTATTTTCTGGCCCAACAGCACCGCGTAGCCCTGATCCTGGATGAAACCTACAGCGATTTTATTGAAGGGATGCCCCATGATCTTTTTACCATGCAGGAGTGGGGCAGCACCCTGATTCAGATCATGTCCTTTGGCAAGAGCTATGCCCTGACCGGCTACCGGGCCGGGATGCTGGCTGCGGCGCCGGAGGTGATCCGCCAGGCCCTGAAGATTCAGGACACCATGACGGTCTGCCAGCCCCGTATTACCCAGTTGGCCCTGCAGTACGGGCTGGACCACCTTGACCAGTGGGTAGAGATGAACCGGCGGATGATGACCTTCCGCCATAATCTGTTTACTGAGGAGTTCAGCCTGCCGGGCAACCGCTTCAGGCTGGCTGCCAGCGGCAGTTTCTTTGCCTGGGTCAAGCACCCTTTCCCCGGCAGGAGTGGCCGTGAAATAGCTAAAAAGCTGGCAGTTGATGCAGGTATTCTGACCTTGCCGGGGGAGGTCTTCGGCCCAGGTCTGGAAGACTATCTGCGGCTGGCATTCGGCAATATCAAAGAAAAATCGATCCCTGAAGCCATCCATCGCTTCCGGCGCTTTGCCTGAGGAGGGTTCTCCCATGCGTACCGTGATAAGCATCATTGCACTGTTCTGGCTGCTGGCAGCATCGGCACTGCCGGTATCGGCTGCGGAATACCGTAAGATCAAGGTTGCGGTGCTTGATTTTCAGCAGCAGGGCAGCTTTGAAACAGCCGGTGTCGGACGGATTGCGGCAGAATGGCTGACCACCAGCCTGGTGGAGACCGGACGGTTTGAAATTATCGAGCGTCGCCTGCTGCAACAGATTGTTGATGAGCAGAAAATGGGGGTATCAGGGCTGCTTGATCCTGCCAGTGCCTCACGCATCGGGCGTCTGCTGGGGGTAAAAACCGTGGTGACCGGCACCATCCAGCATTACGAAAACACCTTTGAGCTGAACGTCCGGCTGATCAATGTGGAGACCGGCGCCATTGTCACGGCCGACCGGATCAAGGCTGGTTCAGCCAGTAGCCTGCGGAACCTGGTCGGGCGGATCACCACCCGGATTGTGCGGCACTTTCCGCTGCAGGGGTATGTGGTGCAACGGACTGGCAATCGGGTAATGATTGACCTGGGGCGGCAATCCGGTGTCAGTCCGGGCCTGCAGTTCAGCGTCTTTCTGGAAGGGAAGCCACTGCGCCATCCCAAGACCGGTGAAGTGCTCTCCATTGAGCAGATTGAAAAGGGCACCCTGACGATTAGCGAAGTGCGGGAAAAGACCGCGCTGGCAACCATTAGCTCGGAGAACTGCAGCGGCTGTATTCAGGAGGGGCAGCAGGTTAGCAGCGTTTTTGTTGAAGAGGCCCGGCGCCGGGATGAACTGCAGCAGCAACAGGATGAAGAGCGCAAACGGCTGGAGCGGGAGCAGGAGGACCAGGAAAAGCGCGATAAAGAGATCCGCAAGCAGGAAGAGGAACGTAAAAAGCGGGAAAGAGAGACTGCTGAGCGCAGCAAGCGGCAAACCGAACAGGGGCAGATCATCGCTGGTCTTATCTCGGTTATGACCTTCCCTGCCCAGAAGGAATCACTGACCAGTCTGGCTGTTTCCCCCACCGGAAGGGTGGTTGCTGCCGGAGACAACGATGGCAGGATCATGGCCTGGGACCTGAAAACCAGGCAGCAGCTGTTTACGCTGCCGGCCCACAAAGGTGAGGTGACCGCCGTTGATATCAGTCATGATGGCAGGCTGTTGGCCTCAGCAGGCAAAGACAAGCGGGTTACGGTCTGGAACATCAGCCGCCAACAGCAGGTGGCGGCGCTTGAGGTCAAAGAGAAAGTCACTGACATCGAGTTTTCTCGCTCCGGGCAGCAACTGGCCATCGGCCTGGATAACAAGGAGTCCTGGATCTGGAATATTGCCAATAACCGAAGCCGGACGGTCAAGAGTGATGATGATGTCCTGGCGGTGGCCTTAAGTCCTGACGGGCATCTGCTGGCCACTGGCGGCAAAGACAAGCTCATCTCGCTCTGGGAACCGAATTCCGGCAGACTGCTACGTCGTCTGAGCGGCCACGCCAAAGATATCCGTATGCTGACCTTTGTTGCCAATGGCAGGCGGTTGGTCTCCGTCAGCGACGACAAGCAGGGCATTCTTTGGGATACAAGAAGCGGCGCCCAACTGCGCATTCTGGGCGGCCATGATGATCAGATTGTGCATCTGGCGGTCAGCCGCGACGGGCACAAACTGGTGACCGGCGAACGGCGCCGGGGTGATGGCCTGATCATCCTCTGGGACCCTGAGACAGGCCGTGAGCTGCGGCGTTATCGGGCTGAAAAGCGGGTGGATCTGATGGGAATGACGCCGGACGGGACGCTGCTGGTGATCGGCCATGACAAGGATCTTTCAGTCTACCAGCTCAACTAGCCATGCACTGGCAATTCCAGGTCGCATTCAAGCTGACACCTTACCACCCCTGACCCCTCCTAAAATAGGAGGGGGAATTAACTCCCCTCCTTACTAAGGGGCTGGGGGTGGTTGGGTTTAGTGCCCACTTGATTGCTAAAGTGAATAAGGAGCAATCCGATGAATCCTGTGCGATACCTACTGATGCTCAGCAGCATGCTGTTCACACTTATCCTGCCCCTGCCTGCTCAGGCTGATTTTAAAAAGATCAAGGTTGCGGTGCTTGACTTCCAGACGGAAGGCAATTTTGAAGACAAGGATGTCGGCAAGATTGTGGCTGAGTGGCTGACCACCGGGCTGGTGGAGGCAGGGCGGTTTGAGATTGTGGAACGCCGGCTGCTGAAGAAGATTATCGATGAGCAGAAAATCGGCGCCTCCGGGCTGGTTGACCGGGACAGTACGGCACGGCTGGGACGGGTGCTGGGGGTGCAGACGGTGGTTTCCGGCACGGTGATCAAGCTGGATAACAGCGTTGAGATCAATGCCCGGCTGTTGAATGTGGAAACCGGCACCATACTGGCTGCAGAAAAGATCCGCTCCCAGCGTGCCACAGACCTGTCCGGCATGGTTTCCCAGATTACTGACCGGATCATTCTGGCCTTTCCGCTGCAAGGCTACGTGGTACAGCGCGAAGGCGGAAAAGTGGTTGTTGATATCGGGAGTCAGGCCGGTACCCACAACAGTTCGCGCTTTATTGTCTTTAAAGAGGGCAAGGTGATCAAGCATCCCAAAACCGGTGAGGTGCTTGATATTGAGACCATTGATCTGGGGGAGATTGAGCTGCAGGAGGTCAAGGAGCGCACCTCAACGGCACGGATTATCAATGAAGCGGTGACCGGTTCCATTGCCAGCGGCGCCATGGTCCGCAGCAGCCAGCATGCCGGACCAGGCTCTGCTAACCAGCCGTCTGAAACCGGAGAACGCAAGGGCTGGTGGCGACGTAACTGGGAAACCGTACGGGATTCCGTGAAAGGCAGCTTCAGTTCAAAGGAGGGCAGCAAGTGAAATCTCTGGCATTACTTGTGATGGTTATAGTCGTGGTGGCCACTCCTGCTGTAGCCAAGCCTGTCTGCGTCGAGACAGAGGGAGAAGCTGCCCTGGTGCGAGGGGATCTACCATCAGCCAAAATGGAAGCGCTGGGCCGCGCCAAATGGAGTGCGGTTGAGCAGGTTGCCGGTGTTGAGCTTAAAAGCAGAACCATTGTAACTGATTCAGTACTGCTGGATGATCTGATCAGCACCCAGGCCCGCGGTGTCGTAACCAGTCTGCAGGTCATCAATGAACAGCAGGGCAGTGACCGTGTCCGGGTCCGGGTCAAGGCCTGTGTTGAGCCATCCCAGGCAAGAGAGGCAATTTCTCCCTTGGCCCTGCACAGCACGGTGGCTGTATTTGTACCTGCCCGACATCTGGGCGGCAAAGGGACAGCCTATGACGACAGCAACGCCTTTAGCGAGGCGGTTAATAATGCCCTGATTCAGCGGGGGTTCACCGTAAAGGATCTGGCAGAGGGACGTGGTTCACTGCGTGCAGCTGATCTGGAGCGGGCCATGAAGAATGACAACTTCCTGTCCCTGCGTTCCCTTACCTATCGCTACAAATCCAACACCATCCTGATCGGGCGGATTGAACCGACCCTTTCCACCAACAAGGGGGATGACGTTGGCTACGGGATCAGTATGCCGTTCAACAAGGTTACGGTCCGC
>JAJTBI010000001.1 GCA_021286935.1 Geobacteraceae bacterium
AATCAGATCTGCCTGACCGTTTGTCACCAGCTGATCCACCTCATCCCACGCCTTGGCAAAGCGGTATTCAACGGTAAACCCACCATGGCGGGCCAGGGCATTGGTGATGTCAACGGCCAGTCCGGCAGGCTTGCCAGTGGCAGGGTCACGGAAATAATAGGGGGCAAGGTCAGGGGGGATGACGGCGATCAGTGGTTTGGTGACCGGCGGTGCAGCAGTGGTGGTGGCTGTAAGGGCACCCCCCTGCAGACAGAAGATCAGGAACAGCAGAAGTCCTATGGTACTGATGCCACGTTTCATGAGGTGACCTCAATATGCGGTAGCCGTACAAATTCTTCTGTAGCACAGTTTTGGGATAAAACAACCGGTGCTGCTGCAATTTCCACCCGGTTTCTGCCGTTACGCTTGGCCTGATAGAGGGCGCTATCGGCCCGACCTACAAAATCTTCCGGTTGCTCACCGGAACAGTACTGCGTTACCCCGAAGCTGACGGTTATTCTCAGGCCATTGCCGAAGTCAAACAGCTCAATTGCCTCACGGAGGATTTCCGCCAGCTCTGTTGCTTTCAGCAGGTCATTTTTGGGGGCCATGATGACGAACTCTTCACCGCCCCAGCGGCTGAAGATATCATAATTTCTGATTCTGCCTGAAATCAGTTCTGCTATCTTTTGTAACACATGGTCTCCGGCAGCATGCCCCAGGGTGTCGTTCACCTGTTTGAAGTAATCAATATCCATCATAATCAGTGACAGGGAAGAATTGTAGCGGCAGGAACGGGCGATTTCCGCATCCATCAGACCATCAAACATCCGGCGGTTGTAGATACCGGTCAGATAGTCAATCCGGGCGTGGTTAGCCAGCAGCTCATTGGCCTGTTTCAACTCTTCCTGTGACCGTCGGCTGTCAATGATTTCCCAGGTGACATCAGCCAGATAGAGTACCTCTTCGCTGTCCTTCAAGGTGTAGTCGCTGCTCTTGTTCCCCACCCCCAGCACCGCCACAATCCGTTCGTCGCGGATCACCGGCACCACCAGTTCCCGAACCACCGGCGCATGGCCGGTCGGGAATCCTTTTTTATGCGGCAGACCGGCATAGTCGTTATGGATTGCCGGTGCACGGGTCTGGATGCAGTCGGCCCAGACACCGGCCTGTTCAACACCGTAGTGCATACCATGGCTTTCAGCCCTGCAGAACTCCTGTAGGGTGCGGGTTGACCATGCCTGCAGGGTCAGGGTCTGCTGGTCCGGGTCAACGAAGTGATAGAATCCGATCGGGCTATTGCTGATCCGGCAGACTTCATCAAGGGCGTACTGCAGCAGTTCATCAGCCGTGTGCATGGTGGCGTATTCAAGCAATTCATACCGGATCTGCACCATTGCCTCTGCCCGTTGTGCCTGTTTTTCAAATTGAGACTGTCGCCGGTGCAGCAAAAACAGTCCGGCTATGCTGCCGATACAGGCCACCAGAAACAGCAGCCCCTGAAAGATTGCTTCATTTTTCCAGCTTTTCAGAATTGCATCAGGACTACGGCTGACGAGAATTACCAGCGGCTTGTCCACCTTAAGCTCTTTAGGCTGCAGAGTCAGCAGGGCGGCCATGCGGTATTCACCGGTGGCATAAGCGGTATCAGTGAAGATGTTTTCCGGTTTGCCGCTCTCCATGTGGCGGGTAAACAGTGAACCTGGTACAGCCAGATTTTTGCCAGCCTGCCCTTCAAGATACGGTACGGTCATGAATCGGAGGCCGTCGCCATGGTTGATGGTGTTACACATATCCGGGGCATAGCGGGTTGATTCCAGAATTGTTGCAAAATAGTCGGGATCAACCTCGGCAGTGACAATACCGTTGAAGCGACCATCAGGACCGGAGATCGTTTTGGTGATATTAAAGACATACCCATTTGATGCCAGTTTAAACGGAGGGGATATGTAGAGGGTATCAGGATTGTACTGTTGACGTGGTTCCGTAAAATAGTGCCTGTCGGCAATCTGTCTGCCGATTAGAACTGGCCGGTTGGCAGCCAGAATGGTGCCTGTTGCATCAGTAACAAACAGGGTATGTATGCCGGGCATGGCATCGGCAAGTATGCTTAAACGCTTGTTGGCATGTGTGGGGTTTTGGGATGAATACAGTGTCGGCAGATCCTCAATAACCCCCTCCAGAGCCAGACTGGTTACCTCAAGTTGCCGTTCGATGTTTTTGTCGATTACCCTGGCCTGGACTGTCAGTCGTTGGTGTTCCTGGCTGATTAGCCGTTGACGCATGGAAACCAGGTTGTAGGCAACAATACTGCCAAGCAGGGCAAGGGCAACAAAGAGTGCCAGCCAGTGCTGATTGGTCCTGTAACGGGAAGAACTTGCCATTACAACGCCAGTACCTCGCCAAAGCCGAAGCAGGCGTTTGTCAGCTGTTGGGCCTGAAAATTCTGAAGCAGCCCCTCACACTCCAGTACCAGTTGCTCCATGTTCTGGTGATGTGCAGCAAGAGCGGTGCCTCCAATGCTCACCGTGCAGGTAAGCGTCCCTTCAGCCGCAGGAATAGCTATTTGCCCGGCTTTTTCCCGTATTCGTTCAGCTACCTGCAGTGCATCGGAAAGTGTCGACTCTGTCAGCAGGATGGCGAAAGAGTCTTTTCCGATCCGGCCGATCAGGTCTGTGGTACGCACCGAAGCACGGCAGATCTCGGCCAGTTGCTGCATGTACTGGTTGCCGGCCGGATAACCGAAACGGTCATTAACCTCTTTAAAGTGGTCAATATCCACAATCAACAAGGTCATGGATCGCCCGTAACGCAGAGCTGCGGCAATGTCACGATTTCCCAGTTCCAGCAGAATTTTACGGTTATACAGACCGGTAATTCTATCATTTATGGCGTAGGCGTAGATCTCTTCTTCCAGCCTCTTTTGGCGGGAGATGTCTTCCATGACCCCTACATAACGGGAGATGCCGTTGTGGTGGTTGCGGATCGGTGCAATATGGAGGTGTTGCCAGTAGCACTCACCGTCCTTTTTGCGGTTAAGCAGCTCGCCGCTCCAGGCATATCCCCGGCTGATGGTGCTCCAGATGCTGTGATACAGCTCAGGGGGGGTCTGGCCGGATTTGAGAATCCTGGGGTTGGCACCCACAAGTTCTTCGGCAGTATAGCCGGTCATCTCTTCCGCCCGTTCGCTGACATGCTCTATGGTGCCCTGGGTGTCAGTGACCAGAATCAGGTTGGGTGATTGGTTCATGGCGGCAAAGAAACGGGCGACCTGTATCTCTTTATGCATGCGGGGCGAAAGATCCTGGGCCAGAAACACCAGATAGGTGCCTTTGTCCTGTTTCACCAGGGTCAGGTGGGCCTGTATCCAGCGTTCACGCTTGTCAATGGTCACGGTAATGTCGCGACGAATCTCCCGCCCTGTCTCAATCACCTCGTCTGCCATGGCAAGCAGACCAGAATCCCGCCACCAGTCAACCTGTCTGAAATTGCCCCTGCAGCCGTCCCAGTTTGGACAGCCCATCAGACGGACCATGGCCATATTTTTATGGATACATTCGCCGGTGGTACGGAAGGTGGCAATGGCCACCCCGCTCATGTTGTTAATCGGATGTAGCGCAAACGCCTCGTCACTGCCACCTGATTTGAGTTGGGACAGCCTGAAATTATTCAGAAAGCGGTAGCTTTTGTCTCCCTTGTCAAAGTAGATCGGATACCCGGCTGCCTGTAGGTGGTTCAGATAACGGTAGATGGTGCGTACCCCGACATGAAAATCCTGGGCCAGCTGCTCCGGGTTCAGTTGCTCTCCGGTATCAAGCCGTTTCAGTATGGCAGTGAGTGCATCGATTTTATTGGCATACTTGTACATAAAAAGGGCGTTGTCCTTTGGAGGTGCAGACTTTTAGACGTAGCTGTAGGGGAGTTATCCTGATTTTAACGAATAGCTATAGCAGACTTCGGTGACAGGTGTCTGTCACTTTGAAATAGGTTGTTTAAAATAATCTTATCTGTTGTGGCGAATGGTTGAAAATTCACCAGATTGTCACCTGTTGCCAGCAGTTCCGACATACTGAAAGGGTACGGTTACCGCATGTCATCCTTTCAGAGTAGATGAGGCCCCCATGCCGGAATTGTCACGCCCGTGGTTTACGACAATCAGCAGAGAACACAAGCATCAACAGACCGGTATAGCTCAGGCCCTTTCATTGGCCGGTGTCTGTCTGGACCGCCCGGAAACCATCACAGCCACGCTCCCTTTTTCTGTGGGGGATGTGACAGCCGGATCTGAAAGTGAACTGCAGGCGGTGGTGGCCGGAGACAAGCGACATGTTGACCTGCCGTTGATTATTGAGCAGTCAAACTACTTTGCCAATATGCTGAAGCGAGCCGCATCTGGCGAGACCTCCCAACGGGTGGTGGCTGATCTGGAACGATTTTTGGCAGATAACAGCAGCAATGTCTGGGAAAATAGCTGGGTTCGTTTTCCCCTTAAACGGCTTTCAGCCTATGCCCGCCAGGTGCTCGACCAGGATCTGCTGGCCGACAAACAGAACCCGGCCGCAGGGCAGCGGGCTGATTCGGCACGTTTCTTCTTTCATGCTGCAGATGGTACGGTCATGCTGCGTCTGCCGATCAGTTATCTGATCAAGCTGGCCCTGGCCGACCTGATCGGATCTCAGCAGATTCTGCCCGATCTGATCAGGCAGACCGGCATCCGTTTGCTGGGGCATTACCTGAATGACAATACCTCGCCGGAGACGTTTTCCTTCAATGTGGTCTCCCTGGCCCCGCAGAACGGCATGGGTGCGGCCATTGCCCGGGAAACCGCCATCCGCTTTCTGATGACCCAACTGTTGCTCCAGTATGCCAATCAGGCCTTTGGTCTTACCGAACATGGCCAGCAGGCCATGGCCTATTTTGCCCCCCATCCGCCGGTGCGTCAGAAGGAGCTGAACGACCATATCCCGGACAGTTTCTATCGTGAGCTGTTCATGAGCCCCTGTCTGTCCGGATGGGACAAGGGTGAGGACAAGTTCCGCTACATGCAGCTCTGCCATCAGGTCCTGTCCCGCAGTCAGCTGAATGCCGTGGCCAAGCTGAAGGATGCCGGGATCATCCTTAACAACCTGGTGGTGCTGCCCAATGTATCCAATGTCAGCCTGGCCAACAACGGCACCCATATCAGCATCGGCAGCCGCAGGCTGACTGCGGCCCTGCAGGACAGTGGATCAGGCTTCAAGGCGGTCCACGAAAAGCTGCTGGGTGATCTGACCATCAAGATCTGCGAGCATTTTCTGCCGCTGTTTGTCGGTTCCTACACCGCTGCCCCGTTCCGTCTGGCCTTCAGTGATTTCCACCCTGAAAAGGCGCTGGGATTCCTGCCCCACGAACTGGACTACACCCACCTGCGGATGTTGTGGCGGCGCTGGCGCAAGAAGGCAGATATCTCTATCTTTGGACAATCGGTCACACCGTTTGGTCCTCCGGCCCTGGATTCGTTCATCAGTCGGGCTTTTGGTCTGAAAGGGGATTTTGTGCCGGATTATCGTCTGGTGGATTATCTGGTCTGCCTGCTTTCAACCGATCGCAGTCCAGCCCTGAATGGCCAGCCGGGCAACACCGATCTGCTGCGGCGTGATCTGGCTGATATGGGGGTCTTTGATGAGCAGATGTCGGTCTACCTGCTCTACAAACAGCGTGAATTTGCCAAAATGGGATTTTCCGGCTTTGAAGGCCGTCACTACAGCCTGTTCCAGTCCTTTAGTGGTGATATGGGTCGGGCAGCAGACCTGCAGACCCTGATCACGGCTCTGGCCTACAAGTATATGGCACAAGGGGTTGATCACCGTAGCATACCGGATGATCCGTCTCTGGAGAGTGAGCGGCGTCAGATCTTCTTTGGGGCAGCCATCGGCCTGCCCACCTTCTTTGTTCGCAAGGATACTGCCAACAGTTTTCTGCACCGGATCATCAGCAAAACCCAGGGGGTGCGTCCCAGCAAGCGCTATCCAGGCTATCTGCGGGTCCAGATCCATGAATACCGGCTGGCGCTGCTGCAAACTCTGCGAGAGGATGCTGCCGATCTGATCGAGCAGATGGGGCTGCAGGATACCATTGCAGATCTTGCATGTCGGCTGAGAGAACCGGAGCAGTACGCTGCCAGCGGCCGACTGACGGGCGGCATTCTTAAACAGCTGGGCGGCAGATCCGCCCTGAACACTGAGGCCCGTGATTTTAACAGCGGTGCAGAAGAGTACTATCGTACTACCCTGCGTCGACAGCAAACCGCCGAGGCCTTTGACCTGCTGCAGGGGGAATGCTGTCTGCTTGATCAGCAGGCTGCAGAGTTGGATGAACCGCTGCGTAAGGCGTTGTTGCTGACCCTGCAGGGGCAGAGTGCTGATCAGTGTATGACGCAGATCAGACAGGATATCCTGCAGGAACAGGCTGATATCCCGACCCTGCAACGGTTGATGAATCTGCTGCTGGTAAAAGTGCATCATGATCAGCAACAGTCAATGACCAGAAGGAGCGAACAGGATGCTGCAGCACCAGTATATCGAGCGGGATAGCGGTGCAGTGATGACCGAACAACTGCTGGGTGACCGGATGGTGCAGCTACTCTACCATCAGGTCCGTGAAAACAGCAGTGGGCTGTTCCGTTTGCTGACCAGCAGCTGGTCATCCCGTATTCTCGGGGCGGTCAATTTTGATCGTCCGCTCTTGAATCGTCAGAGCTTTGCTGCCCGCTGCGGCATTGATCTGAGTGAATGCCTTGATCCGCCGGAACAGCTGGACACTGCCCGCAAGGTCTTTGAACGCAGGATCAGGTACGAACAGTGCCGCCCACTGCCCGATGATCCTGCTGCAGTGGTCTCTCCGGCTGATGCACGGGTGATTGTCGGATCGCTGCAGGAAACGGACCTGTTCTTTCTGAAAGATAAGTTTTTCAGCTTTGAAGAGCTGATCGGGCCTGAGCGCAGCTTTTGGCGCCATCGCTTTGTAAACGGTGATTTTGCCGTTTTTCGCCTGACCCCGGACAAGTACCACTACAACCATGCCCCGGTCAGCGGGCGGGTGGTTGACTTCTACAGCATTGACGGTGCCTACCACTGCTGCAATCCCACTGCCGTGGTCAGCATGGTCACTCCCTATTCCAAGAACAAGCGGGTGGTAACCCTGATCGACACCGATGTTGAAGGTGGCAGTCAGGTCGGTTTGGTGGCGATGGTGGAGGTGGTGGCATTAATGATCGGTGATATCGTGCAGGCCTACAGCCACCAGGGCTACGATGAGCCCCGTCAGGTCACGGTCGGCATGTTTCTGGAAAAGGGACAGCCCAAGAGTCTCTACCGCCCCGGCAGCAGCACCGATATCCTGCTTTTCCAGCCCAACAGGGTCCGTTTTGCCGCAGACCTGCTGCAGAATCAGGGCCGCTGTGGTGTGGCCAGCCGTTTCAGCCAGGGCTTTACCAAACCGCTGGTGGAGACCGATATCAGGGTGCGCTCACTTTTAGCAACAAAGTGCTAAAAATACTGCTGAGAACGCTACGCAGTACTTACCACTCTGTCAGCCTGTCTGGTATATCCCGGTCGCTGTGTTCCGTTGTCCTGCATCTCTTGTTGCCATGCCTGCTGCTGTTTTTCAGTACAGCAGCAGGCGCTGCCTCCCGGCTGACCATCTCGATCCACGCATCGTCCCAACTGTTGGCCTCAGCACCTGCAAAAAACGCTGTGGATGATACGCTGCAACTGCTGCAGCGCGTATTTCCTCAGTCAGAAGTGACCCTAAATCGTGATGGCGCGGTGATCCTGCAGTTACCTGACCGGATACCACCGGCGGCAGCGGGGAGCGTGCCGGATCAGTCCTATCACTGGCGTTCCAGCCGCAAGGGAACGCGGACTGTCCTGCTCCTGCACGCCACCAGCCCGGAAGGGGTCAGCGCCGGTCTCTACGGCCTGCTGCAGGAACAGCTTAAGATCAGGTTTGTACATCCGCGTCAGACTATTTTCCCGCGCTACCGTACCTGGCCGCTGCCAGCGGTGTTCAGTTTTTCCGGGCAGCCACGTTTCCGGCATCAGGGCTTTCATCTGCATACCCTACACCCGATGGAGTTGACGGAACAACTGCATGATCCGCTGTATCCGGGCGGCTTTGAGGATGTTATCGCCTATCTTGACTGGCTGGCCCGCAATGGCCAGAACAGCTTTCAGTTCTTTCTGCTGCGGGAGGTAGACCGTACTGCCTGGCCTGCCCATGCCCGCCGGATCGTTGCCTATGCCCATGGCCGTGGCATCCATTGCGGGGTTGAGATTTCGCTGGCTATGCTGCAGCAACAGGCCTTTCAGGCAATAACCCTGTTGAAGCCGCTCCCCACCCATCGCCGTCAGGTTGAGCAGACCCTGGACTGGTTGTTCCAGGCACCTTGGGACTTTATCACGCTTGAATCGATGATGGGTGAGCACCTGCCTTTGATCAGCAGGCTGTTGCCCAGCGCCCAGCGACATCTTGAGCAGTTGGTGGAGCGGCAGTACGGACGCCCCCTGCTCTACGCCACCCACGTCATCAGAGGCAGGAAAGAGGAAAAGGTGCGGCGTCCCCTGCATCCGGCAAGCGGTATCCTGATCCATACGGTGATGTGCTACTCGGCATCGGAAGACAAGGCGCCGGTCTATGGTAATCGCAACCAGTGTTTCATGCTTGAGGCAGCCAAGGCGGAGGTGGCCGTGCGCCAGACCTGGTACTGGCCGGAATCCTCCTACTGGGTCGGCTTTGACAGTTCTGTGCCGCTGCTGCTGTTGCCGTATCTGGACAGCCGCTGGGATGATATCCGGGTGATGGAAAAGCTGGGCCTGCATGGACATCTGACGTTCAGTACCGGCTGGGAATGGGGCTACTGGCTGGTGGACTGGAGTATTGCCCGCTGGTCCTGGCAGTACCGCGACAACGGCCGGTTGCGGGGCACATCTCCGCTCTCCCGTCTGGCCGAACTGCTGCCGGATCGGGATCTGAACAGACAGTGGCAACGGGCGTTGCAGCTGCAGAACCGTTTTCTCAAACAGCAGGAACTGCTGCGGTATCTGGCGGCAGCCACCCCCTTTTCAGAGCTGCCCGCCCCCTTTGACCTGCCGTTTCAGCCTGCGCCGGAGTTTTCATACCGCTGGCTGCTGCACGATGCCGACGATACGGCATCTGTGGCGCTGCTCAACGGACCGGTGGCAGGTCTGAGGCGCTATGCCGAAGAGATGGAGGTGGTCACGAACAGCTTGACTGCCCGGATCAGCCTCCTGCGCCGGAACAACAGCATTTCCGAAGGACCGCTTGCGCTGGCGCAGGAACTTCGTGATGCCTTGCAGATGACCGCCTTGCGGGCACGTCACCGCAGCTTGACCCTGCAGGCTCTGACGGTAAAGCATCGAGACGCGCTGGGGGGACAGCAGGAGTCAGACCGGCTGCTGTTGCAGGCCGGACTGGTGCGCCAGAATGCACTGCAGCAGGTGCGGCAGCGCGAGCTGCAGTACCGCTATCCAGTGGAGCTGCTGGCCCGGCAACGGTCCAGCCTGACGGCCTATCCTTTTGGTTACCTGTACCCGGTAGCCGGGCTTTTCTTCTGGCAACGGGAAGAGGAACAGGTTCGCCATGAACGTTTTGATCCCCTGTTTATGAAGCTGTGGGATATTCGCCGGACCCTGGGGCTGGGAAGTGCGTTTACCCATACCTAATCAGGATGCCATGCGATTATTGCACCACCTTAACCTGAACGTAACAGTAGGCTGTTAGGATGCGAATCAGCAGCACTGTGCTCTGTTCAGTCAAACCATAGCCGTCGTAATCAGTGAGAGGCAACCGCCATGAAGACCTATAAAGCAGACCTGCACGTCCATTCCAGCTATTCAAACAAGCCTACCTACTGGGCCATGCGTAAATTCAACTGCCCGGAGAGCTATACCTCGCCCCGGCAGCTCTATCAGACCGCCATGGCGCGGGGGATGGACTATGTCACCATTACGGACCACAACGCCATCGGCGGGGCGCTGGAGATCGCCCATCTGCCCAACACCTTTATCAGTGCTGAGATCACCACCCACTTTCCTGAAAATGATTGCAAGGCTCATGTGGTGGTGCTGCATATCTCCGAGGCTCAATTTGGCGAGATCATGCGTTTGCGCAAAAATGTCTATGAGCTGGTTGCCTATCTCAATCAGGAGCGGATCGCCCACTTTCTGGCTCATCCGCTTTATGCCCAGAACGACAAACTGACCATCGAGATCATTGAAAAAAGCCTGCTGCTCTTCACCACCTTTGAGATCCGGAATGGCTGTCGAGCCAGCCGGTTCAACAACTTTACCGCGACATTGGTGGGAAGCCTGACCCAGGCGTTGATCGAGCGGTTGGCCGATAAACACAATCTGACCCCGTTGGGTGACGAACCGCACCGTAAGGGGGTGGTGGGAGGCTCTGACGACCACGGAGGCCTGTTCATTGCCCGGGCCCATACCTGCAGTCACCACGGCGAGGATCTTGATGCCTTCCTTGATGCGGTCCGGGAAGGCAAAACCTGGGCAGAAGGGGAACATGGCGGGCCGCTGACCATGGCCCACAGCCTCTATGGTGTGGCCCACAGCTTCTACCGAGAGCGCTTTGGTGAGCGCAGGCGGAGCGCCACCCCCTTTGTCAGCGCCCTGTTGGACCGTTTTTTCAATCTGGGCACGGACAAAGGTTCCTTTGTGGAAAAAATCAGGCTGTTCGTCCTGAAAAACCTGCCGGAAAAACGTTCAGCCCGGGAACTTAATTTTGAAGAGCTGCTGGACAGTGAGGCCCGGCAGTTGCTCAACGATGCCGACTTTCTGGAAGGTATCAAGGGGGCTGACCTGAACCGGAAGATCTTCATGGTTACCAGCCGGTTGGCAAACCGGATCCTGTATCAGTACACCAACCGCTTCATGTCGCTCTCCATGCAGGCCGGTTTTTTTGATTATCTCAACACCGCAGGCACCATCGGTCTGGTGCATCTGCTGATTTCTCCCTACTACCTGGCCTTTCACCATCAGCATAAAGGCAAGGAACTGATTCGCGAGATAGCGGAACGGCTGCCGGAGATCCCGTTTTCGCCTGCAGAGGAGAAGATCGCCCTGTTTACCGATACCCTGGATGAGATTAACGGCGTGGCCATGACGATCCGGCGTCTGATCAAGACTGCACAGGAACGGGGCATCAGCCTGACCGTGATTACCTCCGGCGATGACAGTCAGGCCGCACCTGCAGGGGTGAAACAGTTCCAGGCGGTGGGCGACTTTGTGCTGCCGGAATACCCTGAACTGAAGCTCAGCTTCCCGCCGATTCTGGATGTGCTGAATTACATCGAGAAAGAGGGAATTACCCGTATCCATGTCAGCACTCCCGGTACGGTTGGCCTGTTGGGGCTGTTGATTGCACGGCTGATGAATATTCCGGTTGCCGGCACCTATCATACTGAAATTCCTCAGTACGTGCGCAGCCTTACCGATGACGAATTCCTGGAACAGGTTGCCTGGAACTATATGATCTGGTTCTACAACCAGATGGAAGAAGTCATGGTGCCTTCAGCCAGCACGCGGGAACAGCTGTTCTCCCACGGTCTGCCGCTGGAGAAGATGAAGCCGCTGCCGCGCTGGGTCGATACGGAACAGTTTTCGCCTGACAAACGGATTGAGCGTTTCTGGCTTGAGCGTGGCCTCAGCGGCAGGACCACCCTGCTCTATGTGGGGCGGGTCTCACGGGAAAAGGCTCTGGATCTGCTGGTTGAGAGCTTTTGCAGGCTGATTGATGAAGGGGCGGAGCTGTGTCTGGCAGTGGTTGGCGACGGTCCCTATCGCACAGAGATGGAGCAGTCCCTTGCCGGATATCCTGCTCTGTTCACCGGCTATTTGCAGGGCGAAGAGCTGCAGCAGGCCTATGCCTCGGCAGATCTGTTCGTCTTCCCCAGCGCCACCGACACCTTCGGCAACGTGGTACTGGAGGCCCAGGCTTCGGGGCTGCCGGTGATCGTCTCCGATGCCGGAGGTCCCCGTGAGTTGATGGTTGGTGGCGAGACCGGCATGGTGTTCAGTGCTGGCAACCAGGATGAACTGACCGGCGCAATCCGCAGTATGACTACCAATCGCCTGATTCTTTCTCTGATGGGAGAGAATGCCCGGAGTTTTGTGCTGGCAAAGGCACCACACGCATCAGACACCTACAGCACCATCCTGCAGCCCGGTCCCAGGACGGAGGCCGGTTATTCCACGTTTGGGGAGAATCCATGTCTGCAGCCCTGTTCCTGCTGATCGCAACATTCCTGCTTGCCGTCTATCTCTGGTGGGGTTTTCGTTTTTTACCGGCTGAACGCTGGCAGATCTTTGCAACTGTGCCGGAGCGTAAAAATGAGCTGGGAGGCTGGCAGGGGATCAACTTCACCTGGTACGGTCTTCTGACCGCCAACGCCTATCTGGTGGCTGTGGCGGTGCTGCTGGTGCTGCTGGGATCGGTGGGTGTGCCTCCCCTCACAACCGCCATCCTGGCAGTTGCCATGCTTTGCTGCTGTGTACCGGCCTCACGGCTGGTGGCGCGGATTGTAGAGAAAAAAGCTCACACCTTTACCGTTGGCGGAGCGGTTTTTGTGGGGATCATCATTACCCCGTTGCTGATCAGCCTGCTGAACCGACTGGTTGGTCCGCAGCTGGGCTTCCAGATTCCGGTCATGGCGGCCTATGCCGCCATTGCGATCGCCTATGCCTTTGGTGAGGGACTGGGGCGGCTGGCCTGCATCAGCTTTGGCTGCTGCTATGGTAGGCCGGTAGAGCCAGGGACTGGCTTGCTGTCACGCCTCTTTCGTGGTCGTGGTTTCATTTTTTTTGGCAGTACCAAGAAGGTTGTCTATGCGGGGGAGATGGAGGGGGTTGAGGTTATTCCGGTCCAGGCACTAACCGCTGTGCTCTATACCGCTTGCGGTCTGCTGGCTATGCTGCTGTTTCTCGCCTCCCACCATGCTGCGGCCTTCCTGCTGGCCACCACGGTTACCCAGGGCTGGCGCTCTTTTTCAGAGACGATGCGGGCTGACTATCGCGGCGCAGGCAGGATCTCCGCCTATCAGGTCATGGGGGTGATCGGTGTGCTGTATGCCTTTGCCATGGTCTGGCTGCTAGGGGGGGATGCAAGCGCACCAGCCCAGCTTACGACAGGCTTGAAAACACTCTGGAGTCCGGCCCTGATCCTGTTCCTGCAGGGGATCTGGTGCGTGATCTTCTATTACACTGGCCGCAGCACCGTTACCGGAGCCACCCTCAGTTTTCATATTCACCATGACCGGATCTGATACGGAGCACAGGGTTCTGGTTCAACGGATATTCAAACAAATTACCCAACGCCTGAAGCTGATAGCTGGCAGTGGCCTTTCACCGCGGAGTATGGTGCTGACCGTTTGTATCGGTGGTGCCATGGGGCTGTTGCCGCTGATCTGGGGTACATCACTGCTCTGTCTGTGGCTGGGCCAGCGCTTCAGGCTCAATCATCTGGTGCTGCAGTCAATCAACTACCTGCTCTATCCGGTGCAGCTGGCGCTGCTGGTGCCGTTCTGTAAGCTTGGTATGCTGCTTATTCTCTGGGGGCCGAGCGTTGCACCTGATCAACTGCTAACCGTCCATCACGCAGGCGTTTTCAGTGCCTTATCATTGCTGCTCTGGTCGTCATTTAAGGCGTTGCTGGCCTGGTTGATCACGGTCCCGCCTGTGGCACTGCTGGTGTATCTGTTGCTGACAAGGATGGTCAAAAGGTTGGAATCAGGGTCTGCAGTTGTTGCCGGATTGTGACACACAAAGGGTAAAATTGAGCCTATTCTGGCAGCTCAACACCATGAGGTTGCCATCATGACACACCCCCCCAATCAGCTTTCCCCTGAAGAGGCGCAGGAACTGTTGAAGCAGTTGGTGCTGCTGGACGGGCCAGGTTCGACCAACCTGTCGCGGCTGCAGGTGATGCAACTGCTCTGTGCCCGTAAACGTGCCTTTGCCGCAGGAGACTCCACCTTTGATGCGCTGCTGTTTGAACTGGGTAAACAGCTGGATGAACAGATCCGGGACGGTGCCCCGGCAGTGGTTAAAAAACGTTTCAACCTGCTGACAGATTACTTTCACCGGCTTGAACTGGCCACCGGTCACCTGAACCATCTGGCCTTTATGGGCAGTGCCCAGCTTACGTTTGAACTGCTGGTGGAGTTGAAGCATGACATGGAGTGGTTTGAAACAATTGAGGTCGGTCTGTTCAGCCGCCTGATGGTGGAAGACCTGCTCAAGAGTCCGCTGTTGGACAGCTATGGGCGCCGCAGAGTCAAGCTGCTGGTGGATGGCCTGGCCAAGATTCAGACCGTCAAAACTCAGAAAAATGATATGAAGTTTTTTGATCTGCAGGCAGTGCAGGGGATCATCACCCGGCTCCAACTGCTTGAAAAGGAAGAACGGTTGTTCATGGTACTGACTGAGATTGTTGCTGAACAGTCCAGGCTGAATCAGGCCGCCATGAGCACGCCGCAAGGGCGGGAGGTGATCCGGCGGGTTACTACCATTGAACTGCGTCAGCGCCACGCTGTTGAGGGTGATATACCGGATGAGCTGTTTCAGAAGGCCTTTGAACTGGTGAAGCTGGAAGCGATCTATTCCAACGCCATCCTGCCGCAGGTGGTGCGAGGCAATGGTATTCTGCGGCAGGATTTTATCAAAAAATCAGGCTTGGATCTGTTTTATATAGAAGATCTTGAGGATCAGTATTGCAGTCGCAATGGGCTTTCGCCTGATCTGCTGGCGGCAATTCGAACTGTCTGAGCGTAGTTACCGCGGACTGTAGTGGCGCTTAAGCCAGCGGCTGAGGCCGTCCAGGCCGGGAAACAACACCCTTTCTGTAACGTTGGCCTGGTCAAGCTTGTCGCGGATTTCCCACTTCAAAGCAGCCGGAATGATGATCTTGCGACCGGTGTCTGGATGTTGCTCCAGCCAGTCATCCAGTGCCATACCGGGTGTGGTCATGACTGAGCAGAAGGCAAACTGGTTGACGATCCGGTCATCAATGGAGGGTGGTTCAAAAAATACGGCAACATCATCCTGGGTAATGGCATCCAGCTCAGGCAACGATTTAATCACTTCAGATAACATCTCTACCGTCAGTACGTTAGCCCCTTCCTGCTCAAGTTTATGACGTAATACGTCAGGCAAAAGCTGGTGCGCCTTGACGTAGTTGACGGCCCAGACCACCCCGTCAAGATCACTCTTTTCAATATTGGCCGTGGCAAAGTGCATGGCGATGAAGGGCGAATAGGTCCAGTCCAGCAGGCGGGTGGGCAGGCCATAGTGCTGCGCCACTGATAACCAGTGCCAGATGGAGTCACGCTCTACCACCCGTTGGTGGGCGTATTTTTTGAAATTACGCATCAGGTGGTGTTCCAGCTCTGCGTATTGGCCGCCCAGCCGCATCAGGGTGGTTTCAAGGCGGTAGTCAACATCGGACAGCCCCCGAAAGGCAAAGCGGGAACGGTACCGGCCCAGCTCTTCGTTCCATGAATCGCTAAACAGGGCTTGCTGAAGTTCATCCCAGGAGTGGACGGTAATAGTTTCTATCATGGGTGTCAGGCCACATTCTTTAAACGTTGTTTGTACTCTTCATAGTCCTGCATCATCCGGTCGTAGGGATCATGCATCAGGGATGACGAGATCATAAAGTCAGCCGTTGCGCGGTTACAGGCCACCGGAATATTCCAGACCACCGCTATCCTCAAGAGCGCTTTAACATCCGGGTCATGGGGCTGCGGCTCCAGCGGATCCCAGAAAAAGATCACAAAGTCAATCTCCCCCTGGGCGATCATGGCACCGATCTGCTGATCACCACCCAACGGTCCGCTCTGCAGCCGGGTGACCGGGAGGTCCAGTTTTTCGCAGAGTAGCGCACCGGTGGTGCCGGTGGCGTACAGCTCATGCTCCACCAGAATGGCCCGGTTAAAGCGGGCCCACTCCAGCAGGTCACGTTTTTTGTGGTCATGGGCCACCAGGGCGATCCGTTTGCGTGATCCCATTTCGATGATGTTGTAAGAAGGCATGTTGTTTTCCTCTTTACCAGATGTTGTTTCCTGCAAAGAGTACACTGTTTGGCTCAGAGATTCCAGTGGATGCGACGATTTGGCAGGAAGATCGTTAAACCAGCTACTGATCTGCTGACAGTGCTCCAAGCATCACGCGGGGGGCCTCGTTAGTGTCCTTGATTACCACCGATGATCCCTTGACTTTTTTGGCGGTTTTTTTGACCTCGCTGGCCATGGAGGCCAGTTGCGCGTAGGAACCGATCTGCAGGTTGGCGGTGCTGATTGTCGCTACAGAAAGAGAAAGCAGGTTAAAGGTCTCCAGTTCTCCTTTGCGATTAAAAGAGGTGTAGCAACCTTTGGCATAGTCACTTGCGCCATGCAGCAGGGGCAGTCGGGCATCAAATTCCGCAATCATCTGCCGTGACAGGGCCACGGCATGGCCGGGACCGGTGATGATGATGAAGTCATCGCCGCCGATATGACCGCAGAAGTTTCTGGACTGTCGATCCTGCAGCAGGTCATCGGCGTACTGTTTCAGGATATCACCCACCACCTGAATCACCATGTCGCCTCGCTCAAAACCGTAAAAGTCGTTGTACGGCTTGAAGTGGTCAATATCGATATAGGCGATGTCAAACGGCATGCCTGATTCCAGCCGTCGGGTGGTTTCCCGCTGGATACTCTCGTTACCCGGCAGACCGGTCAGCGGGTTGGCTCCCTTGGCCAGCTTCAGGTTCAGGGCGGTGATCGCCTCCACCAGGGTGCGGACATCCAGAATGCCTCGATAGACGCCACGTTTGGCAACGCAGATGTTCTCCAGCCGCATGGTGCTAAAGTTGCCGTGCAGCGCCTGGGCCGCTTCTTCAATGCTGGCGTCGGACTCAATCACCAGCGGCACCGGTTGCATCAGGTCACGCACCTTTTTGGAGTGGTTGATATGAAAGGCGTAGCCGATCCGCCCCACAATCTGTTCTTCAATGAACTCGGAGCGGTTCAGCACCCCGGCGACCCGGTGCTGGTCCACCACCGGCAGTACCTGCAACCGTTTATCGGTCTGAAACCGTTCCAGGGCAGTATTCAGGCGGTCTGCCGGTCTCAGTGGCTCGATATGCAGGGTGATATCCGCAACGGTCTGCAGTGAACGATCAACTTCTTCCGGTGCGGCAGCCAGGGGAGGGCTGGGATGCAGCTCCTGGGTTGTCTGATCTGCACTCACGTCGGTTGGATCACCAACAAGCAGTGGTGTGCCTTCCCGTAAAAAATCTTCAAAGGTTTCCCGTGGCATCGGTTTGCCAAAGTAGTAGCCCTGCATGGTGTCGCAGCCCAGCTCCTGTAACAGTTGGTGCTGGTGGGCGGTTTCCACCCCTTCTGCAGTAACCTTGAGGTGCAGTGAGCGGGCCATGGCGATGATGGCAACCACAATCGCCCGGTCATCGGGATTGCTGTCCAGTTCCTTCACAAAGGAACGGTCAATCTTAAGGCGGTCCACCGGCAGATGTTTCAGATAGGTCAGGGACGAGTAACCGGTACCAAAGTCATCAATGGCCAGTTTAACCCCCAGCTCTTTCAGCCTGAAGATCTGCTCGGTATTTTCATTGGAATGTTCCATCAACAGCGATTCAGTCAGTTCGCAACAGAGTGCATCAGGTGGCAGCCCCACCATCTGCAGTTGACGGGTGACCCGCTCGGCAAACTGGCGGTCCTTCAGCTGGCGGGTCGAGACATTAACCGCCACAGTCAGATGGGGATAGCCCTGCTCTCGCCACTCTTTGCAGTTTTGTAGGGCCAGCTCCAGCATCCGGTCCCCCAGCTGCACAATGGCACCGTTATCCTCGGCCACCGGGATAAACTTGTCCGGCCCCACCAGCCCCAGGGTGGGGTGCTGCCAGCGGGCCAACGCCTCCATGCCGACCAGTTTTTTACCATCCTGGCTGAACAGTGGCTGATAACAGGCAAAAAACTCCCCGGCCCGAATCCCCCGCAGGATGCTTGACTCTATCTGCATCTGCTCACTGACCGCCTGGTTCATCTCCTCTGAATAAAACTTGAAGCCGCATTCCCCGCCAATCGACTTGGCCTGTGCCTGGGCCAGTGCCAGATGGGCATGCTGCAACAACACCTCACCGGTGCGGCCATCATTGGGAAAGATGGCGATACCGATATGGACGTTCAGTTGGAACTCTGCGTCATGCAGGTTGATCGGTTCATTGAGGGCATCAAGCAGTTTGGTGATGACCGGTAAAATATCCCGTTCACTCTCGGTCTTTGGCAGCAGGATGCCAAATTCACCCTTTTGCAGCACTGCCAGACTGTCGGTTTCGCGCAAAACACTCTGCAGACGGTCTGCCACACAGCGCAGCAGCTCATCGCAATCATCATTGGCCCGGGCACTGATGGCGCCAGGACAACGCCCCAGGGCTAGTTTCAGCACGGACAGTGCCTGTTCTTCACGGTTGCTGATGGCCAGCAGCTGACTAAGCCGGTCATTGAGCAGTTTCTGGTTGGGCAGCCCGGTGATGGCGTCATAGCGGGTCAACTCTTCCACCTTGCGGGCCGCCTGTTTCAGCAGGGTGATATCTTCCAGAAAGATGATGGTGCAGGAATCTCCTTCAAACAGAATCCGGTGGGCAGAAACCGCACCATTCAGCAGTGTCCCATCCTGTTTCCGCAGGGTGACCTCAAGCCCCTGCACAACACCGTTGTCACGGATCTGCCGGATCAGGTCCAGCCGTTCTGCGCTGTTTTCCCAAAGGTTAAGGTCGCTGTCGCTACGGCCAACAATGCTGGCAACCGTATAGCCGGTCATGCCGGCAAAGCGTTGGTTAACCAGCAGGATCTGGCGGTCATGATCCCGCACCACTGCAATGCCGTTGGGAGAGGCATGAAAGGCCCTGATGATTAGCTCATGGGATGAGGCGTTGTTTTTGGCAAAGCGGCGGATCAGCAGATAGAGCGATATGGCGGTGATGATAAGCAGGCCGATACCGGTAGCAATATGCGGCAGGGTTGACAGGCTGAACTGCTGTTCAAGCAGCCCGGCTGCAACGGTCCAGGCGCAGCCGAACAGTAGAAATGCAATGGTTGTGTTGCGGGCTGTCAGCGCCATCGGTATGCCGAACAACATGATCTTTTCCTGTCGTCCCGGTATATCTGCCGGTTGTGTGGTCTTCTCTGAAGACCACAACCTGCCTGCTATCTGGTGCTGCGTAACGGTATGCATAGGTGGTTCCTCTGTGAGCAAGGCTGACGGACAACGTTCAGTTGCGGCTACGCTGCTGCAGGGAGGTTGTTGAGCATGTTAAAAACAGGCGGCTGGTAGCGCTGCTGCGGTGGCGGTTCGGTGGTGAAAGCCGGTGGTTCGTCATATTGAAACTGATTCAGCTCGGCCTGTAGTTCCTGTGAGATGGCTGCCAGCCGGATTGATTCTTCCGATATTGCACCGGTTGCCTGCAGGGTCCCGCGTAGCGAGGTGTCAATTGCCAGGATGTCATCACTGATCTGGCTGGAGGTGGCAGACAGTTCTTCCGTTGCGGTGGCGATCTGCTGGGTCATCCCCTGCAGGCCGTCAACGCTCTCAACAATACTGGCAAGGGCAAAGCCCGCCTTTTCAGAGTAGCGAATCCCTTGATTAACCTGTGTCAGACTCTGCTGCATGGTCTCAACGGCCCTGCTGGTGTCACTCTGGATAGCGGTGAGCTTTTCGGCGATCTCGGTTGTAGCTTCCTCGGCACGGCGGGAGAGGTTGCGTACCTCATTGGCCACCACGGTAAAGCCAAGTCCGTGTTCTCCGGCCCGGGCCGCTTCAATGGCGGCATTCAACGCCAGTAAGCCGGTCTGGTCGGCAATGTCACGGATGGTTGCAAGGATCTCACCGATCTGTTGAGATCGTCCATGCAGGCTGGCAATGGTAGTTTGTGACTCCTCCACCGAATCGGCTATGGCCTGTACCTCTGCAATGGTTCGGTTCACCACCTCGGCACCGTCCTGGGCGGTCTGTCGGGCCATTCCGGCTGAATCAGCAATGCGTGCTGTGTGCTGCGCAACATCTGCCACGGTCTGGTACAACTCACTGCCTGCCGTGGCAACCTGGCTGACCCGCTCACTCTGTTCCTGTACCTGACAGGTGATCAGGCTTACCGTGCCTGAAAGTTCCTGTGAGGTGTTGGCCAGGGTTCCGGCGGTTCCGGCTATGGTGCCTACAATTCGCCTGAAGGAGCTGATCAAGCGGTTAAAGGCGTTGATGGACTGACCGATTTCATCGTAGTTTTGGACCTCAATACTGCGGCGCAGGTCACGACTTTCTGCAATCTCGCCGATAGTCGTTTGCAGCAGAGCAAGGGGCTTGCGGATAATTCTGGCCACCAGCCAGTTAAGAGTCAGTACCAGTATGCCGATTGTCAGCGCACCACCCAGCATGATTCCAGTCCGTTTGCGTGAGGTGCTGGTCATCTCCTCAACAAACGTATGCTGCTCGCTGGTGGTGGCTGAGACCTGGGCTTCACTCTGGCGTGCCTGCTCCATGGTTACCTGTCTGACTTTGGCTACAGTTGCCTCAACCTGCCCCATGCTGGCCAGCACATTGCGCTGGGCCGTGGTAATCCGCCTGATTGCAGCGCCTGCCCGTCCTGTGCCGTTGCCGATCTGCTCAATGGCATCTTTGACCACGCCACCGCTTTTGACCGACATAACTTCTGCTTCTGCCTGCTTTAGATGCTTACTGATTCTTGCTTGAACACCATTGATCTCTGCTACCAGCCTGTCCAATTCCGGGGCTGAACTGCTGAGCATTACCATCCGGGCCTTGGCATCCAGAAGACGCAGGTCAATATGAATGCTGTCCACTGCTTCAACTGCAGTCATGACCCGCTTGTTAATCTCCATGTCGTTTTCAACACCATTACGATAGTTCTGAATCTTGTCCTGCAGGGTCGCGGTATCGTTCAAGCCGGTTACGGTTTCACCCTTCAGGGCGCGGTCAATATCCTTTGAATAGGCTGAGGCACGCCGTGCTGCCGTGCTGCGCAGTCCTGAGATAACGTCACGAATCCCTTCAAGTGATTTTTCAGCAGCTTTAATGGAGCCGCTCAGATTGGTTGCCTCAGCCTTAAATATCTCCAGACTGGCGAACTTGTCGCGCAACGCTGCAGCCACCTGTTGTTCAAGGGTTGCAAAGGCAGACACATCCAGTTGTACCCCCTTCAGCTCCTGTATCTCTTTATTCAGTTGATCAAGCCTTTTGCGGCGCTCTTCCATCACAGCGGTCTGCTTCTGCAGCTCTTGGGGATCTTCCAGCATGCCGGTTTGCAGCAGATCACCGGAGAGCCGCTCCACAGTTTGCTGGAACTGCAGCATTTTGACCTGAAGTGGGGTGGAGCGGGTGGTCAGCTCCCGTATGTTGGTCTGAAATCCGGCGATGGTGTAGTAGCCCAGCAGCACGACAGCAGCAAAACCGGCAAAGGTAATCAGGCTGTTGATCAGCAGTTTCAGGCGAATGGTCATGGCGTTTCCCCCTTTTTGATGCGTGAAACAGGACAGTAACAGGCCGCTGTTACAGCCCTGTGACAATAGCGAAAAATGTCTGTGGCATGCCTGGCAGGGGCATTTTGTGGATCTTTCAGTTGTTGCAGACTCTTTGAAAACCCGACACCCAAACGTCATGTTTAAACGGTATGGTCTGACAAACAAAAAAGGATGCCAATGAACGAGGCAGGAGGATGACTGCGATGAGGACAAAGACCCTTGATGATTACTACAACTGGACCTGTGACTGGTGTGACAGCGAAAACCGGACCCTCTGGGTACGGGTGGCAAACGGTGATGTTGCCTGCGGCGCCTGCCACCGCACCACCAGCTTTCCCACCTCAAGTATCGCGCTGGTTGGCGGACAGCGGCAGATGATGGCCGGACAGTGCTAACGAGGTGGAGCATGTTTCTGATACGGATTTTGACGATGAAGCGGCAGCTTGATCTGATTGACCAGCAACTTGAGCGCCTGCGGCGCTTGACCGGCCGTAAGGCCTAATTCCAATCCCATTTCAAGGCGTTATCTTCGTTGGCTCGTATTCGGCTCCTCAACGTACTGCGTGTACGCCTACGTCGCCGAATTCCTCGCCGCCTTGATCTCATCCTTGAACTGGAACCGGAATAAGATCGGGGAGATCAACCATGAAGCAGTTGTTAAGCAGGCACCTGCAGCCATTAACTGAGCGTCACCCGGCGTTGATGACTATGGCCACCGCCACTGCCGGATTTTTCCGCTCCATTGCGATCAAGCCCTACAAGCAGCGTCACCGTCCACGGGAGCTGGCGTTGTGGGAGCGTTATCACAGTCTGCATGCGGTGCGCTGCCAGGTTTATCGAGAGAAGTCTGCCGGGGGGCGTCCCACCATTGTGGTGGCCGGGTTTGTGCCGGATGCCACCGAAGTGGTGGAGTTTCAACGTCCGATCCTGCGTAGCCACGGCAGCGTCTACTATCTGAATTATCCCCGCAACGGTTTCAGTCAGGAACTGTTTGAGGCACAGCTGGCTGACCTGATTGATGAATTGGCCTTGAAAGGACAACGGCCGGTGCTGATGGGGGTCAGTTTCGGGGCAGGTCTGGTGGTTGATTTTCTGCGCCGCGCCTCAGAGCAGCTGCATGACCGTCTGCGCGGCCTGCTGCTGGTCAGCCCGGTGCTTTGCACTGCTGACCTGATCAGGCCTGATAACCAGCGCAGTGGCGGGGTGCGGATGCTGGAGTCAAACCTACGTAAAATATTAAAGGCCGATCCCAATGATGAGACTGATTTGAACCGCCAGCTGGAGCGGGCCCGCCGTTGTTTTCAGGCCCTGTTTGAGGCAGGGGCCGAAAACCGTAACCTGACCACCCGCCATCTGGCCATCCGGCAGCGGATCTTCGGGGTGCTGGAACATACCTCCAATCTGGGGGGCTATCAGCGGGTACTGGCCTTACGCAGCTTTGCCGAGCCAGCACCGGCCAGGACCATCTTCAGCGGGCCAACCCTGGTCATGCTGGCAGAGGATGAGCAAAGTATTCTGGTGCCCAGCTCACCCACCCTGCAGCTCTGTGCTGACCATGCTGCCCTGCGCTCTGTTTTGCCGGAGGGCAAGGCCTGTCTGATCGCCTCAAACAACGATGCTGACCCGGTGGCCCACGCCTCGCTGATCTTCCATCAGCACTGTTATAATCCTCGCATGGAACAGTGGTTGAACAAGCTGCATAATCAACCGCTCTTGGCGGTGGTGTGAAAACGATTGCGGAGGCCGTCTACGGCGTTGCGCGGTGCTCACTCCCTCGCCTACCTGCGTGGTATGTCTCGGTCGCTGCGCGCCGTGCGCCTGGTATACGGCCTTCCTCATACGTTTTCAGTTTTAACCAAAAGGAGCACCATTGAAGTTTCCTGTTTCCCTGTTGTCACTGCCGCTGCGTGCCGCTGCTGATATCCGCGCCCGGCAGTTCTTGCGTAAAGACCCACTGGAAAGCCAGCGTGAACTGCTGCCTCGCCTGCTGCGCAAGGCCGCTGCCACCCACTTTGGTGTTACCTATGGTTTTGCCGGTTTGGCCGGTCTGCCGTTTGATACCTGTTATCGCCGTTTTCAACAACAGGTGCCGATCCGCACCTATCGCCAGTTCTGGGATGACTGGTTTGCATCCAGCCTGACAACCACATCGCAAGGGCAGCAGTTGTGCTTGCAGGATCAAACTTGGCCCGGTCTGGTCCCCTGGCTGTGTGAAACCTCCGGCACCACTGCGCCAACCAAGTTCATTCCCTTTACCCATGAGATGTTCAAAATGAACCAGCGGGCAGCCCTGGATATGCTTTGCTGCTATCTGACTGCCAAGCCGGGCAGCAGCATTCCAACGGGTAAGATCCTCTATATGGCTGGCAGTACCCAGCTCAAGCAGATGGGGGAAGGGGTGCTGGCCGGTGACATGAGCGCCATTACCCTGCAGCAGCGCCCCTCCTGGCTGAATCCGTTTGTGGAACCGCAGGAACCGCTGACCTCAGCCCCCTGGGATCAGCGACTGGAGGGGATGGCCCGTTTGCTGTTGGAAGACCAGAAGATCCATATTATTTCCGGGGTACCGCCCTGGATCCTGCTGCTGCTGAAGCAGGTAGAGGCCCTATCAGGCCGCTCTGTGCCTGAGGCATTGCCCAATCTGGAGCTGATTATCCACGGTGGTACCAGCAAGGCCCCCTATGCTGCCGAATATCAGCGCCTGCTTCCTGCAGGCGGTCCTGATTTTCTGGAGCTGCTTCCCTCGTCTGAAGCGTTTATGGGCTTTCAGGTGCAGGGTGAAGCAACCATGCGGTTGACCCCGTTTTATGGTGCTTTTTTTGAGTTTGTGCCGATTGAGCAGCTGGATGAGACCGGTGCGCCGTTGTCGGATGCCCGAGCCGTACCCTTGGCCGAGGTGGTGACCGGGCAGCGCTATGCGGTGATCCTTTCCACCTGTGCCGGGCTCTGGCGCTACCACATCGGTGACACCCTGCGTTTTCTGGATACCGACCGCTTCCATTTTGAGTTCACCGGTCGGGATAAATTTCTGGATCGTTTTGAAGAAAAGGTGACCCAGAGTGAAGTAGAGCAGGCGGTTGCCCTGTTGAATAGCCAGCATGATGGTGTTGTGCGGGAGTTCATGGTGGGGGCTGATATTGCCGGGCGTTGCCACCACTGGGTGCTGGCCTGTCGAGGTTGTGGGCTAGCGTCGGATCAGGCCGCTAGCCTGCTGGATGCGCAGCTTAGAAGCTCCAATGCCGATTACGACACCTTTCGCCAGCAAGGCAGAATCAACCGCCCCCACGTGCTGTTGGTATCGGAACAACAGATTTACGACTGGTCTGCCCAGGTACGTGGCAAACTTGGTGGACAGAGCAAGATCCCTCATATAGACCCGACCCTGACCGGAGAGCTGGTCAAAAGTCTCTCCACCTATACCTGCAGTTAAGGTCACAGTTTAAGGATGATAGCAAGGCGGCGAGGAATTCGGCGACGCAGGCGTACACGACAGTACGTCGAGGAGCCGAAGACGAGCCAACGAAGCTAGCGCCTTAAAATGTAACCTTAATAACAATAGTTTCCAATCTTTTGCCTCCCCGTAACATGCCTGTCACAAAAGCTGTGTAAGGTGGCAATCAAGCTACACACAACCTGAAAACACGAACAATACCAAGGAGGATGTACCAATGTTGAAAAAGAGCGTTCTGGCGCTGTGCGCCACCTTCTGTATCGCCACTGCGGCCCATGCAGAAAAAGTACATGTTGATGCCAAGCTGCCAACCTACAAGGCAACGTCCGGTGTATCCGGCAACCTGAGCAGCATCGGTTCCGATACCCTGAACAACCTGATGACCTACTGGGCAGAAGGGTTCAAGAAGAAGTACCCCAACGTGAACATTCAGATCGAAGGCAAAGGCTCTTCAACCGCTCCCCCTGCGCTGATCGCCGGCACTGCCCAGCTGGGTCCCATGTCTCGCGAGATGAAGGGCAAGGAGATTGAGGATTTTGAGAAGAAGTATGGCTACAAGCCGACCAAGATCGGGGTGGCCCTGGATTCACTGGCAGTGTTTGTACATAAGGACAATCCGGTTAAGTCTCTCTCCCTTGATGAGGTTGATGCCATCTTCTCCAAGACCCGCAAGCGTGGTCTGGCTGAAATCACCACCTGGGGTCAGGCTGGTGTAAGCGGTTCACTGGCAGCCAAGCCGATCTCGATGTTTGGCCGTAACTCCGCCTCCGGTACCTATGGTTACTTTAAAGAGCACACCTTGAAGAATGGTGACTATAAAAATACTGTAAAAGAGCAGCCCGGTTCCGCTTCGGTTGTTGAGGGTGTTGCCAAGGATATTAGCGCCATCGGCTATTCCGGTATCGGCTACGCCACTTCAGGGGTTAAGGCAGTGCCGCTGTCTGACAAAAAAGGTGGTACCGTGTATGAGGCTAACAACGCCAACGTACTGTCCGGCAAATACCCGCTTTCTCGTATGCTGTATGTTTATGTAGCGAAGAAGCCGGGCCAGCCTGTGCCTAAGGTTGTGGAAGAATTTCTGAAATTTGCCCTTTCCAAGGAAGGTCAGCAGATTGTGGTTAAGGATGGTTTTGATCCGCTGCCTGCTGGGGTTGCTGCCAACCAGTTGAAGGCGCTGAAGTAGAAATATCAATAATGGCACGCGGATGACACGGATAATGCGGATTTTCGCGGATAGATCACCAGATGTTGTCGGTTAAAATCTGCGTAGATCCGCCCAATCAGCGTTATCCGCGTGCTATCAATTTTGACTTTTTCTTTCTGTTTTTCAGGATTTTCCATGGCCTCCACAATTGTAGATAAATCCCGCCGTAATGACCGTCTGGCTGCCTGGCTGATCAAGGCTGGTGGTCTGTTCGTGATTGTTGCGGTTATCGGCATTCTGCTGCTGATCGCCAATGTTGCCCTGCCACTGTTTTACTCACCCTCTGCAGAAAAACTGGCCGAGGTTCCGGCTGAACTGCAAAGCCTGGTTGCAAGTGACGGCAGTGGCACACACCAGACCCGTGAACTTGGCGAAAAAGGCAACATTTCAGTGCGACTTTTGCCGGATAACCGGATTGACGTGCAGCGGAAGATGGTTGAAAAAGATCTGCTGGGTAACGAAAAAGTCAGCCAGCAGAGCTATCAGCTGAGTGACAGCCTGCCCGGTGCCATCTCTGCCGTCTGGTTGGGGCGTAAAGGCCAGAATCTCTATGCTGCCACAGCCAACGGCTGGCTGGTCCGCTGGGATCTGTCCGATGAAGGTCAGGGGCGGCTGGTGGAGACGGTTGAGGCGTTTAAGGATCACCGTAAGATTACGGCGCTGACCACCCTGCTGGGAGATACCTCTTTGGCAGTGGGTGATGCAAAGGGGCAGATCACCACCTGGATGCCGGTAAGCAAACCGGGGAGTGGTGAAGATAAGCAGTTGACCCTGATTCACCATCTGCCCGGCTTCATGCAGCCGGTCCAACGATTAGTGGCCTCCCCCCGCGACAAGTCTCTGGCTGCCTTTGATGCCAGCGGGACGATCAAACTGCTGCATATGACCAGTGAACGCCTGCTGCTGGAACTGAAGGCCGGTTCCGGGGTGGCAGCAGCAGCCTTTGCTGACAACGGCAGAAAACTGGTGGTGGCTGGCTCTGATGGCAAGGCAGCAGCCTGGAAGTTGTCCATCCCTCACCCTGAGGTTTCGTTCTCTACCCTGTTTGGCAAGGTCTGGTATGAAGGGTATGACAAGCCTGAGTATGTCTGGCAATCCTCTGCTGCCACCGATGATTTTGAAGCTAAAATATCGTTGATGCCGCTGATCTTCGGCACCTTTAAGGCCACCCTGTTTGCCATGCTGTTTGCGGTGCCGCTGGCGCTGTTGGGGGCGCTCTACACCAGCCAGTTCATGTCTTCAACCCTGAAGGGGCGGATTAAACCGGCGGTGGAGATTATGGCGGCAGTGCCATCGGTGGTGATCGGTTTTCTGGCTGGTCTCTGGTTGGCACCGATGATGGACAAGAACCTGTTGATGCTGTTTCTTGCGGTGGTAATCGTGCCAGCCATGCTGTTAATAGCGGTCTTCAGCTGGAAGGCGGTTGCAGACACCGCTGTCGGGCGCCGACTGAAGGGGTATGAGTTTGTCTGCATGCTGCCGGTGGTGCTGCTGGGGATCTGGCTTTCCGGGCTGATCGCGGTGCCGCTGGAAGCAACTGCCTTTGGTGCTGATCTGAAACAGTGGCTCTACTCTAGCCTTGGGGTGCGCTATGACCAGCGTAACAGCATCATTATTGCCATTGCCCTGGGCTTTGCCGTGATCCCGATTATCTTTACCATTGCCGAGGATGCCCTTTCCAACGTACCCCGCAACCTGGCTGCCGCTTCACTGGCCCTGGGCGCCAGCCGCTGGCAGACCGCCTGGCGGGTGATCTTGCCCTCGGCCCTGCCTGGTGTTTTTTCTGCCATTATGATCGGCTTTGGCCGGGCAGTGGGGGAGACCATGATCGTGCTGATGGCCACCGGTAATACGCCAATTATGAGCTGGTCCTTGTTCAATGGCTTGCGGTCGCTTTCAGCCAACATCGCGGTGGAGATCCCTGAGGCCCCTCTGTTCGGCACGCTGTACCGGACCCTGTTTCTCTCGGCAGTGCTGCTGTTTGTGCTGACCTTTGTCATCAACACCGCTGCAGAACTGCTGCGGCAACGATTCCGTAAGAAGTACGGACGATATTGAGAAGCGTGAGCCACAGAGTTCACAGAGAACTCAGAGGAATACTTAGAAAAACAAACAAAAATATGCTGGCAATACAGAAAGGTTTGGTTTTGATTTGTTTTAACCACAAAAAAACCGGCCTTAAGCTGTTGATGCTCTCTGTGAACTCTGTGTCCTCTGTGGCAAAAGGAATCTGATTCGTGAAAAACTACTGGAAACGTGGCGAACCAATGGTGCTGACTGCCGGGGCAACCCTGGCAGTGATCCTGTTTATGACCCTAACCCTGATTGCGGTGATCCTGGGCAACAGTCTGGGCTATTTCTGGGTCAAGGGGCTGGTGCGGTTTAAGCTGCATGACGGCTCATACGTGATGGGGCAGTTGACGGCTGCTGAGTCCCACGCCCTGACCAAGGCCAGGCGGTTGCAGTTGAAGGTGGGTAACCGTGACCTGTACAGCCAGGATTTCAGGTGGGTGGATGAAAGTGAGATCAGCAGTAAGGATATCCCCAAGGACGCCTATCTGTTGGAACGGTTTGAACATGGCAATTTCTTCGGCTTTTTAAAAGAGCTGAAAAAGGCAGATGGCAGTACCGTTGCTGCTGATGCTGCGGCTTTGCAGCAAGCCCACAGCGAAATTATGAAAAAGCAAAAAGGACTGAAACAGATCAAGGGTCAGATGTCGGATCTGAACCAAAGCTCTGAAACGTTGCGGCTTAAGATCCAGAAACTGGAATACCGTGGCGCAGAGGCCAACAGCGCAGCCATCAGCACTCTGAACGAAGAACGGGCCAAGCTGACAGCAACCTTTGATGGGTTGAACGAAAAGCTGAACCAGCAGCAGGCGGAACTGGCCAAGGTAACAGCAGTTTTCACCGATGCCGCAGGTACGGAAAAAGAACTGCCGTTGCTGGAGATTGTCCGCTTTTACCAGCCTAACAGCATGTCGATAGTTGCCAAGGCTGGTGCCTATCTGGTCAAGATTAACGAGTTGCTGTTTGATGACCCCCGGGAATCAAACACCGAGGGCGGCTTGTTTCCCGCCATCTTCGGTACGGTGATGATGGTGCTGCTGATGTCGGTCTTTTCACTGCCGTTCGGCGTGATTGCAGCCATCTATCTGAGGGAATACGCCAAAGAAGGCAAGTTGGTGCAGTTAGTGCGGATTGCGGTCAATAACCTGGCCGGTGTGCCATCAATTGTCTATGGGGTGTTCGGCCTGGGTTTCTTTGTCTACGGTATCGGCGGAGCACTGGATAAGCTGTTCTTCCCTGAACGGTTGCCTACTCCGGTTTTTGGCACCGGCGGCATCCTCTGGTCATCCCTGACCCTGGCGCTGTTAACCGTGCCGGTGGTGATCGTGGCTACTGAAGAGTCGTTGGCCTCAATCCCCAAAGGAATCCGCGAAGGATCGTTGGCACTGGGGGCTACCAAGTTCCAGACCCTGACCAAGGTGTTGCTGCCAATGGCCACGCCAGGGATCATGACCGGCCTGGTACTTTCCATGGCCCGCGCCGTGGGTGAGGTGGCGCCGCTGATGATGGTGGGGGTGGTCAAGCTGGCCCCGACCCTGCCGTTTGACACCCAGTTTCCGTTCTTTCACATGGATCGCAAGTTCATGCACCTGGGCTTCCATATCTTTGACGTTGGCTTCCAGTCCCCCAACGTGGAGGCAGCCAAGCCGATGGTCTATGTCACCACCCTGTTGCTCCTGTTGATCGTGATTGCAGCCAGTAGTCTGGCGATCCGTTTCCGTAACCAGATGCGGCGCAGATACACCACATCTCATTTTTAATTGCCCAAAGGATACTGACTGATGAGTCCTGAACCTGTTGACCTGAGTAAACACCCACCCCTGATTGAGGTGGAGAAGCTGCATCTGTACTATGGCGTCTCCCACGCCCTGAAGGATATTTCGCTGACCATGCGTAAGAACCAGGTGACCGCCTTTATCGGCCCCTCCGGCTGCGGCAAGTCAACTCTGTTGCGTTGCCTGAACCGGATGAACGATCTGATCGATTCCGTGCGGATTGAAGGCAGTATCCGGCTGGATAAGGATGAGATTACCGCTAGATCCACCGATGTGATCTCGCTGCGTCGGCGGGTGGGGATGGTGTTTCAACAGTCGAACCCGTTTCCCAAGTCAATCTATGAAAACATCGTCTATGGTCTGCGGATTGCCGGGATTAACGATAAAGCAACCCTGGATGAAACGGTGGAGCGGAGCTTGAAGGGCGCGGCAATCTGGAACGAGGTCAAGGATCGTCTGCATGACTCAGCCTTGGGGCTGTCCGGCGGTCAGGCCCAGCGGATCTGTATTGCCCGGGCGATTGCCACCAACCCGGAAGTGATCCTGATGGATGAGCCCTGCTCGGCCCTTGACCCACTTTCAACGCTGAAGATCGAGGAACTGATTGACGAACTGAAGGAACAGTATACGATTGTGATTGTAACCCACAACATGCAGCAGGCAGCACGGGTCTCCGACGCAACCGCCTTCTTTTATCTGGGGGAGCTGATTGAGATGGGTGACACCAAGAAGATCTTCACCAACCCGGAGAAGCAGCAGACAGAAGATTATATCACCGGGAGGTTTGGCTAATGAGTGGACATCTGGTGGCATCCTACGATGCCGAACTGAAAGAGCTGAAACAGCGTATTCTGACCATGGGTGGGCTGGTGGAAAAGATGATCACCGACGCCATCAAGGCATTGGTTGATCGTGATACTGAGCTGGCTGAGAAGATTATCGCCATGGATCATGAAGTTAACGGCCATGAGGTTGCCATTGATGAAAAGTGCTTGGAGTTACTGGCGTTGCGGCAGCCAACCGGGCGTGACCTGCGTTTTATTACCCTGGCCCTGAAGATTGTGACTGATCTGGAGCGGATCGGTGACAAGTGCGCCAACATGGCCAAGCGGGCCCGGCAGTTGAATCAGGAGCCGCCACTGAAGCCGTATGTGGATATCCCTCGTATGGCCCACTGGGTTGAACAGATGATTAAAGAGGCGCTGGATGCCTTTGTGCGGGGCGATGCAGAGCTGGCGGTGAAGGTCTGCAAGGATGACCAGATGGTGGATGACCTGAATCAACAGGTGCAGCGTGAACTGTACACCTATATGCTGGAAGATCCGGCCACCATCAGCCGGGCCATGCGTCTGACCTACATCTCAAAATCATTGGAACGGATTGCCGACCATGCCACCAACATTGCCGAGATGGTAATCTTTATGGTCAAGGGTAAGGATATCCGCCATACCACACCATGATTGTTGAGTATTCAACCGGCAGGACAAAACAAAAGCGGCGGCCTTTGGGAAGGTCGCCGCTTTCAGTTTTAGCTCATCAGGTAAACCGTACTTACCAGCCACCCACCTTCTGTGCTGCGAGGAGCGCGTAGATCTGCTCAAACAGTTCCTGCTCAAAGTGGGCCTCACCAGATACGGTAAAGCTGCAATCCGGTTTTCCCTGTCTGGCAACCGTCAACCTGCGGTAGGATGTTGGGGCGGTCTGGCCATGCTGTGGTTGTTGCTCATTGGGCAGCAGATCAGCAGCCTGCTGCATCAGGTTTGACAACTGTACCAGTTGATCCGCTGGCATCCGGCCTTCATTACGGTAGATGCGGGGTGGCATGCCGTCTGACATGTGGCCGCCTGACATGCTGCCATCGGCTGTTACGGTTTTGTTGGCTCGTCCATCCCTGCCAACAGATTCAATGGTAATAGAGCTAAAAGTCATTTCTGTTGCCCGGGAAATGGAAGATATGCAGACCAGGGACACCGTGAGGAACAGGAATAAAAGGATACGTGACATCGCGGCGTCCGATCAGTGCTCGTGGTAGCCCAGTACCACCAGAACACAGCTATGGTCGGCAATGACATTGACCCCGGCAGCTTTACAGCGCTCAATGGCGGCATCGCTCTCGGCCCCTGGCTGCATCCAGATGTTGGTAATACCGCGTGCAATGGCTGCCTCAACCACCTTTTCGGTCACTGCTGGTGGGGTGATCACTGAGATGCTCTTGACGTTATCAGGCAGGTCGCTCACCGTGGCAACGGTGGCAATCCCCTCAACTGACGCCACTTTGGGATTAACCGGAATGGCTGTTTTCTTGTTCTGCAGATAGCAGCGCAGCACCTTGTTACCATATTTGCTGCGGTCTTCCGACGCCCCCACCACACCAAACGCCTCTGACTTCAAAAAGGTCTCAATCGCATCAGTCATCACATTTCTCCTTATCTTGGTATTGCGCCGTTTTTTTAGTTGCCGTATGCTGTCGGCATGACAACATTAGCCACTATTAAAGAAAAAGTCCATGCCGGAGAGCGTCTCTCTGAAGACGATGCGCTGGCCCTGTATGCCTCCAACGACCTGCTGGCCATTGGTGAGCTGGCAGCCTGGGTAAACCGGCAAAAAAACGGCACCAACGTCTATTTCAACGTCAACCGCCATATCAACCCCACCAATGTCTGTGTCAACCGCTGTGCCTTCTGCGCCTTTTCCCGTACTGCTGATGCTGATGATGCCTACACCCTGGCCCTGGACCAGATGGTGGGCCGAGCGGTGGAGGCGGTTGGACAGGGGGCTACCGAGGTGCATCTGGTGGGGGGGCTGCATCCTGACCTGCCCTTTGCGTTTTATCTTGAACTGCTGCGGGATATCCGCACAGCAGCTCCTTCCCTGCATATCAAGGCCTTCACTGCGGTGGAGATTGATTACTTTGCCCAGATCAGCAACCAGACCGTGGAACAGGTGCTGGCGCAACTGATTGAGGCCGGCTTGGGCTCCATGCCTGGTGGTGGGGCAGAGATCCTGGTGGAAGAGGTGCGTCAGAAGATCTGCCCGGAAAAGATCAGCGGTCAGCGCTGGCTGGATATTCACCGGCTGGCCCATCAGGCCGGCCTGAAGACCAATACCACCATGCTGTATGGTCATGTTGAGACCGCTGCTGACCGGGTACGTCATATGGCGCTGCTGCGGGATCTACAGGATCAGACCGGCGGGTTCCAGGTCTTTATCCCCCTGGCCTGGCAGCCGGAAAACTCACCGCTGAAGCTGGATACCAAAGGGACCTCCGGTCTGGATGACCTGAAGACCCTGGCCATTGCCCGGCTGTTTTTGGATAATTTTCAGCATATCAAGGCCTACTGGATCATGCTGGGGGAAAAAATCGCCCAGGTGGCGCTGGCCTTTGGGGTGGATGATCTGGATGGCACCGTGGTGGAGGAAAAGATCGGCCATGACGCCGGGGCTGCCTCTCCCCAATCCCTCACCCTGGAACGGCTGATCCGGTTGATCAAGATTGCCGGAAAAACCCCGGTTGAGCGTGACACGCTCTACAACCCGATCAGAAGTTTCTGATCGGGTTGTGCTCCTCTTTTGATGCCACCTGTAAAACTGATCTCGTTAAAATAGTAAACATTCATCTTACAAACTGCACCTGGTCTTCAATAACTACGGCCTAACCTTGACTCGCTTGTGCCAGCTGGCGGGTGGCGTCATTATCCGAAATCTGGATCTTCAGCTCATATCCCCGTTTAGCCGCCTCCTCACGCAGGTACCTGATGCCCCGAATCCAGCCCTCCTCCCGCAGGGAGGGGAAGGCGTAACTGCATCGCATCGATTGACACGCTGTTCTGTTGCAGTAGTCTGGTTCGCATGCCGGTGGTTGCATGGAAACTATATGACAGTTTCAAGGCTTTTTAAGGGTGGGCAGGATATACGGTTTTGTTGTTGTCTGGTGTTCTGGACGAATATTGACAGGTGGCAGCACTGTGGTAGGTTTTGTATACCTGAACTCAGGATCAGTCTGGAGAAAGGGGACAATGATGAAAAAAATATGTGCCTGTTTAATAGTGGTATGTTTGGGCTTACATGGAGCTGGCCTGCCAGCCTTTGCCGCATCAGCAGGGTGCCAGACACCGGTCAGCCAGGAAATGCTGGACAAAGGATACGGTCAGGTTGGCAGCGCTGCTGAATGGCAGCAGGCAAAGACAGTGGTGGTGCACACACCGGGGGACGAGATCTTTTTTGGTCTGGCCCATCCGGCAGCAGCATTGTACGAGCGCCCCTTTTCTCTTGAAGGTGCCCGCAGGGAGCATCAGGCGTTTATCTGTCTGATGAAGGAACGTGGGGTGCAGGTGCTACGCCTGACTGATATCCTGCTGGCCGGAACCCTGGATGCGTCCGATAAACCGCTGGCCGGAAAGCATCTGAAGCAGCTGCAGACACTGGCCCTTGATGCACTGCGCTACCAGACGACAAAACTGCCCAAAAAACTGGCCGCAGGGCAGGCTGCCTACAAAAAACAGGTGATTGCCGCCCTGCATCCCCGTGAGCTGGTTGCCATCATCCTGCAGCAGCCTACCGTAACCCTGCAGTCTACCGCAGGGCACAACACCGGCCTGAAGGCCGGCTATTCGGCACAGCCGGTCATGAACCTGTATTTCATGCGGGATCAGGTGATCACTACCGCAAAAGGGCTGGTGGTTGGTCACTTCAATGCCCCGCAGCGCGAGCTTGAGACGAAAATCGTCCACTTTGCTTACGAAAAGCTGGGGATCACCCCAGTCTATGCTGTAACCGGCACGGCACGGCTTGAGGGGGGAGATTTCATTCCGGCGGGTGACACTGCCCTGATCGGTCAGGGACTGCGTACCAACCCTGAAGCGATCCGGCAGCTGCTTCAGCACAAGGTCTTCGGCAGCCCAAGAGTGGCGGTGGTGAAGGACAGCTGGAAGAACCAGGACCAGATGCACCTGGATACCTATTTCAACATCATTGACAAAGACCTGGCCGTGATCGTGGAAGAACGGATTGACCAGCGCGATGCAACCGGCAGGATTGTTAAACCGGCAGACCCGGCCAAGCGTTCTCTGGTTGATCTGTATGAACTGAAGAATGGCAGCTATGTCAAGACCGCCTCAAACATCCCGTTCCAGCATTTTGTCGAACAGGATCTGAAGATACGGCTGATTCCGGTCAGTAACGCTGACCAGCTCAAGTATGGCATCAATTTCCTGGCAACCAGCGGTCGTAAAATATTGGCCATTGACGGCGTCAGTGCCGCATACAAGAAGCGGCTCGCCGATGCCGGGGTGGATGCATTCTGGATGGACTTTCACAACCTGACCGGCGGCTATGGGGCAGCACACTGCACCACCCAGGCAATCCAGAGAAGTGCCGCGCACTAACTGTAACGAATAATGCGGAGGTGACCTTTGTTGCAGATTATTCCACGAAAACTGCCGATTGCGCTGTTAAGCCTGCTGCTGTGCGTCCTGCCGCTTTTTACCGGCCTTGCATCGGAAGCCCAGGCCGCCGCGCAGAATGTTTGGCATGAACAACAGATAACCTCTACCGTGCTGATGGTCTCACCTGACGATTTTGGTTTTAACGCGGAAACTGCAGGAAGCAACCTGTTTCAGCATCGCGTTGCTGACACGGGCAATGTGCAGAAGCAGGCGCTGCAGGAGTTTGATGGCATGGTGGCTCAACTGCGCAGCGCTGGCATCAGGGTAATCCGCCTGCCCAGCAGGATGGATGTAAAAACGCCTGATGCGGTCTTTCCCAACAACTGGTTTTCACTGCATCTGCTGAGCCCCAGCGAACGGGTGCTGGTTGGCTATCCAATGCTGGCACCCAACCGCCGCGCCGAGCGGCGTCTTGGAGAGCTTGGACGCCGCCTGGCTGCCGATGGCCTGCCGGTGGGTCGGGCGATTGATCTTAGTTCCTCTGAGCAGCAGGGGAAATTTCTGGAAGGCACCGGCAGCATGGTGCTTGATCGGGCCCACCGCATTACCTATGCCGCACTCTCACCTCGCACCGAATCTTCCGTGCTGCAGGACTTTGCGCAGAAGTTGCAGTACCGGCCGGTCAGTTTTCGCAGCTATGACCGTGGCGGTGTTCCCGTGTATCACACCAACGTCATGATGAGCGTGGGCAAACGGTTTGCTGTGATCTGTGCAGACTCCATCCGTGATCAGGCAGAGCGGGATGCAGTGTTGGGTGAGCTGCGTCGCACCGGCAAGCATATTATCCCGATCACCCTTGAGCAGATGGGCACGATGTGCGGGAATATCCTTGAACTGCGCTCACCAAAGGGTCCGTTGATCGTAATGTCCCAGACCGCATACGATCATTTCAGCCCGCAACAGCGGAAAGAGTTGCAGCGCTTCGGAAAGCTGATGCCGGTGCAGATTCCGACCATTGAGGCCATTGGTGGCGGCAGCGCCCGTTGTATGCTGGGAGAGGTTTTTTAGACAACGGGAGGTAGTTCGCATTTTATACGGTTCTTAACAGCTACAGATGGCTTGTTGCTGGCATTTTTGAAGACCAGGGCTGTATAGCCACCTTTATTGAAAGAGACTGAACACAGAATCTACGATGACGCAGAAACCTGAAAAAATACCATTGCAAGAACACACAGCCGCCCTGCAGCAGGAAAAGGCGGTGCGGCTGAACCTGCTTCTGGATCTGGGCCTGTTTGTACCGGTGCTGACGGTTGCCGTACTGGCCAACTCGATGCTGCTGCTGACCGATTTCTTTGAGTACGCCAAGTGGATTCTCGGCTCGCTTGTGTCGTTGCTGATCCTGCGGCGTATCCGTAAGGGGCATACCGAGGAGTACGAGTACGGGCCGGAGAAGATCGAGGTGCTGGGTGGCGCCTTTGTGGCCTGCCTGATGCTGGTGGGGATGGTGGTGATGACCGGCGTGATCATCGTGCGGATCATCAAGCCGGAAGAGGTGGTGCCCGGTTTCGGTCTGGTGGGGATGCTGGTGCATCTGGCCGGTACCGGTATGAACGGCTGGCTCTGGTTCCGCAACAAACGGATTGCCGAAGAGAGCGGTGGCCCGATCCTGGAGGCCACCTGGCGGGCCCACCGCGCCGACACCTTTGTGAGTGTCGGTATTATCGTATCGTTAGGGCTGACCCTCTCCCTGCGACAGCATCACTGGTCCGTCTATATCGATCCGATCTGCGCCCTGGCAGCTCTGCTCTACCCGGCCGGGGCCTTTGTCGCCATGTTGCGTAGGTCGTTGGATGAGCTGACCGACAAGACCCTGGAGGAGACGGTTCAACTGCAGATCATGAAACGTCTGGCCGAATGTTTTGACGGCTATGAGAGCTTCCACGGCATCAAGACACGCCGGGCAGGGCGGCGCTCGTTTGTAGAGATCAGGCTGGGGTTCCACACCGACCGTTCGGTAGGGGAGATGATGGACACGGTGCATCATCTGAAGACCGGTCTTGAAACCGACATCCCCGGGGTTGAGGTGACCGTGGTGCCGGTTCAGGCTGACCGGCTGTTTGAGGGGCATGCACCAAAGACCCATATCAAAATCGTTCCGCTTTCGTCAGCAACCCTCAAGTCGGCTCTGGCACTGATAACCACTACCTTCAGTCTGACTCCGGATGAGGTTCCGAAACTTGAACTGGAAGAGGCCGTGGAGCCGGGGCGCCACACTGCGGCCCTGGCTGAAAAGGGGATCAGCGATCCCCGCTACTGGGTAGCCCTTTACCACGGCCATATAGCGGGAGTCACCGGCATCTACTACACCCCCCTCGATCGCCACGAGGCGGTCTGGGGTGGCTGGACCGCCTACGATCCGAAACTTCGTTCATCCGTCTCCCGAGCCAAGATGCTGATGCTGGAAAAGATGCTGATTGAAGCCAGAGCCACCGGTCGTCGCCTGTTGCGTTTGTATACCTCAACACTGCCTACTGAGGCTGCAGCAAACCGGCTGTACGACAGGGTGGGCCTTAAGGTCTACCGGACCGAACCGCTTCCGGACGGCTCTGGCACAGTGCTGTACCGCCAGGCAGAGGTCGCGTCACTGTGTGAACAGACAGGTGTTGCTTGACAGCCGATCTACTGGAGATATTTCCCGGATATGGGTAGCTTTCACATTATCAGAACGGTTGACCGGCAGCCACTGCACTCGCTTCTGCACAGGATGCGGCAGCGGTTCAGTCTCTATGCCGCCACGTCGCCTGAACCGTTGCCGGCGCCGGGACTGATCATCACCCCTGCAATCCGCTACCAGTCAGAGCTGTACCTGCCAATAGGATCTGTACGCTGCTTGTTCTATCACCTGTATCGGCAGGTCTTGAACCATCCTCCTGTTTTCACCAGTACATCATTTCACACCGCACTGAGCTGGGCCGACTGCTATGCCACTTTTCCCTGCTGGCTGCAGCTTTCTCCCAACCCGGCCCGCCTGGTTGAATTACTCCTGGACAACCACGACCTGATGACCCGTTTCATCTTTCACTCATTCCTGCCGGATCGCTTCAACGGAGCCGGATTCGGCCGCTATCCTGCGCAGCTGCACTGGATCAGGCAGCAGCTAAACGGCCGGGACAGGTCTCTACGGCTACTTGATGCTGCCTGTGGCAGCGGGGAAGGAACCTGGGAACTGGCTGGCATGCTCCATGAGCTGGGCTATAAACCTGCTATGGTCGGTATTGAGGGATGGACGCTTGATCCGCTGGAGATATGGGCCGCCGAAAACTGCTGTCTGCCCCATCTGCCGGAGCGGAGCAGAAACTACCAGCAGTATACCGATCCACTGTGTTCGGCAGGATGGTACAAACGGATCTGCTTCAGAACCGTTGATCTGCTCGGAGAGATTTTGCCAGAGGGCCTGTTTGACCTGATCCTCTGTAACGGCCTGCTGGGCGGACCGATCATCCACAAACCTGTGCAGCTACAGAAGGTAGTCCTTCGTTTGTCAGCACTACTTGCACAGGACGGCGTATTGCTGATTGCCGATCATTTCCATGGTGGCTGGAAGAAGCAGATGCCAGAATCCCTTTTCATCAAACTACTGGAAGCTTCAGGGCTGCAGATTCAGCAGGCTGGAGAGGGGTTGGCAGGTGTCAGACGGTACACATGATCCGTTTAACCAGATAGTCACCACCAATTACCAGAAACTCACCTTCGCCTTTCAGCAGACTGGTGGGAAGCAGTTCATCGAAAAAGAAGATCTTTGAGGTGGGTACCTGCACTCGCCAGACGATTGAGCCGAACTCCCAGGCACGTTCCTCTTCATCGGTAAAGGAAACCAGGTTGTTCAGACGGACGATCTGCTCCCGTTTGCCAACCTGTTCCAGGATCTGATCTTCAGTCGCGCCGTTGGTGCCGCGAAACAGGGTCAGGCAGGCCAGTTCACCATGGCTGCGCTGCAGTTCGTACTGGCAGTATTCGTACAACAGATCAAGCTGGGCATTGATGGCGTTGGTGCGCTTGCTGCCGCGGGTCCGGTCAATGATATATCCGTAGTGTGCCTCTGAATCATTACCGTTGATTCTATCTTTATGAAAAGTAGGGGCAATGCCCATCCGGCTTTCCACCCAGCTTTTCAGCACCGCCCCTTCCACTGAGTTACTATCCATCATCCATCCCTTCAGGAAGCGTAGATAGCTGTTACGCAGTGCCTTGCGGGCGGAATCAGTATGGCCATCCTCATGGTGGAGCTGAAATTTGACCGAGAGGTAGTCGCTGAAGACCTGCCCCCGTTCGTCGCGGTTTTCGAGTGTGTCAAGTTTGTTGAACAGAAAGCGGTTGGCATCCCGCACCCCCTGCAGAAACAGCGGTTGCGGATGTTCATTGAAGTGACGCGAGGCGATCACCCAAGGGGGCAGATTGCAGAGATTGAAGGCCGATTCCATATCAAGGCGCTCTCTTCGTTGGCTCGTTGTCAGCTCCTCGACGTACTATCGTGTACGCCTGCGTCGCTGAACGCCTCGCCGCCTTGAGATCATCCTTGATCTGAAACCGGTTTGTCATAAAGTGCCCTTTCAGTCAGTACAGCTTGATGACTTCTTTCAATACATCAGCAACCGGCCCGGAGATACTGATAATATCTACCCCCAGTCGCTCCATCTCCTCTTTTGGGGATTCGCCGATCATGGCCGTAACTACCACGCGACAGGCGCCTAATCCGGTGGCAATGGCAGCCAGCTTATCCTGCATCAGGTCATGTCCAGGTCCGGTCCCGCCGCAGTACCGGGGAGCCTGCACCTCATACAACAATGCAGGCTCTCCTGTACCGACTTCATAAACCAGAAAACGATCTGCCTTGCCGAAATGGGTATCAATATGTTTGCCATCGGATGACGTTACGGCAATCAACATAACTGATCCTTTCCTGCTCAACCGTTCGGTACGCGTTCAGAAATGCCCGGATGCTAGGCGGCGAGGAGGTTGCGACACAGGCGTATGGATTACTACGTCGAGGAGCAACCGACAAGCCAACGAAGCAGATGGGCGTTTATCAACGCGTAGCTAGGCTACTACCGGTGCAAATGTAAAGCACTTCTTCGAGCAGGTCTTGCCACATGCCTCGCAGCCGATACAGTTGCCGGCATTGGCCACCCGCATGAACATCTTGGCTGAATCATCTTCGTCCAGTTCTTCAAATGCCAGCACGTCGTGACTGCAGACCTTGAAGCAGCGGCCGCAGCCGATGCAGGTCTCTTCGTCAATTGAAACAATAAACTGCGGGGTCCACTCTTTTCCGTCTTTGGTTAATCCGGTGATGTAGGCCATTTTCGTCTCCTCCTTTGTTTGGTATGAATGCTATTCTTCATCTTCAAAAGATGTTACCTGCCCTTTATTCATCGCCTTGCGTAGCCATGGCGGTGGATTGCCTTTTAACACCTCCTGGAGTCGCGCAATGGTGTCTGACAGGCTAACCTCAGTATTGGTCTTCATCGGATGAATCTTTAAAGCGATCAATTTCGCTGCTGCCGGACCACCGATCTGCATGGTGTAGACAATGGCACACTCAGCAAGAATTTTAGCTCGTGCCGCAATACGGTCCTCTTCATCAGAGCCGTGGGCCTCTGTTGTCACAGATTCGAGAAATGATGCTTGGTCAGGACCGATTTCCCAGATCTGGAAGCTCTCACACTGGCCAAAGTGCTGATCGATCATGTTGCCGTTGGATGTTGTGAATGCAATTTTCATGGTTTCCCCCTAATTATGTGCCAGCTTCTGGGCTTCCTTTGCATTGGCCTGGAACAGGTTTGCCACTTCAAACACCAGATTCAGGGTGCCACGATAGCCGACCCACATCTTCTGGTGAGCCCCTAACCGGTCAAACACCGGAAGACCTGTCCGTAGGTGGGCGCCGATCTTCAGCTTGGCTGCTGCCTGCCTGCCGTTGCTGTTGGCCACCAGCAGGTCTGCGCCAACCGCTGCTGTTTCCAGATCCTCAAGGTCTCCCACAAAGACGTTGTTACAGGGCAGACTGTCCAGGCCGCGGGTGCGGGTGGCTGCCAGAGCAGCCTGAATGTTACAGCCCATGCCTGCCAGAAAACGGGTCATCCCTTTTAGATGGTCTGCCTCAAGGGCGATGGCAACGTTTTTGTTGCCAAACTGGTAGTGGCTGTCAACCAGTGCATCAGCCAACCTGGATCTCCAGCGCTGGTGTTTCTCCGGAATGGCCCTGCCACTGATGGCTGACAGCACCGCCATGAAGCGGTCGGTCTCGGCCATGCCGGTCAGGGAGGTGAAACCGTAGGCCGGTATGCCCAGCCGATCTTCCAGTTGACTGGCAGCCTTGGCCAGTGAATCACCCACATAGAGGGTGGCGATACTGCGGCCAGCCTGTTTGATCTTGTCAACGCTGATCCCGCCGGTTGAAAGGGGTGAAACATCGGCATCAATATGGCCATCCAAGGCATTGGCTATATCCGGGACACAGAGCACCGTCAGGCCAAAGGATTCGATCAACTCTTTCAGCTCTTCTACATCCGCCGGGGTAAGCTGGGCTCCGGGCACCAGGTTGACCTGTCCAGGGATGGCCTCACCAGCTTCCGGTAGGGTGGCTAGGATCGCCTCTACCGTGTTGGCATAGCCTTCCTGCAGTGATCCGCAGTAGTCCGGGGTGGAGGCCCAGATAATCGGCACTCCGTCATGTTCTGGATGTTCCACACGGAACTGGTGGATGGCAGAGCGGACATCATCCCCCATGGTCTCGGTCAGGCCGGAGGTCATCACCCCCACCACCTTGGGACCAAACTTCTCAATCACCCGGCCGATCCCCTTTTTCAGGTTTTCCCAGCCACCAAAGATGGCGCTGTCTTCGCTCATGGCGGTGGCGTTCAGGGCGATGGACTCCTTGAAGTGCCGCGACAACTGCAACCTGATAAAGGTGGAACAACCCTGTGCGCCATGTAGCAGCCCCAGCATCTGATCGATCCCCAGATAGGCCAGGGTTGCACCCAGGGCGGGTGAGTTTTTCTGCGGGTTGACCGTGGCAGCCTTTTTCGGCACTGCCACCCGTGAGGCGGCCAGATCCTCGGCCAGATAGGTACTCGCATGGTTACGGGCAGCCTCCACCAGTGGCGCTGTGTTGGTCTCCCACGGTTCAGGACTGTTCAGCAGCGGCCAGATCGGGTTGTTGACAGTCAGGTCAAGCTGTTTGGCAAAGGTGACCATCCCTTCGTATCCGGCATAGGGGTGGGAACGGCCGTGGTTGATGTCAAGGAACGGGGTCTTGGTCTTGAGAGCCAGGAACTTGGTCTTGCCGCCGGCCACGATCAGGTCCGGCATCTTCTCTTTCATCACCCCCAGCAGACCGGCCGTGGAGGTGTCTTCAATGATCTTGGCATCCTTGTGCATCAAGGCCTTCATCCGATAGAAGTCTTCCAGGGTGGAGTTCTGAGTCCCGGCAGCCAGGATCTCTACCCCCAGCTCACGCAGGGCATTGACCATGGACCAGGTCTTGACCCCGCCGGTGAACAGCACAGCCCGTTTGCCTTCCAGCCGGGCGCGGTAGGGGGCCAGCCGTTCACGGCATTTGGCCTCTTCCTCTTCCAGTAATTTTTCTACCCGGTCCTGCATGATCCGCTTTTCAAGGCCATTGACCGCGTCATCTAGGGCGATGGCAATGTTGCGCAGTGCCTTGGCAATGTCAGTCAGACCGTAGAACGACTCCTCCAGGTACGGCATGCCGTAGGTCTTCTGCATCTTCTTAGCCAGGTTGGTCAGGCTCTTGGAACAGATGATGATGTTCAGCTTGGCCCGGTGGGCGTAGCGCAACTCCTCAAACTTGGCATCGCCCGAAAAGCAGGAGAGGATCTGGATTCCTAATCTGTCAAAGAGCGGCAGCATCCCCCACAGGTCACCGGCGATGTTGTATTCGCCGATCAGGTTGATCGGATACTCACCCAGCACCGGCGGCTCTGCTGTACCGATCACCTGTTTGAACAGGATCTCACCAGCCAGGCGGTTGCCGATGTTCTTGTCACCGATAAAGCCGGGGGTATTAACCGGCACCAGCGGGATGCTGACCTTTTCCTGGGCAGCCTTGCAGACCGACTCAATATCATCGCCGGTCATGGCGGTGACGCAGGTGGCGTAGACAAACATCCCCTTGGCCTCAGGATAGCGGGTGGCCAAGTCAATGATCGCCTTGTACAGCTTCTTTTCGCCACCGAAGATCACATCGTTTTCCAGCATCTCGGTGGTGAAGCCACGGCGGTACAGTTGTGAGTCTGATGAACGGGCCCCCCGGTTATCCCAGGAGTTGCCGGCGCAGGCGATCGGGCCATGCACCAGATGGATTGCGTCGGTCACCGGCATCAGGACGACCCGGGCACCGTCATAGGCACAGGAACGTTCAGTTCCTTCACCAGGTTCAGACTTTTTACAGAACTTTGGCGCACCCTTATCATGGGTCTCACAATTGTCAGTATCGTACCAATCAGGTTTTGCCATAGTAACCTCGCAACAGGCGGCATCGTTGCTGCCCGTGACCTGACTTTGCACTGGGCGTGCCAACAACGTAATTTACTGTTTTTGCTTGTTATGGTGCCATTTGTAGCCGCATGGTCTGTTTGTCTCTGCTATCGGCTGCTGATGAAATACACAGTTTATTGGTCTACTGCAAAAAAGCTGGGCGTAGTAGTTGCTTCAAATACTCTGGTGTCTTCAATAACCCCCTTGATTTACTTGTACAAAGAGCATAGGATAATAGCTAAGAACATACTGAATTCTGTGGGTGAGTGCCATGGTAACCCCGGTAACCACAAACATAACGCCTTCAATGCCTGATCTGCCCGCTGTTCCTGTCAAGAGCGAGGCTCCCTCTACACAGCCGACCCCGTCTGCACCGTCCACCAAACCGTCAACGAGCAGCAACACCAGTCAGGCGTCGTCTCAGGATTCTGTAACCCTGTCTAGTACTGCTTTGGATATGAGCAAGGCTCTGATTCAGCAGCACGAACAAAAGTCTGAAATCAAGCAGGAAGCGGTGAAGCAAGAGGCTGTAAAGCAGCAGGCGGCAACGGAGGCAGAAGAAAAAAAAACGTATAAGGCAGCCAGCAAGAGCTATCCGCCCTATATGGGCAACAGTGAAGAATTAAAGCTGCTGAAGGAGAGTTCACCGGCATTGTATCGTGAGATATTACGAATGATCATTCCGACACCATTAAATATCTCATACGCTGACAAGCAGAGTTTACAAAGTTCACAAAGTATGAGTAGCAGTACACAAACCGTATCAACAACCGCTTAAGAAGGAGGTGGTTATCATGTCAATCAGTCAGATATCGCCCAACAGTTTAGCAACCAACAGCCCGTATGTTAACCCGTCTGCAAAGACAACAGAGACACAGTCCGGGGCAATCCAGCAAGGTAATCAGGATGCCCAGAAACCGGCCAAGGCCGCTCAGACCGATACGGTGACCATCTCGCAGCAGGCGCTGCAGATGACCGGCGGTACAAATAACAGCAAGCCTGAGGACACCCAAAGCAGCACAAGTAATAACAAGGGTGACACCTCAAATCCTAACCCCAATCTTCGTCAGCCGGGTAGCTTCAGCGCTCAAGCATAGTAACCTGAATAGTATGTAAGCAGAACAGGCGCTCTGGAAAAATCAGGGCGCCTGTTCTGTCTCAATATGTTGCCAATTTCAGTGGCTATGGTTTTGGGTTGATCCTCAACAGGAGATCTCCCTCAAACAGCAGCGGATGGCGGCGGATGCCGGTCAAAAGGCCGCTGGCCGGTGCCTCTACTTTTTCAATCACGTTGCCACTGAAGCTGTCGTAGATGTAGCCAAGTTCTTTGCCTTTACTCACCCAGCGCCCAACGTGGCTATCCGAAACAAAGGTGCCGGCCTTGCCTGCATAGAGCCGTTTTGAGCCACCCTGCTGAAAATGGCAGATTTCCTCATCCTCCTCAGCCAGAGATACCCCTTCAAGGATACCAACCCTTCCCAGAAATGAGACCAGTCCGCGGAACACCTGCTGGCAATGACCCAGCTGTACGGTGCCGCCCTGACCGACCCGTAGCAGGAAGCTCTGGCCGGGCCAGACCTGCCAGGCATGCATCAGTGTGGTGGTGAAAACCGGCGATATGCTGCGCTCCATGATCGCCGGAAGACCAAAGAAACGGGCTGCCTCCCGTTGTCCATCACTGGGGCTGTAAAGCCGCACCTGGGGCAGCTCTTCAAAGTCAGTTCCGGCAGTGTGCAGGTCGACACGGTATTCGGCATGTTTGGTGGCATTCAGCACCGCCAGGGCGATCCGCTGGGTGGTTTCGCCGCTGACATTGCCGGGAAACATCCGGTTCATGTCGCTTCTGTCAAAGGGCCAGGTGCGGCAACGCAGGTTGACCCCCAGTACGTTGACCGCCGGAATGATCAGCACCTTCTTCCGTAGCTTCAGACCGGGATGTTTGCCGGCTTCCACGCCGCTCAGAAAGTCTGCCAGGCGAGAAAGAATGAAGATGCCGTTTAGTTCGTCCCCATGCAGACCAGCTACAAAGGCAGCTGCCGGATGAGCGGCCTTGGGACCGATCTCATGGCAGGGGATATCAAAACTGTCCCGTACCGGTGCGGTCATCAACAGCAGATCGCGTTTCATCGGGCACCTCCCTTGCGGGCCATGACCCGGGCCATCAGTGAGCCTTCGTAGACCAGTGGATATTCCCGCAGGGTAAACAGGATGCCATCCACCGGCGAGCGTACTTCAGACAGCACCGTACCATGGAACGGCGAGATAATCGTGCCCAGCAGTTCGCCCCGGTGGACATCGGTCCAGTGGGCGGTCGCCGGTACAAACAGGCCGGAGGTCTGGGCATTCAGGTAGTGTACGTTGCTGTCATCCGCCACCAGCGGGTGATGGGTCAGCGGCGGCAGCGCCACTTCCGGTGCCAGCACTCCCAACTCCTGCCAGAGATGCAGCAGACCAACCGTCAATTGTTCGCAGTAGTCCGGCGTCAGACGCATCCCCACCCCCATTTCCACCACCAGGCAGGGGACATTGCGGCTGTTAAGACTGTGGGCGATGGTGGCCTCCAGCACGGTGGCAGCACCGTGGATCCAGATCAGGTCCAGGTTGGCCTGTTCAGCCAGCGGCACCAGGATGTCGCTGAATTCGCTGTTGATCCGCACCTGGGGGATCTCCCGCAGGTAGATGTTGCTGGCATGGATATCAACCACCAGGCTGGCGCCGTCCAGTGCGGTCATGACTGCCGCTGCCAGACGTTTAGGCAGATCACCCTGTTGACTGCCGGGAAAGGAGCGGTTCAGGTCGCTGTCAAAGACCGGCACCGAGCGAGTCAGGGTATCCAGTCCCAGTGGATTGAGGGCCGGGTACAGCTCTACCTGCCCCAGCAGATGCTGTGGACTGGTGCGCTGCAGTTTATCCAGCCAGGCAGCCAGACGATGACAGACGTAGAGCCCCTCCAGTTCATCGCCGTGGATGCCGGCGGTGACCGCGACACGGGGGCCGTTGCCGCCTTTATACACGGTGCGGCGGATATCAAGGGTCTCCCGGTACGGCATGGCCAGGGAGAAGATGGTTTCAGTGATTTGGGTCATGGTCTACTCATTGGTTAGTAATCGTCAGGTTGACCTGTGGCTGGGTAGCGGCATCGCCCCCCTTGAAACTGCCCCGCTGGGGAGCTGCATCGTAGGAGTCACGCCCAACGGCAACCGCTACATAGCGATCATTGGCCAGCAGGTTGTGCACCGGATCAAAGCCGATCCAGCCGCCTCCCGGTACCAGCACCTCGGCCCAGGCGTGGGTGGCGATCATCTCCCCTTCGGCCAGGATGCCGGGATCCATGTAGCCCATTACATAGCGGCTCGGCAGATGCCAGGAACGGGCAACGGTGATGAAGAGATGGGCGAAATCCTGACAGACACCGGTCCGGTGACGAACCGCATCAAGCAGGTCATTATGCACGGCGGTTGATCCGGCCCCATAGGACAACACCTGTGGCACCCAGGCCATCAGTTCCAGCAGGCTGTTGAGGGGTACCTGCTCTGCTTCGTAACGCGGCACGGCGCAGTCCAGCTCAGCCGCCAGCTTCATGATTGCCGGTGTCAGGCTGCTGCGGTGCAGCAGGTAATCGTACAACGCCGGGGTTTGGCGCAGTTCCTGAGCATACCACTCCTTCTGCTGATAGACGGGTACCGGCTCAAAGTCAAAGGGGTTTTCCCGCAGGGTTTCCACCTCGGCCGTCAGACGGGTGGTCAGGCAGGTGTGGGGAGCAGTGACGCAAAAGTAATCAACTCCATTGCCGAAGTAATCCTGATAACTATGGCGCTCTGCCGCCGGCTCCAGCTCGATCCGGTGTGAGATCAGACGCTGCCCCGTATCCTGACGGGGGGTCAGGCGCAGCTCAAGGTGGTGTTCTCTGACTGCTGCCGGATAGTCCAGTATGGTTTCGTGTTCGATCAAATAACGCATCAGGTAAACTCCTTACTGAAAGAACTCTTCTGCCAGCGCAGTATGGAACCCGGCCAGCAGCCCCAGTACCTGTTCCAGGAACTCATGCAGGCCGCTGGTGAAGACTGTTTCACCGTTGGAGGAGGCCAGCAGTGACTGCAGGCCGTCAAATGCCGCGGCGGTCTTTTCCTTGCCCTCCAACCCGATGTTGGCCAGGGCGGCTCCGGCACGGTCAACGGAAAAGGCCAGTGAGCGGGGGAAGTCATGTTCAAAGACGGCAAAGTCAACCACCGCCTTGGGCTCGAAGCCACTCTGATTGGTGCGCCGGAACGCCTCAAAGCCGGACAGTGATTTGAGCAGGGCAGCCCATTGGTAGTAGTCAAGTGCGGAGCCAACCAGATGGATGTCCGGCAGAATGATATGGTATTTGACATCCAGAATCCGGGCGATCATGTCGGCCCGCTCCACGCAGCCACCCAGTTGACAGAAGGCATAGGCTTCACCCCGCATCATGGTGGCAGCCAGCAGGCCATTGAAGCGGGCCACCTGATTGCGCAGCTCCACAAAGAGGTTGCTGGCTTTTTCCAGGGTAATGTTGCCCCGCAACCGTTCATTGTAGGTCATCCAGATATCGTTGACCGCCTCCCACATCTCTTTGGAGATCCGGTCCCGGGCTACCCGGGCGTTTTCGCGGAACAGCCGCAGACAGGTGCGGATTGAGTTGTTGTTGGTGCGGCCGCCACAGACAAACTGCAGGACCCGCTGCGTGGTGATGGCATCATCGCCATACAGCTCCACATACTGGGGCAGGGCAGCCGTAATCTCCAGAATGGGGCGCCATTTGTCCGCTTCACCCATATCCTCTTCCGCCTCCACCAGATAGAGCAGGTTGATCTCCATCAAACGGGCGGTTTCGCCGGCTCTTTCCAGATATCTGGCCATCCAGTACATTGAATCAGCTATGCGGCTTAACATATCAGTAACCTCTTAAAACGTTATAACTACACGATAAGGAAACGAAGTTTTTTCGTCAGGTCGGTGACGCCGAGGAAAAGCGCGGAGGCGTAGCCGTACTACGCCGCACAAGCGATGACGAAGGTAACGCCGAGATGGCGAAAAAGGCGAGTTTCCATCACTCCGCCAGGACCCAGGTATCCTTACTCCCCCCACCCTGTGATGAGTTGACGACTAACGAGCCTTTGCGCAGTGCCACCCGGGTCAGTCCGCCCGGTACCACCTGAATATCTTCGCCGTAGATCACAAACGGACGCAGATCCAGATGGCGTGCCTCCAGCTCACCGTCCATGTAGCAGATATGCCGTGAGAGGTAGACCACCGGCTGGGCGATGTAGTTGCGGGGATTTTCCAACACCCGGTCCATGAATTCCTTGCGTAGGGCAGTGGTGGAGGAGGGCCCCATCAGCATGCCGTACCCGCCGGATTCACTGACCGCCTTGACCACCATCCGCTCCATGTTGTCAAAGACATACTCCCGGTCGGTCACATTGGTCATCTGGTAGGTGGGGACGTTCTTGAGGATCGGCTGCTGCCCCAGGTAGTAGCGGATGATATCCGGCACAAAGGGGTAGACCGCCTTGTCATCGGCAATACCGCTGCCGGGCGCATTCACGATGGCCACATTGCCGGCCCGCCAGGCATTGATCACCCCGGCAATCCCCAGTGATGAGTCAGAGCGGAAGATCAGCGGATCAAGATAATCGTCATCAATCCGGCGGTAGATCACGTCCACCCGCTTCAGTCCTTTGGTGGTCTTGAGATAGACGATATCGTTGATGACCACCATGTCGCGGCCTTCAGCCAGCTCGATCCCCATCTCTTTGGCCAGGAAGGTGTGTTCAAAATAGGCAGAGTTGTAGATGCCGGGAGTCAGTAGCACAATTTCAGCCGTACCTTTGCCGCGGGGGGACAGGCAGCGCAGGGCATCCAACAGCAGTGACGGGTAGTGCTCAACCCGACGTACCCGGTATTTATTGAAGAACTCTGGCAGGATACGGCGTTCAATGATCCGGTTCTCAATCATATAGGAGACGCCGGAGGGGGTGCGCAGGTTGTCTTCCAGGATCAGGAAATCGCCCTGTTCATCGCGGATAATATCGATACCGCTGATATGGGTGTAGATGCCGCGCGGCGGGACAATGCCGACGATCTCACGCCGGAAGTCCTTGCCCTGGTAGATCAGTTCCGGCGGGATCACGCCATCCTTGATGATCTTCTGTTCGCCGTAGAGATCTTCCAGAAACAGGTTGAGCGCCCTGACCCGCTGCTTGAGGCCGGATTCTATCCGTACCCATTCCGCTGCAGTGATGATGCGGGGGATCAGGTCAAAGGGCCAGATCCGTTCGATCCCCTCTTCGCTCTCGCCGTAGACCGTAAAGGTGACCCCTTCGGTCTGCAGTGCCAGCTGGGATTCATGATCCTTGGTTTCCAGGGCATTGTTGCCGGTGGCGCGGATATGATCCCAGAGCAGACGGTAATGATCGCGGGGACTGAAGTCGTCAGCATAGAATTCGTGGTAGGACGTCTTGGGTCCGGAACTGGCCGGGCTGGAAAGTGGCGGCATGGAACCTCCTTTATACAGATACACTACTGTACCTGAAGCATAGGGTGTGCCAAGGTGGGAATGGCTGAAATTGCTTAGAAAATATGCGGTTTGTCAGAAGGTGTGACCAGCCTGCTGCTCGCTTGCTGCCCACAGTGGTGGGGTGGTGCGTATAAAATAAACAGAGAGAGCGGCTGCCCAATACAGGGCAGCCGCCGGGTCCGGCAGAATGGAAGAGAACGATTCCTGTTACCGCATCAACTCGAAATCACGATCTTCGCAGGTCTCATCTTTGATATCAATGAACTTGTTGCAGATCTCGGTCAGCATGTTGACAGCGCCCTGATAGCCAATGATCGGGTAGCGATGCTTGTTAACCCGGTCAAAAACCGGGAAGCCGAAACGGAACAGCGGGATCTTGGCGTCACGGGCGGCAAACTTGCCGTGGCTGTCGCCGATAATGCCATCAACCGGATCGGTCATCAGCAGTGAACGAAGATGCCAGAGGTCTTTGTTCATATAGATCTTGCAGCCTTTGCCAAACTCAGAGCTGTCAAGAAGTGCCTGCAGCTCTTTTTCAAGCTTCTTGGAACCACGGCTGCAGAGGATGTGGTACGGATGAGCCCCTACTTCCAGGAGGAATGAGACATAGCCCAGCAGGTAGTCCGGATCACCGTAGACGGCAAACTTTTTACCATGAATGTACTGATGTGCGTCAGTCAGGGCATCCACGGCGCGGCCACGCTCGTTTTTCAGTGAGGCAGGCACTTCCTTGCCGAACAGCTCAGCCACCTTCATGATAAAGGCATCGGTCTTTTCAATACCCATCGGCATCGGCATGGAAACATGTTTGCCGGAGTAGTTGTCCTTGATAAAGCTGAAGGTCTTGGGAGTTGCATAGGCTCCCAGTGTCATGGTGGCCTTACCGTTGATGGAATCTGCTGCATCCTCCAACTTGGTGCCGCCTGCGTAGATATGGTAGTGGCCATCGCAAGGCGAATCAAAGCTTTCGCTGATATCTGCCAGAACCGTATGGGGGATGCCGAACTCAGTCAGGATCCGCTTGTATTCACGGTAGTCACCGGTGTTGAAGTCGCAGCCGGCGATAAGGTTCAGCTTGCCGGTGCAGCGGCCTTCAATCTGCTTGCCTTCGGTCATTGTCTGCAGGATCGACACCAGCATTGAGTCATAGCCGTGGATATGGGTGCCGTTGAAGCTGGGGGTGTTGGCATAAGGCACCGGCATATCTTTGGGTACAAAACCCTTTTGGCGGGCGTTTTTGATGAAAGCGGTCAAGTCGTCACCGATAACCTCAGGCATGCAGGAGGTAAAGACGGCAATCATCTTGGGCTTGTACAGGGCAACGGCGTTTTCCAGACCTTCGTGCAGGTTGTTCTGGCCGCCGAACACTGCACCGTCTTCGGTCATGGCATCTGATACTGCCGGTGCCGGTTCACGGAAGTGACGGTTAAGGGTTGAGCGGTAGTAAGAAGCACAACCTTGTGAACCATGCACAAACGGCAGGGTGCCTTCAAAACCGTGGGCTGCCAGTTGAGCGCCCAGAGGCTGGCAGGCATGGGCAGGGTTGATTACCAGTGCCTGACGGGCAAAGTTCTTCTCCCGGTATTCTTCAGTGTTGATCCAGTTCTGAACCCGGTCTATCTCTTCGGGTGTGGTCTCGACTATCTTCTTTACTTCGAGTCCTAGTAAGTTTGACATGGTATATCTCCTTTGGCGGGAAACTCATCCGTAACACCGCCATTGTAGGTAGTTATCGTACGTGTTCTGGCAGCGTTAGAATGGTGACTGCACCAGTTTCCAGGTCGGGCTGTTGATTGCCATATCCACGTCACGGGCAAATACCTCAAAGCCTTTATAGCCGTGGTAGGGGCCGGAGTAGTCCCAACTGTGCATCTGACGGAACGGAATGCCCATCTTTTGGAAAACATATTTTTCCTTGATACCGGAGCCGATCAGGTCAGGTTTCAGGGCATCGGCAAACTTTTCAAACTCGTACTCGGATGGGTCGTCGTATACCACCGTAGCATCAGGCATTTCCGGTGCGGTACGGTCATAGTCGTCGGTGTGGGCGAATTCGTAACCAGAGCCGATGCAGTCCATGCCGAGATCTTCATAGGCGCCAATGGTATGGCGTGGACGGAGACCACCTACCAGCAGCATGACCTTTTTACCATCCAGGCGTGGCTTGTAACGCTCGATAACCTCCTGCATGATCGGATCGTATTTGGCGATGACCGCCTCCACTTTTTCCTTGATGGTGTCGTCGAACAGCGCAGCCAGCTTGCGCAGGCTCTCCCTGATCTTGGTCGGACCGAAGAAGTTCAGCTCAATCCAGGGGATACCGAATTTTTCTTCCATCACCTTGCACATATAGTTCATGGAACGGTAGCAGTGAATCACGTTGAGCTTTACGGTGTGGGTGGCGGCAATCTTTTCCAGTTCGCCATCGCCGGTCCAGACCGCTTTGACGTTGAAACCGCACTCTTCCAGAAGCGGCTTGGTCGACCAGGCGTCGCCACCGATGTTATATTCACCGATCAGGGCGATATCATAGGGGGATTCCGGTTCAGCATACTCACGGGTGCCGATGATGTAGTCACGGATGGTGTCGTTACTGATGTGGTGGCCAAGTGATTGGGAAACACCACGGAAACCTTCACAGTTACAGGGGATAATCGGCAGATCCAGCTCTTTGGCAGAAGTTTTTGCCACGGAGTTGATGTCGTCACCGATCAGACCAACCGGGCATTCGGACAGAACCGAGATCCCTTTGGCCAGCGGAAACAGGTCATGGGCCTCTTCCAGCAGGGTCTTCAGCTTTTTGTCGCCGCCATAGACGATATCCTTTTCCTGGAAGTCAGAGGTGAACTGCATCGGAAAGCTGGTAACACCGACAATACCGCTTACCATGTTGCGCCGGGTACCCCAGGAATACCAGCCGCAGCCTACCGGGCCGTGGGATACGTGTACCATATCGCGGATTGGGCCCCAGACCACCCCTTTGGCACCTGCATAGGCGCAACCACGAGCCGACATGACGCCTGGAACGGTCTTCTTGTTGGACTTGACGCAGGCTGAACCAGATCCCTGGTCATTGGCACCGATATGTGGCGCACGCTTCTTTTTGGCTTTTTCCGGATACACCGACAGGGTCTCAGCGATCAGCGCTTCGGTGGATTCCTTGGTGATGCCCTCTATTTTACGTATATTTTCTGACATGGTGAATTCTCCTTGAAATGTTCAGAGAAACGAGGAATTTTTGCAAGGCCAAGGCGGGTGAGGATTCGGGCGGCGGCGTTCAACTCACCGCCGCACAATTTTGTTTGCGAATTTTGACCACGAAAGCGCCCCGAAGGGGACAGCCGCAAGGCCGAGTCACAACCGAATATAAAACCCAACGCCGTGATTGCGAAAAAAGATCGTTTCTTACGCTGCGCCTTCCGCTTTGCCGACATTCTCCTCGTCATCCACTTCCATGATGCCGAACTCCATCAGCAGGTCTTCCAGCTCTTCCATCTCCAGCGGAGTCGGTACGACCAGCATCTTGTTGTCAGCTATCTTCTGGGCCAGGGTGCGGTATTCGTTGGCCTGCTTGTGCTCTGGTGAGTACTCGATAACGGTCATCCGGCGCAGCTCGGCCCGTTGTACCTGATTGTCGCGGGGGACAAAGTGGATCATCTGGGTGCCAAGGCGGGCAGCCAGCGCCATGATCAATTCGTCTTCACGGTCAGTGTTACGGGAGTTACAGATCAGGCCGCCCAGACGTACCTTGCCGGAGGAGGCGTACTTCAGGATACCTTTGGCAATGTTGTTGGCAGCGTACATGGCCATCATCTCGCCGGAGCAGACAATGTAGATCTCTTCGGCTTTGCCTTCACGGATCGGCATGGCGAAACCGCCGCAGACAACGTCACCAAGAACGTCATAGAAGACAAAATCAAGGTCAGGGGTATAGGCACCGTTTTCTTCCAGGAAGTTGATGGCGGTAATAACGCCACGGCCTGCACAGCCGACACCCGGCTCAGGACCGCCGGACTCAACGCACTTCACATTGCCGTAGCCGACCTTCATTACCTCTTCCAGCTCAAGATCTTCAACCGTACCCAGTTCACGTACCAGGTCCATAACCGTATTCTGTGCCTTGGCATGCAGGATCAGACGAGTGGAGTCTGCCTTTGGGTCGCAACCGACAATCATGACCTTCTTGCCGATGGATGCCAGACCGGCCACTGTGTTTTGTGTGGTGGTTGATTTGCCGATGCCGCCTTTGCCGTAAATAGCTATCTGTCTCATGGTACTGCTCCTTTCACCCACTCATCTGTGGGTCCCTTGGGATGTTGGTCGGGGCAACGCAAAACGGCGCCCCAATTGTGTGAACTTAAAATTGGAAGGCGCCGTTGCCTTGTCTTCAGTGTTCCGGTTGTTTCAAAGATGCGATGTCTTGGCATAAGCATAGGGCGTGCCAAAACTTTTTATTTGTAAAATATCAAGTGATAACAATGTGATGGCTGTTTGTGGTGTGGATGCTGTATACAATTTTTTGTGGATCTGCTGCGTGGGGGTCAGGCGGAGATGCTAAAAAAGAGGGCAGAAAAATTAACCTCAAGAGGTGGACGTTAAATACTGCTGCGTGTCTGCCAGCTTTTCCAGAGCAGCCAGCAACCCCAGAGCATGGCGGTCAGCATCAGCAGGCTACCGATGCTGAAAGAAAATCGGGCAAAGAGATGATCATACTGCATCAAATTCAGTTTGGTCAGCAGTACTTCCCAATCATGATAATCCTCAACCTCGCTGCCGGTGACGCCACCCAGCAGCATTAACTGGCCGGCACGGGCATCGTTGATATACGGGGATATGTCCAGAAAACTTTCTCCCAGCCACCAGACGCCGACTGCAGCGCCAAAGGTGTCACGCTGCCAGAGGAAAGTGCCGATGACTATGGCGGGGACGATTAGTTGCCCCAGAGTTCCTCCCAGTACATGCAGGAAGCGGCCGAAAGGGCTGAAAAAGACGTGGCCGGCCTCATGAAAGACCAGGTTGACGGCATGCAGCAGCCAGCTTGTGTCAGGAAAATTAAGTATCGGCGTGAAGATCAGTTTTAATCCATACGCCACCAGGACCATCAGTAGAATCGCCCTGATACTGATTACAACGCCATGTTCGCCCGGCTTTGCATATAAGAACAGTTGCCGGAATACACCATCTTCAGTGGGGCTGGCAGCCTGTTTTTTACGCTGTTCCGCCTGGGCCAGCTTGGCAAAAATTACCCCGCAGTGGGGGCAACTGCTGGCTGGTGCTGAGAGGATGTGAGAACATTTTGGGCAGATATCCAATTGCATGCCGATTACCTCAAGGGTAGACTCTGATGACCTGTTCAGCAACACAGGCAGGTTTGTCGTTGCCCTCGATCTCGATAGTCAACAGGTAGATAATCTCAACCCCGTTTCCTGCCATGGCAGCATCCTGTACCGTAGTATGCGCTCTCAGACGGTCCCCCGGCTTGACCGGGGCCGGGAAGCGGACCTTGTTCAGGCCGTAGTTGACCCGCAGTCGCATGCCGGGATAGTTCTTCTCAAACTGCCCCGACGCGTTGGCCTGGGTCAGCATTGGTAGCAACGACAGTGTCAGAAAACCGTGGGCAATGGTGCTTTTATACGGTGATTCAACAGCGGCCCGTTGTGGATCAATGTGAATCCACTGCAGGTCGCCGGTGGCCTGGGCAAAGGCGTCAATCCTGGCCTGATCGATCAACAGCCATTCTCCCACCGCAATCTCTAGGCCCTTCTGTTGTTGATAGGATGCCAGAAGCTGTTCTGCTGCAGACATGGCTTCTCCTTCCAAATCCTGTGAAATAGATGTATAGAAACAATTCTACTCAAGGGAAGCAGCTTTGCAAGGGAGGAATCGATGGAACTGCATGAAGGATTAAAGACACTGGGAGAAGGAAAGGCTACCACCTATAGTTATGATGCGCCTGATGCCGGGCTGTTGGAGTGGTTTCCCTCGCCATACGCCAACCCGGAACTGAACCCCTGCGGTTGCACCGGGACGCTGCATATCAGCTGCCCTGAGTTTACCTGCCTCTGCCCCATGACCGGCCAGCCTGATTTCGGTACGATCATTATTGATTACCAACCGGATCAGCGCTGCGTGGAGAGTAAGAGTCTGAAGCTCTATCTGGGATCATTCCGGATGCATGGCGAGTTCCATGAGGCCGGTGTCAACCGGATCTGCAATGATCTGGTCAAGCTGATGGATCCGGTCTGGCTACGGGTAAAGGGAGAGTTTACGCCACGGGGCGGGATTCCGTTCTGGCCAACGGCAGAGTACCGGAAGGCGTAAGCCTAGTATGAGAAAAGAAAAGGGCGACTCAAACAGTCGCCCTTTTTGCATTTTCAATAAAACAGCAGCCACCCATCCAGAAAAAAGAAGATCCAGCCCAGGTTGGCCAGTAGTGCTATGTACCAGAGGTACTTCTTCTTGGTCAGGCTGGAGAGTGATGACAGCATGATAGCGATCTGCAGAAAGATCAGGGCATAGGCAAAGTTGCCACCCATATCCTGGGCTGTATGTTTCCCTTTAGCGATCCCTTCGGCCTTGGCCTTGATCTCTTTCTTCTCACCATCATAGCGCTTGATCTCATCAGCATAGTTCTTAATGGTTTTTTCGTAATCTGCGGCGACCTCAGGTGTTAATCCCTTTTGTGAACGGTACTGCAGTTCAAGAGCCTGCCTGCTGATCTCAAAGGTATGTCCTTTGATACTTTTGGCCTGATAATGGGCCCACTGGTCGCTCTCCAACCCCTGGGCCATGATGGCCCGTGATGAAAACTTGCCCATGTACAGGGTGGTCAGGGCTGCTAATACCGCCATGATAGCGGTGGACAGGGCCAGCCAATTTTGCCAACGCTCTTTCTCTGCGGCCGTTTCCTTATGAGACATCTTCTGTCATCCTCCTGTTTAATCCAGTTCGTCTATTTCACCTACCAACTGCTGCCGTAGCTTAACCGGTTTTTCAGCTGTCTTGCGCACCCTGATATTGATCATCTCCACAAAGACCGAGAAGGCCATGGCAAAATAAATATACCCTTTGGGGATATGGAATGAGAGCCCATCAGCCACCAGAGCCAGGCCGATCATCAGCAGGAATGACAGCGCCAAGACCTTGATGGTGGGATGCCGGTCAACAAATTTCCCCACCGCCCCGGCAAAGAACATCATGATCCCCACCGAGATAATCACGGCAGTTACCATTACCCCTAACTGGCTGGCCATCCCCACTGCCGTGATAACCGAATCCAGTGAAAAGATGATGTCCAGAAACATGATCTGGATCAGGATGCCGTTGAAGGAAGCAGCTCCCTTGCTCCCATCTGCCTGGTGTTCTTCCCCTTCAAGCTTGTCATGGATCTCCATGGTGCTTTTAGAAAGCAGAAATAGGCCGCCCACGATCAGGATAATGTCTCGCCCTGATATGCCGTGCCCCAGAATATGGAAAAACGGGCTGGTCAGTTTCATAATCCAGCTTAGGGAAAAGAGCAGCATCAGGCGGGTGATCATGGCCAGGGAAAGCCCCATTTTCTGAGCCTTACCACGTTGCTGTTCCGGCAGTTTGCCAGTCAGGATGCTGATAAAGATGATATTGTCGATGCCCAGTACGATCTCAAGGGCGGTCAGGGTCAAGAGGGCCAGCCAGGCCTGGGGATCGGTCAGCCAATCCATGGATTAGTCCTTTCAGGGTTATTCGGTGCAGGTGAAGCGACGGCAGATTATCGGACGGTGGTGGTAAATGCCGCAGCGGTTGCCGACCAAAAATTCACAGCCCAGTTCAATCATCAGATAATAGTGGCCATTCAGGGTAAATTCAAGCCGCTTTGCCCCTAACTGGTGCAAGGTGGCATACTCTTCGGCAGTCAGTTCAACGCTGGGAAAGCCTTGGCAACAGGAGGCATCGCAGCAGGCGCAGCGTTCATTGCCATCTTGCGGATGGTCAAGCAGGATGCCGTGCAGCTTTTTTCGATTACGCTGAAAAAGGGCCATATACGTGCTCCTTTTAAATACAGCTAAAACGGCAGTTGCGCACGCGGAGCCGCGGGGCTCGCGGAGAAAACAGAAAATAACCCAGCAGGTGAAGCTATAATCCAGGTGTGCCAAGTTTATTTTACTCTTCGCGTCTCCTCATCTCCGCGTGAGTTGCTTTTCTAGATAAATAGAGACTTATCTGAGGTCGGCACGATTCCGGCTTGTTCAGCCCGGCGCAGCAGCTCGGTAATGGCTTGCTCTCCCTCCGCACCCAACTGCTGCGAGAAGTCATTGACATACAGCCCGATATGGGCGGCGCAGACCTGTTCGTTCATCTCCTGGGCGTGTTCACGGATATAGCGGGTCGCTGCCGCAGGGTTGCTGCGGGCATACTCTACCCCGGCAGCCAGGGCCTGTTCAATGGTGCGGATGGTGTCAGCCCCCAGGCTGCGCTTGGCCACAATGCCGCCCAGCGGGATCGGCAGGCCGGTCTCGTTTTCCCACCACTCACCCAGATCCACCAGCTGATGCAGGCCAAAGCCCTGATAGGTAAAGCGGGATTCGTGGATGATCACCCCGGCGTCGGCCCTGCCGGTCATAACCGCATCCATGATCTCATGGAACGGCATCTCCAGAAAAGTGGTCAGGCCGGGGTTGTAGAGCCGCATCAACAGGTGAGCGGTGGTGTAGCGGCCCGGAATGGCAATGGTCCTTCCCTGCAGCGCAGCAGGATCAAGCTGCTCCTTGGCCACCAGCAGCGGTCCGCAGCCCCGCCCTAGGGCACTGCCTGCCCGCAGCAGGGCATACTGTTCGCGGAAATGTCCCAGGGCGGCGTAGGATACCTTGGTTACATCCAGCACGCCCTTGACAGCCAGCTTGTTCAGGGTCTCCACATCCTCCAGCCGCTCGTTGAAGCTGTAGCCGCCGGTATCCACCAGCCCATGCACCAACGGGTAGAACATGAAGGTGTCGTTGGGACAGGGGGAGAATCCAAGTGTTAAGGGGTTTTTCATAGCTGCTCCACTGTTTTGGTCTGGGGGTGATGCCGTTAATATTCACAGGTTGCTTTTAATTGTTCGGGAAAATCTTTTGTGAAATGTATGGTTATTTCATTGCTGTCGTTAGGCGCTGCCGGATTTTTCGCAAAGGGGATTTCTGTGAAATACCCCCCGTTTCTCCCCTGATAGCCGGTGTCATTTGTTACCTGTTTGGATCGGCCATACAGATGGAACGTATAATCACTACCGAACAGGTGCTTGCTCCAGCCTGAATCATCCTTGAAGGTAATCCGTATATCCATGGTGAATGCATCGTCAAGCTTCCATTCACGCAGTGGCGAAAGGTCGTATGAAAAAGCACTGAGTGAAGTAGCTTGTGATGAAAAAGGGGTATATCCCACCTGTTCTTTCATGGACACTCATTGGTTGCGAATAGTTGACGTTTAGTGTGTTTATCCCTTTTTTTAGATGTCCTGAGAATGAAACCCTGTAGCTACTGTCAATAGTGTCGCCAAAGTTACGTCTGGGTTTTGGCTTGTTGATTTCTATCGGTGTACTTACCGTGGAGGCAATGCCGTTTATGGAGGCCTTTGCCGGTTGATTCACCGTAAGAATAAAGTCAAAATTCGCATCAGTCTCGGTGGTGGAAAATACCTGGTAGGTTGCTGACGTCTGAACTTCCCTTGTTTGATGGAGTACTTCATTCAGGCTTCCACGGTAGGGGAAGTCGCATGCAAATAGAAGCTCTTCTTTCATAACGGTAAGGTTTGGGATTGATGTGCGGATCTCGGTTGATCCTTTGAATTCGTTTCTGTAGGGAGCCCGCATATTTGCCGTAGCAATGCTTGAAATCACGATTATGAGTGCAAAGGTAAGTAGAACTGTTTTGATCATCTAGCACGACCTGCTTTCATTGCAGTAGAGGCCTTTGTTTTTGGGTAACGGGGTGTCCGGTCCATCAGTTTCGTCAGGCCGGTTTTCCGGACGGGGCGGCGTGCAACCGGCTGGTTGAGAATGTCACAGTTTCTCTTCCGATTTTAATCGCTGCGCTTAATGCTTTTTTGTCCCGACAAGCTCTGTCTTCAGGTTAATAATTGCCTTACGACGGTCGTCTCGGAGTGCTGGAACGACATAAAGTTCGTGGAGAACCTCCGACAACGCAGCGAGGATGATGCGGAGATGTTTAGCACTCCACCCGTCATAAGAATTTTCATGGACCTTTGAGCTTGTCACCTGCTGAATGGTGAGGAGAGTGTCAAAGAACTCTGCCTCGATTTCTGGGTGCTTGCCCTTCAGTGACTTGATTCTCTCATCGTAGCTCTCTCCATCAGCCTTCTCGAGAATCGCGAGTTCATAAACGATCTTGCGGGCGCATGCGGACGCACCAGTAAGAAAATTGCTCTTCAAACTTCCTTCTGCTTCTGTAAGAAGTTCCCGCAGAACCTTAGGTATACGCTCATCGAGGACAAAGAAAGACGTGGGTACGGAATAGAAAAATGCATTGTCCAAGAACTCACCAGCGTCAATATCGTCATCGACGGCAAAGCGCCATCGGTGACCTCCGCTGATAGTCCCAATGTGATTCGTTGGTATCTCATCGAAGGCCAAATGCATCGAGTCATTGCTGCAAGAATGACATCTAACAAAATATGCATAACAACGCTTCTTGTCAGTCCAATCGAACTGGATTTTCGCATTAATTGAGTAGGAGACGTGCCGTCTGTTACAGAATGGACAATTATAAATTGTCTGGTCTACAAAGTACCGTTGATCTAAGTGCGATTGATCTGCCATTTATTTTCCTTTCTGTCTTTGATGCTCAACTCGTTATTGGGCGGTTCACGCGCGCGTGAACCGCCCATCCCACCAAACGGAGCCGTTATCCCGTGGTCTTAGGCTTCGTCTCCCGCACCATCCGGGTCAGCACCCGATCCAGTGATGAGGCAAAGCGCTGGCGGTCGGTCATGCCGAACTGGGCCGGGCCGCCCTGTACCAGTCCTTCGGTCCGCAGGGATTGCATCAGGTCACGCATGGAGAGCCGTTCTCCCACATTGTCTTCAATGTATAACTCACCCCGCGGGTCAATCCCGGTTGCCCCTTTGGCCACAATCCTGGCTGCCAGCGGGATATCAGCGGTAATCACCAAATCCTGGGCAGTTGCCTGCTCTGCAATATAGTCATCAGCAACATCAGGCCCGGCATCAACCACCACCGAGCTGACCAGGCGGGAGTGGTGCTTGGAGAGCGGCTTGTTGGCCACCAGCATGACCGGTAGGTTCAATCGTTCCGAGGCCCGGAAGACGATCTCTTTGATCACCCGCGGGCAGGCATCGGCATCAATCCAGATCGTCATAGTTGCAGTTGCCCGTTATCAATGATGATCTCCTGGCTGCCGTCCGGCATGATCAGGGTCAGGGTGGGCTGGTAAAAGACATAGTCCTCATGGAACGGCGCTGCCACGGTGCCGCCGAAGCCGGTATTGTCACCCAGGGCCAGATGGATGGTGCCCAGGATCTTTTCCGCCTCCAGGACATTGTCCGGTCGGCTGGCCTTATCATTGGTGCCGATCCCCAGCTCTGCCAGGTTGCGGCAGTTGGGGTTTTCAGCAAACTTGGCCTCCAGGCGCTGCCGCAGCGGGTCGTCCCCCTCAATCCGTACTACCTTGCCATCGCTGATAGTCAAGGTCAGCGGGCTTTGCAGTTTGGCGGTCGGTCCCCATTCAATCACCATGGTGCCGTGACTTTCTCCTTCCAGTGGTGCCAGATAGGCCTCGCCAGCCGGCAGGTTGCCAAAGGCGCCGTCAGCGGTCAGCAGGCCGTCATCCCCTTCAGCATGGCGGCCTTTTTTACAGATATGCATGGCCGTGCCGTTGGGACATTCCAGATGCACCCACTCGGCCCGGTTGACCGCCTCCACCAGGCGATTGGTCCGTGCAGCCAGGGCATGCCAGTCTACGGTCATGGAGGTGGCGAACATATCTGGATCAAAATGGGGCAGGGAGGCAAAGCGTGCCCCGGCATGGCAGGCCAGCTTGCGGAAGTTAGTGTGGCTGGTGGAGTTGTTGGACAGGGCGATGATGATATCGGCCACGGCATCTTTAGCGGCCGCTACAATGGTGCGAGCCCGCTCCAGTCCAGCAGGGTCAATGCTCTTTTCAAGCAAAGGCCCCATCAGGCCGGTGGTCTCAAACTGTTCGATGATGGTCTCACCAAACACGGCAGACCAGAGTGCCAGGGGAGGCTCTGCACCGGATGCCGGGGTGGCGGGGAAATCCACAAAGGATGCGTTGCTATACTGCTGTCCGGCAAAAGCAGCCAGTTCCCGGGCTGTGGCATGCAGCCGGGTGCGACGGTTACGGTCATCCTCGCTGATGCTTTCGTTGCTGCGGATCAGGTCGCTGAAGACCAGAATCCGTTCGCCTGGGCGGTAGCCCATGTTGATGGAAAAGAGTGCTATGAATGAGGGGTGATAGGTCTGCATCGTTGGCTCCTTTAAGAAAGTAACCGGTACTGTAGCATAAATTTTGCCGTGTGGAGTCGCTGACAGTCTGAAGGTTAAAATATTTTTTCCCTTGATTTCAGCGGAATGTCTATGGTAATCAGGCATACTGTATACAATTTGCGGACGGCATTTTGTCTGTCAAAATAACTACTTAACGTATCGAAAATATTGGGTTTTGTCGTAAACCGGAGGTGGCTGTGGCACAGGTGGTTTTTTCAACTTGGGGTGGAACTGTCGTTGATAACAGAACAGTAAGCGGTGAGCCTGTAGCAGCAAGCTACCGCCTGCCGGTGGCTTTTGACGGCCAGCAGCCGTTGCGGGCCATGATGGGCTGGGACGGCATTATCGTTTTTGACAAGGACGTGGATGTCCCTGCCATGGCAGCTGAATATATGCAGCGGGTACAGACCCTGTTCTGCTGTGGTAAATGTACGCCTGGTAAAAAGGGTACCAAGGTGTTGGCTGATCTGCTGCAAAAGGTGCTGAAAGGCGAAGCCAAGCCCGGTGATCTTGATCAGGTGGCTGATCTGAATGCCCTGCTGCAGAACTGCAAGTGTACCCTCTGTCCAAGCTCAACCAAGCCGGTGCTGGATGCCGTAACCCACTATCGTGCCGACTTCGAGGCGCTCTGTGACGGCAGCCGTCAGCCAAAGAATGAAAAGTACCTGCATAAAATTACCGCTCCCTGTATGGACAAATGTCCGGCTCACATTGATATCCCCAAGTATGTAGAAGAGATCAAAAATTATCAGTACAGCGATGCCCTGGCTACGATTCGGGAAAATATGCCGTTGCCGGCTGTTTGTGGCCGGGTCTGTCCGCACCCCTGCGAGACTGCCTGCCGTCGCAAGAATGTAGATGATTCAGTCAATATCATGGTGCTGAAGCGGACCGCTTCAGATTATGAGTGGATGCATAAGCTGCAGCATCCGGCCAACACCGTGCCGATGAAGAACAAGACTGTTGGTATTGTTGGCGCCGGCCCTGCCGGACTGGCTGCTGCCTACTATCTGGCCCTGCAAGGCTACCGCAGCACCATCTACGAAACCCTGCCAGAAGGCTACGGTGGCGGTATGGTTGCCGTGGGTATTCCGGCCTACCGGATGCCGCGCCACCTGCTGCAACGTGATATCGACATCATCCAGTCCATGGGGGTTGAGATCGTCTACAACTGCCGCGTTGGACAGGATATTTCTCTGGCTGAACTGAAGCAGAAGCATGATGCGGTATTCCTGGCTCCCGGCGCACACCGTTCCAAGCCGATGGGTGTTGAAGGTGAGGATGCTGGTTACAAAGGCTTCCTGAAGGGTGGTATCGACTTCCTGCGTGACGCCTACATGCATCGTCCCACCGGTATGGGCAAGAAGGTCGTGGTGGTCGGTGGTGGTAACACCGCCATTGACTGCGTCAGGGTTGCCCTGCGTGAGGGATGCGAGGCATCGTATCTGGTCTATCGCCGTTCACGTAAGGAGATGCCTGCCGACGTATGGGAAGTTGATGGAGCTGACGAAGAAGGCGTACAGTTTGAGTTCCAGGTACTGCCCACCAAGATCATCGCCAATGCCGATAATCAGGTAACCGGCGTTGAGTGTGTGCGGATGGCGCTGGGTGAGCCGGATGCCTCCGGTCGTCGTCGTCCTGAGCCGGTACCCGGTTCAGAGTTCATCATTGAGTGCGATACCGTTATCCCGGCCATCGGCCAGGATATGGACCTGAGCTTTATTCCGCCGGATATGGGAATCGACATCACCAAATGGAACACCGTGGTCACCAAGTATCTGCCGATCAAGGATGCTGCCGGCAAAGGACTGAACGACAGCATGGGCAATCCGCTGGTACGGACCCTGATGACCGACTGTGACGGCGTGTTTGCCGGTGGCGATGCCGAGATCGGTCCGTTGACGGTTGTGGCCTGCGTGGGTAACGCCCACCGCGCTGCCAATGTGATGGTGCGCTGGATGGAAGAAGGCAAGGCTTATTTGACCGAGCAGGAGATCTTTGAAGATCTGCTGACCTATCTGGGGGTCTACGACAAGAATGAGCCGGTTGCCTGGCTTGATTCTGCCGACCGCGCCAATCAGAAAGAGGTACATGGCAAGGAGCGGGCCAGCAAGGGTAACTACAGCGAGGTAGAGCTGGGCTTCAGCGATTCCACTGCCCAGGAAGAGGCGGACCGCTGCTTAAGATGTTACAGAATGGCAATGGTAGCGCTGTAGAACAAAAACTTAAATTCAGCATAGGATACAAGCAATGGCACACACTGAATGCTGCGATACAAATAAGACGATCACCCTGACCATCGACGGACAGGATGTGCAGGTTCCGGCCGGAACCACCATCCTGGATGCTGCAAAGAAGCTGGGTATCTCTATCCCGACACTTTGCTACCTGGAGAAGATCTCCACCACCGGCGCCTGCCGTGTCTGTGCCGTGCATGTGGAAGGGGTTGACCGTCCCATGACCGCCTGCAACACCCCGGTCAAGGAAGGTATCAAGGTAACTACCCAGTCTCCTGAACTGGAGCAGATCCGCAAGAAGACCATGGAGCTGATGCTGGTCAACCACCCGCTGGATTGCCCGGTCTGTGATGCTGCCGGTGAATGTGACCTGCAGGACACCTGCTATGGTCTGAGTGTAGCAAAACAGGAGTATGCGGCTGATCTTGATCGTCTGCAGATTCGTTATGACTGGTCCCTGCTGGAGAGCGATCCCAACCGCTGTATCCTGTGTGAAAAATGCGTCAAGGTCTGCCGTGAGATCACTGGACCTGCAGCCATTCAGACCGTATCCCGTGGTGACCGTGCCCTGATTGATACGGTTAGCGGCAAGCCACTGGATTGCGATTTCTGCGGCAACTGTATTGCTGCCTGCCCCACCGGTACCCTGATCAGCAAGCCGTTCAAATTTGCCGGCCGTCCCTGGAGCTTTGAGGTCAAAAACGGCATCTGCGGTTTCTGCTCCTCCGGCTGCCAGATAGAATACCATGTCAAGGATGGCAAGGTTGCCCGGGTTACCAGCGATGACAGTACCTATAACAATGGTAACCTCTGCATCAACGGTCGTTTCGGCTACAGCGCCTTCAATGCGCCTGAGCGCCTTACCCAACCGCTGGTCAAAGGTGTTGATGGTCAGCAGAAACCTGCCACTTGGGATGCTGCACTTGCTACCGCAGTATCAGCCACCAAGGAGATCATTGCCAAGTACGGTGCTGCAAGTGTGGCCGGTATCGCATCACCCCGCGTCACCAATGAAGAGAACTTCCTGTTTGCCAAGCTGATCAAGGAAGCCGTCGGATCAGCTAACCTGGATTCAGAGGCACGCCTCGGCTATGCCCAGGCCCAGGAACTGCAGGCAAAGATGATCGGTATGACCGGTGCCACCAAACCGATGGATGCCTTGGAACAGGCAGGCTGCATTATCGTGCTCGGCTCCGACCTCAAAGGAGAATCGGCAGGCTTTGCGTATCGGGTTATTAAGGCGGCTACCAAGCGGGATGCCAAGTTAATTACGGCTTCAGCACAGCCAATTACGTTGGACAAGTTCAGCAATAGCAAACTACGCTACAAGGCCGGTTCTGAAGGGTTTGTTGCACTGGGTCTGGCCAAGGCCGCTATTAACCAGGGTAAGGCTGCTGCAGCTGAAGGACTGGACAGCTTCAAGCAGGCTGTTGACGCCGTCAGTTTTGACCAGATTCAGGCCGCTACCGGTCTGGGTGAGCCTGCCTTCAATGATGCCGTATCCTTTATCAACGGTCAGGTAGCGGTAATCTATGGCTATGAATTTATACGCAGTTCAGATGCAGCGGCGGCGGTTGCCGGAGCCCTGAACCTGGCCATTCTCACCGCTGCTGATCTCTATCCTATGGACGAGAAGAATAACACCCAGGGGATGCTGGATATGGGTGTAGCGCCAGGCAATGGTGGCAAGGATCTGTTTGGCATTATTGATGGTATTGAAAAGGGTGAGATCCGTTGTCTGTATGTCATGGGCAGTGACCTGCTGCAACTACCTAACCGGAACAAGGTAGCCGCTGCACTGCAGAAGCTGGAGTGTCTGGTTGTGTTGGATCTGTTCCCAACCGCCACCGCACAACTTGCCCATGTTGTGTTACCCGCAGCAACGGCTGCTGAAAAGGCAGGCTCCTTTACCACTACTGACAACCGTACCCAGAGCTTTACTGCTGCGGCATCAGCGCCGGGTGAGGCACGACCTGATCTGGTGATTCTGGGGGACCTGTATGCACGTCTTGTCGGCGGTGCAATTCCTTCGCTGGCTGCATTGCAGCAGGAGATCAAGCCGGTTGCCAAAAAGAAGCTGGAGCGTCCGGCATTGGCCTTCAGTGCCCCGCAAGCCCATGCTGCCGGCTCTATGACCCTGCTGATTACACCGGTGCTGCGTCACAACGGTTCATATACCAGTTGGTCTGCCAACAACCTGTCGGTGGCCGCTGAGACGGTGGTCAGAATCGGTTCTGCTGATGCTACCCGTCTGGGGGTAAAAGATTCCGACAGGCTGACTATCTCTGCCAATGGTGCTTCAGTAACCCTGCCGGTTAAGGTTGTAGACACGATTCCTGCCGGGTTGATCGTTGCTCCGACGCATTTCCCTGCTGCCGGTATTACTGCTCTGCAGACAAAAGCAGCTGTCAGCTTGACGGTAACCATCGCCAAAGGCTAGTCAAGCAGTTTCGACCGTGGTATTTTCAAGGCGTCGCATGTTGCATGCGGCGCCTTTTTTATTGAGGTGACAAACGAGTGAACTGGCAGATTCAGCAGATACTGCGGCGCAGGCGCGCAGCAGAAACGGGAGCGATTCCGGCTGGACGTGGAGGTGCGCTTTCGATCTGTCTGGTCTACCCTAATCACTACTCGGTAGCCATGAGCAGTCTGGGGTTCCAGGCGGTCTACAAGCTGTTTAATGATCAACCTGACCTGGTCTGTGAACGTGCATTTCTGCCAGATCGGGAAGAACTTGCCCTCTATGAAAAATCCGGTGATACGTTGGTCTCGTTTGAGAATGAACGTCCCTTGTCTGATTTTGACCTGATCGCCTTTTCCGTCTCCTTTGAACCTGATTTTATCAGCATCCCCCGAATTCTCAGGCTGGCACGTATGCGTGAACTTGCTGCGGAACGTGGCGATGCCGAGCCCTTGGTGCTGGCCGGTGGTGCAGCCTTTTTCATCAATCCTGAGCCGATAGCTGATTGTATTGATCTGATAGCAGTGGGCGAGGGGGAGACCCTGATACCGGCGTTAGCTGCTTTTCTGGTTCAGCAGCAGCATGTAGAGCGTCAGGAGTTGCTCCAGCGTGCTGCATCTTTGCCCGGCATTTACGTGCCCTCCCTGTCATCTGGGAGCCCGATTGCTCGGGTATGTGCCTCCAAAGAGTCTCCTCCCTCCTGCTCTGTTGTGCTGACTGATGAAACAGAATTTGGCAACATGTATCTGGTGGAGGTGAGCCGTGGTTGCCCACGGGGGTGCCGTTTCTGCGCTGCAGGATTCGTGTATCAGCCATTTCGTCAGCAACCTTTGGACTCACTCAAGTCTGCTGTGCTTGAAGGGCTTCAACATCGTAAGACTATCGGTCTGGTTGGCGCTGCCGTGTCTGACCACCGTGATATTGAGAGTCTCTGTGAGTTTGTCGTTGAACAGGGCGGTTCGCCCTCTCTGTCGTCTCTGCGGGTGGACCGGCTGACTCCACATTTGCTTGATCTGCTGGCAAAATCAGGCCATCGCACCATCTCTCTGGCACCAGAGGGTGGTTCACAGCGGATGCGTGACATGATCCGGAAGAATCTGACCGATGAGCAGATTCTTGATGCTGCAGAGGAGGTTGCCCGTGCTGGTATTCTGAATCTGCGCCTGTATTTTATTATTGGTCTGCCAGGTGAAACTGATGAAGATCTGGAAGCGATGGTACATCTTACCGCTGCGATTAAGGATCGTGTGCTTGAACAGGCCCGTGCTCACAAAAGGCTGGGAGAAATCACGCTGTCGGTGAATCCGTTTATTCCCAAACCGTTTACGCCGTTGCAATGGGCAGGCATGTGTCCGCTGGATGAGCTGAAGCGTAAGGTGGCCTGGCTTGAAAAACAGATCCGCCCTCTGGCCAATGTCAGGTTGAAGGTGGAAGAGCTGCAGGGTTGCGTTCTGCAGGCGCTGCTTTCAAGGGGGGGGCGCGAACTGACGCCGTTGATACGCAAGATGGCCGAAGGGTTGAATTTGAAAAAGGCGGCCAAGGTCTGCAGTGTCAATGTGGAGAGTGCTGTGACCACAATGCTTCCCGTGGATGCTAATTCACCTTGGAGTGTAGTTCATTCTGCAGATTCAGGCAGGCTTGAGGCTGAATATCGCACAGCAATGCAGGTGATCGGAGTGAGTGTATGAAACAGTGTAGTATCTGTGGTGCAGAGTATGATGAAAACGCCGAACTATCATCGGTGTTTCATGAAGCCGGTGAATGGTTAGCCGAGGAGGTCTGGAAGGACGGCGGAGAACTCTGCCCTCGGTGTCTTGAGAACCGAGCACAGCTGGCTATGATGTATGCCCATGATTGTAACCAATAAAAACGGCCTCCGATTCGGAGGCCGTTTTTATTGGCAGTAGGAACGCCAAACTTTAGTCTACTGACTTTCTCAGAAAGGTGGGGATGTCATAGGCATCCTCATCATCAAAGGAAATTGAACCAACGTGGCGGGTCGGCCGGGGGCCATCTGCCTTCTGGCGCTGATCGCGAATAAAGGTTGGCGTATCAATACTCACAACAGTGTTGGGTTTTGCAACAGCGGCAATGCTACTGAAGCTGCGGTTGCGCTCAGTTTCGCCGAACTTGTCGCCAAAACCGGTCACAATGGCCGTTACCTTAATGGTCTCACCCAAGGTTTCATCAATCACCACACCGATGATGATGTTGGCGTCTTCATGGACTTTCTCGTGGACGGTCTTGTTAACCGCATCGAAATCATCCATGGTCATACTGGAGGAGCCGGTGATGTTAACCAGCACCCCTTTAGCGCCGGAGACGTCAATGTCTTCAAGCAGTGGCGAGGAGATCGCCTTGACAGCCGCCTCAACAGCCCGGTTGTCGCCTTCCGCAATACCGATACCCATCATGGCCATGCCGCGTTCGCTCATGATCGCCTTGACGTCGGCAAAGTCAACGTTGATGAAGCCGGAGGTGGTAATCAGGTCTGAAATGCCCTGCACGGCCTGGCGGAGAACATCGTCGGCAGGTTTAAAGGCATCAAGGATACCAAGTGAGCGGGGGGCAATACTGATCAGGCGATCATTGGGGATGATGATCAGCGAGTCAACATGCTGCTTCAGGGCGCGAACCCCTTCATCAGCCTTGGCCATCCGTTGCTTGCCCTCGCGGGAGAAGGGCTTGGTGACAATACCAACCGTAAGTGCGCCGGCTTCACGGGCTGCCTCAGCGATGACCGGGGCTGCACCGGTGCCGGTACCGCCGCCCATGCCGGCAGCGATGAAGATCATGTCGGCACCCTTCAGCATATCAACCAGCTTATCTTTATCTTCCAGGGCAGCATCGCGACCCACATTGGGGTTTGCGCCTGCGCCAAGACCTTTTGTCAGTTGACCACCCAACTGCACCTTAACCGGTGCTTTTGAAGAGCGAAGGGCTTGAGCATCAGTGTTGGCAACAATGAATTCTACCTTGTTCATGCCACTGGCAACCATGGTGTTAACGGCATTGCCGCCGCCGCCACCCACACCAATGACCTTGATGACCGCACTCTGCTCAATGGTCTCATCAAATTCGAACATCCGCTCCCCCTTGTCTAGAGTCAATATAAGTTGTCAGGGCTGCCTCAAAACTGGTGCGTTCCCTATGTTTCGAAGATCGTCTTTAGAAAAATTCTTTGAACCAGCTCTTCATCCGCCGGGTGGTGGTGTTAAAGATACTGTCTTCTGATTTTGTTACCGGAAATTCCCGTGGGCCCTGATTACGGCTGCCGTACACGATAAGTCCGACACCTGTGGAGTAAACCGGTGAATTTACTACGTCGGTAAGCCCACCAATCTTCTGTGGCAGGCCGCGCCGAACAGGGAGATTGAAGATCTGCTCAGCCAGCTCAGGCATCCCCTCAAGTATACTCGATCCACCGGTAATTACAACCCCGGATGCAATGGAGTCTTCCAGTCCTGATTTGATAATTTCACGATTCACCAGTGAAAACAGCTCTTCAACGCGGGGACCTAAAATTTCACATAATACATTTCTGGACAGCTCCCGCGGTTTGCGGCCGCCAACGCTGGGAACCTCGATTTTTTCATCCTTGCCCACCAGGGCTGACAGGCAGCAGCCTTGGTTGCGCTTGATCTTCTCGGCTTCAGCAAACGGTGTACGCAGGCCTACGGCAATGTCATTGGTCAGTTGGTTGCCGCCAAGGGAGATGACCGAGGTGTACTTGATGGCGCCATCGCAGAAGATGGCGATATCAGTGGTGCCGCCGCCGATATCCACCAGGCAGACCCCCAGTTCTTTTTCATCTGCAGAAAGTACCGCTTCAGAGGATGCCAACTGCTCAAGCACAATATCGGCAACATCAAGACCGGCCCGATTACACGATTTAACGATATTCTGAGCGCTGGCCACTGCGCCGGTAACGATATGCACCTTTGCTTCAAGGCGGACACCGCTCATGCCCAGCGGTTCACGGATACCGTCCTGCTCATCAATGATGAACTCCTGGGGCAGGATGTGGATTACTTCACGATCCATCGGGATGGCGATCGCCTTGGCAGCGTCAATCACCCGCTTGACATCTTCCTGTGAAACCTCGCGGTTCTTGATGGCGATCACACCCTGGGAGTTGATCCCCTTTATATGGCCACCTGCTATACCGGCGTAGACCGACTTGATCTCGCACCCGGCCATCAGTTCGGCTTCTTCTATCGCCTTTTTGATTGAGGTAACCGTACTTTCAATGTTGATGACAACACCCTTGCGCAGGCCGCTGGAAGGGCTGGTGCCGATGCCGACGATTTCAATGCCGTCTTCTGTATGGTTGCCAACAATGGCACAGATCTTGGTTGTGCCGATATCAAGCCCAACGATCAGGTTATCTCTTCTGGCGGACATATTATTCCTCCCCTTAAGGCATTGAACAAGCGGTTCAACCCTTTTTAACTACGATCCGGTCGCTATAGTCCAGGTCAATATACTGCAGCCCCGGCTGGTGTGTCATCAGATTCTGGTAAATACGTGCAAATCGCTGCAGTTTCTTGTCGAAGTCATCGGTTCCGATCTTTACAGGCAGGGCACCGGCAGTAGTGTACAGGGTAAAACCGTGGCCCCTATCGTAATGAATCTCCGACACATCCGCAAGGATAAATGAACCATGTTGTTTGAGTGCTTCAATCAGATTACATGCGGTTTTCAAAGCTTCTTTGGTGGTTGCTGGATCATTGCTTAGATCATCTTCAGCAATGCCGGATACCACGGGGAAATCGAGGCTGTCTCCAAAGCTTAATGGCTTGAATGGCTCACCCTTGTCATCCAGATAATAGAGGAGCCCCATGTTAATGACTGCCACCGGTTGACGTTCGCTGATGCTGACGGCAATGGTACCGGGGAAAAAACGCTGTACCCGTACTGAGGCGACCCAGGGGTTGGATGACACCTGCTGACCGATGCTCTTCAGGCGAAGCGCCAATAGGTTCTGACCAGGAGCAACGCCGGTCAGGGCGATAATTTCTTCATGGGTCAGCCGTTTAGTGCCGCGCACTTCGACCTTCTGCACCGGAAATGGCGTTGTCTGCATTAAAGCGTGGATTGAGGCTGCAAGCAATCCACCTGCAAGCAGCACTAACCCTGCACGACTGCCGACCCTGATTAAAGGCAGCAGGTATTTGCGCAGGTCAACCGGTTCTTTCTTGACCTTGAGCCTGTTCGACGCCACCTTTTTGTTTTTTGGGGGGCTGCCGATATGTCGCAGGTCCGTCATCATGCCGCTTGATTCACTTTCGTACGAGCAGACCGCAAGATCCGTTCAACCAGTTCGGCAAAAGAAAGGCCAGCACCTTTTTGGGCGATTTCAGGTAACAGTGACAGGGCGGTCATGCCCGGCAGGGTGTTCACCTCCAGCAGGTAGCAGTCGCCTGTTTCGGTTACCAGAAAGTCAACCCGGCAGTAGCCATCACAGCCCAGTGCCTGGTGTGCCTTCAGGCCCTGCTGCTGTACTTTTTCATACAGGGCAGCATCCAGCCTTGCTGGGAAAAAATGCTCAGCCATACCGTCGCTGTACTTGGCCTCAAAATCGTAGAACTCTTTCTTGGGAACGATCTCAATGGCGCCAATCGGTTGGTTATCCAGAATCCCGACCTGTACCTCCTTGCCCTTGATATATTGCTCGACCAGTACTATTTCGTCGTAGTGAAAGGCGTCATCTAGTGCTGCCTGCAGCTCTTCGGGCTTTTTGACGATTGAGACGCCGACAGAGGAACCTTCCTGTACCGGCTTAACCACGGCAGGCAGACCAAAGGGAAGGTTTTCTGCACTACAGGTTTCCCCGCGACGTAACGCAATATAAGGGGTGATGGTCAGCCCGGCAGCAGCAAAGGCCTGTTTACTGTACAGCTTATGCATCGCCAGGGCACTGGCCAGGACACCGGAGCCGGTGTACGGTATCTGCATCAGTTCCAGCAGCCCCTGAATACAGCCATCTTCGCCGTAACGGCCATGCAGTGCAATAAAGGCTACTTCTGTTTTTTCATCTTTCAGGATGTTTGCCACTTCATTGCGCACATCAATGGCGGTGCTGTCATACCCCAATGCCAAGAGTGCCTGATGAACCGCCAGACCACTTTTGAGCGACACATCCCGCTCAGCTGAAAGTCCTCCCATCAGTACGCCGATCTTTTTAGCCTTCATAGCTCCTCCCCCACAATCCGAACTTCTTCTTCCAGCTGTATTCCCGAGGTTCCCAACACTGCCTGCTTCACCTTTTGGGCCAGCTCCAGGCAGTCTGTGGCCGTTGCACTGCCACGGTTGATCAAAAAGTTGCTGTGCAGTTCAGCCATCTGAGCCCCACCAACGGTCTGGCCACGCATCCCTGCGGCGTCAATCAATCTCCAGGCAGCCTGATCCGGTGGATTTTTGAAAAATGATCCAGCACTGGGATAGCCCACATTATGCTTGGTACGCCGCAGCTCAAGGTCCTTGCGAATCTCTTCTTCAGTAACTGCAGGATCTGTCGGCTCCAATTGCAGGGTCGCTGCCAGGATGATGTCACCTGGCTGCAGCTCAAGCCGACGATAGCCATACTTGATCTGGCTGCGGTGTCCCTCCTGCACGGATCCGTGACGTAACAAACACAATGAATCAGCATGGTCCAGCAGGCCGTTGCCATAGGCACCGGCATTCATTCTGACTGCCCCGCCTATGGTGCCGGGAATGCCGGAGATAAAACCGATGCCACCTAACCCAAGCTGTTGACCGAAACGTACCACCTGCAGATTCTCTGCCCCAGACCAGGCCTTGATACAGCCATTGTCAAGGGCTTCTATGCTATTCAGGCGTTCAAGGGAGATCACCGCGCCGCGGATTCCACCATCACGTACCAGCAGATTATAACCACCCCCCACTACCATGCGGGGTACCTGATTCGTATCCAGCCAGTTGACCAGTAGCTGCAGATCCTCCAGGTCTTTTGGCACCGCGTATAGATCAGCCGGGCCACCCACCTTGAGCGACGTATGACGGCTCATTGGCTCATGCCGGAGCAGTTCACCGCAGAAGCCTGCGCATGTTTGGTCAAAACTGCTCATTACAGCTTTTTCACCAACTCTTCACCAGCTTGCCAGATATTGCCAGCACCCAGGGTAATTACAATATCCCCCTCTTTAACGATGCCGGCCAGATAGTCAGGCAGGTCGTTCCGATCGGCAATATAGGTCACATCCCGCTGGCCATGGCGACGGGTCTCCTCGGCCAGCCGTTCAGCTGAAACACCGGGGATCGGCTGCTCACTGGCTGCGTAGATATCGGTCAGCACCAGCAGGTCGGCATCGTAGAAGCAGGTCACAAACTCGTTAAACAGCTCCTTGGTGCGGCTGTAGCGGTGGGGCTGGAACGCCACCACCAGACGTCGCTCCGGCCAGCCGTTGCGTGCTGCCCCCAGGGTGGCGCGGATCTCGGCAGGATGGTGGCCATAGTCATCCACCACCATGATCCCGTTTTTCTCACCCTTGACCGTAAAACGGCGTCCAACACCGCCGAACTGGGCAAAACCTTCCTGGATCTTGTCAAACGGCACATCCAGTTCCAGCGCCACTGCGGTACAGGCCAGGGCGTTCAGTACATTGTGGGCGCCAGGCATATTGAAGCTGATCTCACCCAGACGATAGCCCTTGTAGTGGGCGGTAAAGCTGGTCTGGAATCCATCCAGTTTGACGTGGGTCGCCCGCAGGTCTGCCTGGGATGAGAGGCCGTAGGTCATAAACCGTTTCTTGATGCGGGGGATGATCTCGTTAATATTGCGGTCTTCCTGACAGAGCACAGCCAGACCATAGAACGGTACCTTGTTGATAAAGGAGACAAAGGTGTCTTTGATCTGCTCCAGACCACCGGTGTAAAAGTCCAGGTGGTCGGCATCAATGTTGGTTACCACGGCAATGGTGGGGGAGAGGGTCAGGAATGAGCCATCCGACTCATCCGCCTCTGCCACCAGAAACTGCCCCTGTCCCAGCTTGGCATTACTGCCCAGGGTGTTCAGCTTACCGCCGATCACGATGGTCGGGTCGATTCCGGCATGGGTCAGCACCGTGGCCACCATCGAGGTGGTGGTGGTCTTGCCATGGGTACCGGCAATGGCAATGCCGTACTTCATCCGCATCAGCTCTGCCAGCATCTCTGCCCGCGGTATGACCGGTACCATGCGGTGTTTGGCCTCGATTACCTCAGGGTTGTCACTCTGCACCGCCGTTGAGGTGACCACTACATCCACGTTGGTCAGGTTTTCTGCGGCATGGCCGATGCAGATCTCTCCACCCAGGCTGCGCAGCCGTTCAGTGGTGTCACTCTCCCGCAGGTCGGAGCCGGATACCTTGTAGCCCAAGTTCAGCAGTACTTCGGCAATACCGCTCATGCCGATGCCGCCGATGCCCACAAAGTGAATTTTTTCTATGTTTCCGTACATGGCTGTACCCCTTCCAGCATCTGGTCAACAATGACCTTGGCCGCATCCAGTCGAGCCAAGGCTGCGGCATTCTCACCAATCAATTTTAGTGCGTCGCGGTTCTCCATCAGTCTGGCAATGGCGTTGGACAATCCATTGCCGCTGATCTCCTGTTCCACCAGCATCTCGCAGGCTCCCTTTTTAAGCAGCGCCTCAGCATTCTTGCGTTGGTGGTCGTCAGTGGCATGGGGAAATGGCACAAACAGGCAGGCCTTGCCCAGCGCCGTTACCTCGGCAATGGTGGTGGCCCCTGCCCGGCAGATGATCAGGTCTGCTCGGTGATATTCCGTTGCCATATCATCAATAAACGGGCGGACGTCCGCCGCAATGCCGCTTTCCTGATAGGCCGCCTGCACCTGCTGTAGATCTGCCTCACCGGTCTGATGGGTGATCTTCAATACGGCACGCTGGTTTTGATCCAGTTGCGCCAATGCCTGAGGCAACGCAACATTCAGGGCATGGGCACCCTGGCTGCCGCCAAAGATGAAGAGCTGAAATGTTTCGCTTTGTTGCTGTTCCGGCATGTCTTTGGTCAACATCTCCAGAATCTGCTTTCTAAGCGGGTTGCCGGTCAGCAAGGTGCAGTCCTTTGGAAAGAACTTTGCCGACTCCTCCAGCGAGATAAAGACCTTGTTGGCAACCCGTGACAGTACCTTGTTGGACATGCCGGGCAGGGCGTTCTGCTCATGGATATAGCGTGGAATCTCCATCCCCCGCGCAGCCATGACCATCGGCAGGGAGGCGTAGCCACCCACTCCAAGTACCAGATCCGGTTTAAACTGCTGCAGAATCTTGCGTGACTGGGAATAGCCATAGAGCATCATGGCCGCCCCTTTTAGTTTGGCCAGGCTCCCTTTGCCGCGGATACCGGCGGCTGAGATCAGCTCCAGCTGATAGCCCAGGCGTGGTATGGCCCGTGCTTCGATTCCCCGCTCAGATCCGACAAACAGCACCTGGTTGGCTGGATCTCGGGACAGAAACTCTTCTGCCACTGCAATACCGGGAAAAAGGTGTCCGCCAGTGCCGCCACCGGCCACAATCAGTTTCATGTTGTTTCCTTCCCGGTCAGCGGGGCCAGCTTCAGCCCGGCTGAGATGTTCAGCAGAATTCCCACGGCAAACAGACTGATCAACAGTGAACTGCCCCCGTAACTTAAGAACGGCAGGGCCAACCCTTTGGTTGGAAACAGTCCGGTTACCACCGCCATGTTTACCACTGCCTCAATGGCAAACAGCACGGCAATTCCCAGTGCCAGAAACCGGCCAAAGGTGTCCTGGGCAGCCATGGCGATCCGCATTGCTCGCTGCACCAGGATAAAGAACATGCCGATAATCACGATTACGCCGATGAAGCCCAGCTCCTCTCCTATCACTGAAAGGATGAAGTCAGTATGGGCCTCCGGCAGGTAGAACAGTTTCTGTTTGCCTTCTCCCAGCCCCTGGCCAAAGAAGCCACCTGCACCAAAGGCATACTTTGACTGGATGATCTGCCAGCCGATACCGGTCGGGTCCAGTTCAGGGTTCATAAAGGCCTTGATCCGCTTCAAGCGGTAGGCTGAGTGGGCCACCAGATAGACCACAAACGGCATTGCCACCATGCCGCTGCCCAGAATGAAAATCAGGCGCGTTCCGGCTGCAAACAGCATGGTAATGGTGACGGCCGCCAGGGTCAGGGCTGCCCCCATGTCCGGCTGTTTCAGCAACAGGCCCAGCAGGATCATTAACACCACCATGTAGGGCAGGAAACCTGCTGACAAGAGGCGGATACGGTCCTGCTTCTTGTCAATCGAATAGGCCATGTACATGATCAGTGCGATCTTGGTGAACTCCGATGGCTGCAGGTTAAAACCGGGCAGCCTGATCCAGCGCGAGGCCCCTTTGACCTTGCCGCCTATGCCGGGAATCAGCACCAGCACCAGCAGAATCAGGCTGAGAAACAGCAATGGTACTGCCCAGCGCCGCCAGACCTGATAATCGATCCGCATGGCAACCAGTGCACCAGCGCAGCCAACCAGCGCAAAGAGCCCCTGCCGTTTCAGAAAATAGGCACCATCATGGAAGTTCTTGGCTGCCATGACCGATGATGCCGAGTAGACCATCACAATCCCGAAACTGGTCAGCGCCACCACCATCAGCAGCAGCACCAGATCATACTCTGCCAGGTTGAATGGTTTGCGCAGCATCGCGAGCATCGTCTAAAGTCCTTTTACCGCTGCAATAAAGCGCTGGGCACGTTCTTCGTAGTCCTTGAACATGTCAAAACTGGAGCAGGCCGGCGACAACAGCACCACCCCGCCCGGTGCGGTTAGCCTGGCGCTGAGCTGCACCGCTTCCTCCAGTGTTTTGGCCCTGTGTGTGGCAGTACAGGTGCCAAGCTCCTGATGCATCCGTTCGGTTGCTTCACCAATTAACACCAGATGTCTGACCCGTTGCTGCACCAGTTCTGCCAGCGGTGCGTAGGAACCACCCTTGTCTTTGCCACCGGCAATCAGGGTGATATTCTCAAAGCTTTCCAGTGCCTTGGCCACGCTGCCCACATTGGTTGCCTTGCTGTCCTCAAAGTAACGTACACCGGCTACTTCACGCACAAACTCCATCCTGTGGTGCAGCGCCTCAAAACGATTCAACAACTCAAGACTTGCATCTTTTTGACACCCCAGCAGCAGACAGCAGGCCAGGGCAGCCATGATGTTTTCCAGGTTATGTACCCCTTGCAGCTTGAAGTCTGCAACCGGGAAGGTTTGCTCCTGACCTTTATGGCGAAAAACCACCTCGCCTGAGCGGCTGAAGATCCCTTCAGCAAGCTCATGTGTACGGCTGAAGGGAAACAGCTGTGCCTTAAGTGATTGGGCAGCCTGCCAGACCAGCTCGTCATCGCGATTAACCACGGCAAAATCATCTTCGGTCTGATTTTCAAAGATCCGCAACTTGGCGTTGATGTACTCCTGATAGCCATGGTAGCGGTCCAGGTGGTCTTCAGTAATGTTCAACAAAGCTGCAACCCTGGGTTTGAACTGTTCAATCCATTCAAGCTGGAACGAGCTGATCTCAGCTGCAACCCGCTCCACTGTTTCACCGGAAGCAGGCAGGTCAACCAGGGGATCACCTATATTGCCGCCCACATAGGTGCTGAAGCCGTTGGCCCTGAACAGTTCACCAACCAGGGTGGTGGTGGTGGTCTTGCCATTGGTGCCGGTAATGGCCACCAGCGGGGCCGTGATAAAACGGCTGGCCAGCTCAATCTCGCTCGCCACGGCAACTCCTGCTTCTGTTGCCTTGAGCAACAGCGGGTGTTCCTGTGGCACACCGGGTGATACCACCACCAGATCAGCTGTTGTGAAATCTGCCTGATCATGGCGTCCAAGCACAAAGCGGATATCCAGCCCTGCCAATTCCGCCAGCACCCCAGCCAGGGCGGTTTCATCCCGCATATCGGTAGCGGTCACCTGCGCACCCTGTTGTGCCAGAAAACGTGCAGAGGCCACGCCGGTTTTGGCGAGGCCCATGACGGTTATTTTGGTATGTTTCAGTTCCATGTCAGCGCATCTTCAGGGTTGAAATGGCCACCAGGGCCAGAATAATGGTGATGATCCAGAACCGGACAATGATCTTGGGTTCCGCCACCCCCTTGAGTTCAAAGTGGTGATGAATCGGTGCCATGCGGAAGATCCGTTTGCCTCGGTATTTGTAGGAGCCAACCTGGAAGATTACCGAGAGCGCTTCAATCACGAAGATGCCCCCCACGATCACCAGCAGGATCTCCTGCTTGGTCAGTACTGCAATGACTCCCAGCGTACCACCCAGTGAGAGTGAGCCTACATCCCCCATGAATACCTCGGCAGGATAGGAGTTGAACCAGAGAAAACCAAGCCCGGCTCCCACCATGGCGCCACAGATCACTGCCAGCTCGCCAGCACCGATCACCCGGGGGATCTGCAGGTAGGCTGAAAGGGTTGCATGGCCTGCAATATAGGCAAACAGCATGTAGGTGGCTGCATTGATCGCCACCGGCCCAATTGCCAAGCCATCCAGACCATCGGTCAGGTTGACGGCGTTACTGGCCCCCACGATTACCAGGGTGACAAACGGAATGAATAATATCCCCAGGTCAGGGTGAAAGTTCTTGAAAAACGGCACATACAACATCTCGTTGAACCCCGGCGTAACGTAGAGGAATACTGCCACGCCGCCTGCCAACAGCACCTGCCAGAACATCTTCTGTCTGGCCGAGAGTCCTTTGGTATTTTTCTTTACCACCTTGAGGTAGTCATCCATGAAGCCGATCAGGCCATAGCCCACAATGATGAACATGGTCAGCCAGACATAGACGTTGGTCAGGTCAGCCCAGAGCAGGGTGGGCAGGATAATGGCCGTAAGGATGATCAGACCGCCCATGGTGGGGGTACCCTGTTTTTCCAGGTGGGACTCCGGCCCATCAGTGCGGATTACCTGTCGGGCCTGCAGCCCCTCCAGCTTACGGATGATCCAGGGCCCAAGAACAAAACAGACGATCAGGGCCGTGATCATGGCATAGATGGTTCTGAAGGTCAGATACTTGAAAATGTTCAGAATCTTCAGGTTGGATGCCAGGGGGTAGAACAGGTGAAAGAGCATTGGTGTTACACCTCCTGACGATCTGCTGCCCGAAGCAGATCGGCAATTTTTTCCATCTTCATTCCCCGTGAACCCTTGACCAGGATCAGATCACCCGGGCCTGCCTGCTTAATAATATCATTGGCAATTTCTTCATGGCTTGCTGCAGAAACAATCGCATCTGCGCTCATGCCTGCTTCTTTAGCTGCGCTGGCCGTCTCTTTGGTAAGGTTACCCAGCAGGTAGAGCCGATCAGCAACCGAAGCCGCCTGCAAGCCCAGCTGGCGGTGCAGCTCCAGCTCATCTTTGCCCAGCTCCAGCATATCGCCAAATGCCGCAAACACACGATTGTTCCCCTTGATATCCCGCAGGGTTGCCAAAGCAACAGCACAGGAGGCCGGGTTTGCGTTGTAGCTGTCATCAATCAGCAGCCTGTTGTTGGACAACTGCTCCAGATGGAACCGCCCGGTGTAGGGGGTGAACGATTCTAACCCTTCGGCAATGGTTTCCAGGCCGACCAGTTCCAGTAACCCGGCTGCTGCAGCCAGGGCGTTATAGATGTTGTGCTGGCCCAGGGCCTTAAGCTGAATCTGGATACTGCCTTTAGGTGTGACCAGTCTGAAGGTCTGTCCTTCGGTGCCGATTGCCTGAATAGCCTCAGCACGAACCTCACCCCGTCGGATACCGAAGCTGATCCTGCGGGCTGAAGGGTTTTGATGCAGACTTGCAATGCGCGGATCATCTGCATTTACCACCGCAAGGCCGCCATCCTGAATCCGTTGCAACAACTCTCCCTTGGCTTGCGCCACCGCCTCGACACTACCCATACTCTGAAGATGGGCTGGGTATGCATTGAGTACGATGCCGATTGAAGGACAGGCGATCTCAGCCAGGCGATCTATCTCTCCCGGTTCACTCATGCCCATTTCCAGTACTGCCCAACAATGTTCCGGCTTCAGTTGAAACAGCATCTGTGGCAGGCCGATCAGGTTGTTTAGGTTGCCGCTGGTTTTCAGTCCTTGATCAACCTTGCCAAGGATAGCCGCCAGCATCTCTTTGGTGGTGGTTTTGCCATTGCTGCCGGTAACCCCGATCATGGTCAAGGCAAACCGTTTCCGAAAGGCGGCAGCAAGGTCACCCAGTGCCCGCAGGGTGTCCTGAACCGCGATACAACTCATGGTTGCTGGTGGTTGTTGATGCTGCAGCCAGGCCTCACTGCAAAGGCTGGCCGTAATGCGCCTGGAGGCCAGTCCGTTAATATAATCGTGTCCGTCAAACCGGTCTCCCTGTAACGGGACAAACAGCTCGCCAGGCTTGATGGTGCGTGAGTCGGTTGAAATGCCGCTCACTGCCCCTGGCTCAGGCCCGATCAGCCGACCATTGAAGGCGTTGGCTGCTTCTTCCCGGTCATCAAAGTGGTGTTTGACCGTACCGATGATCTGGTAATCTTCGTGCCCTTTGCCTGCCAGTAAAAGGATGTCACCCGGCTTGGCCAGCTGCACACCAAGTCTGATCGCCTCACGGCGGTTTTCAAGCATGACAAAACCTTTGTCTGCGGCCACTGTCGTGAGTTCGTCCAGCTTGTATTCTCGTAATCCCAGCGGAAGGATTCCTTCCCGGATCTGTCGTAGGATCTCATGGGGATCTTCGGTGCGGGGATTGTCTGAGGTGACGATCGCCAGGCGTCCCGGTACCGTTTTGTGTTGTTCAATCCCCAGTACAATGGCTTGTAGCGGCAGTCTCAGCGCTACACCTGCAGCGGCAGCTGCCAGGATGTTGGAGAGGTTAAATCCACCTAATAACCGTGAATGAAACGGTAGCTCACCCTCTGGGGTCACCAGAATAGCACTGATCCCGTCAACTGAAGAGTGCATCTCACGGACCGTCACGTCAGCACCCGTAGCAAGACCATAGCGGATCACTGGACAGGCGCTTGTCCGAATAAAATCATCTGCAGCCGGATCATCGACATTGATGACGGCATAGCGTGCTGGAGTGTCGGTATCCGGTTTCAAAAGTTCGTTGAACAGACGCTGCTTAGCGTTGCTGTAAGCCTGCATGGTGCCGTGGTAGTCCAGATGGTCACGGGTCAGGTTGGTGAAAATGCCGACATTAAAAATGGCGCCATCAACCCTGTGTTGTTCAAGGCTGTGGGAGGAAACCTCCATTACAAACGCCTTTGCGCCTGCATCCGCCAGCTGGCGGAAGATTCCTTGCAGTTCAGTGGACTCCGGCGTGGTATGGCTGGCTTCGATACAGGTGTCGCCAAAACGGTAGCTGATGGTACCCAGCACCGCAGCAGGCAGACCGGCAGCGGTGAGGATTCCTTCCAGCAGGTAGCTGGTGGTGGTCTTACCATTGGTGCCGGTGATGCCGATCAACGGTAGGTCACGGGTTGGCTGATCAAAGAAACTGGCGGCCATCAGCGCCATGGCCTGACGCCCGTTCGCTACCTGTATCCAGGGGATCTGTTCAGGCGCATAGGAGGGGTCTTCCAGTACAATGGCTGCTGCACCGGCAGCAACGGCCTGGGTGATAAAACAGTGCCCGTCAACTTTGCTGCCGTGCAGTGCAAAGAAGAGCGTGCCTGCAGCTACCTGACGGGAGTCGCAGGTAAGTGCCGCGACCGCGACAGAAAGATCACCGTGGCTTGCTTGAAGCGGTAGTTTATGCAGTAGTTGTTCAAGTCGCATATAATGATTCCTTATACCGCGGGTGCCAGACGGACCCAGATCTCATCCGAGCCATGGATAACCTGACCTGGCTGCGGATGCTGTTCAATGACTCGCCCGCTGCCACGCAGTTGCAGGTTAAGCTGCCGCTTCTCCATTATCTGCAGGACGCGTCGCATACTCATCCCTCTGAAGTCAGGCATGGGCGTTCCAACGCCGGCTACCTCAATGCTGCCACCTTCTTCAGAATCTGATGCAGGTGATGGCTTTACTGCCGCTACAGTTGTTGCCGATTTGGTCTGTACGGTCTGTGTCTTTGGCAGTTCACAGGCTTTGCCGACCCCGGCTGCCTTCAGGTAGCACAGTGTATTGAAGGCGATCTCGCGGAACGCCGGAGCCGCAACTACACCGCCATAAGGGCTGGTTGTCGGCTCATCAATCACCACCAGAATGGTGAGGAGCGGCTTTTCAGCCGGGACAAAACCAACAAAAGAGGCGGTCCGTTTAGTGGCGGAATAACCGTGGCTGACCGGATCAACCTTTTGGGCTGTGCCGGTCTTGCCTGCAACTCTGAAGCCTTCTATGGCTGCGTTGGTAGCGGTGCCACCTTTCTGGGTGACTCCTTCCATCATCTGCGTAATTGTTGCGGCGGTCTGAGCTGAGACTACCCGCCGCACCGTTTGCGGCTCAAAGCGTTGCAGCTCCAGGCCGGCACTGTCGGTAACCCGTTCAACCAGGTATGGCTTCATCAGCAGGCCGCCATTTGCCACTGCAGAGGTGGCAGTCACCAACTGCAGCGCCGTGGTTGATACACCTTGACCAAAGGAGATGGTGGCTATATCCGTGCCGTACCAGCGACTTACCGGGCGCAGACCGCCGGATGCCTCACCGGGCAGGTCAATACCGCTCTTGTCGCCAAAACCGAATGCCTTCAGATAGCGGTGCAGCCGGTCTTCCCCCAGTTTCAGGCCGATCTTGGCTGATCCGATGTTACTGGAGTATTTCAGCACCTCAGCAACTGAAACCCTGCCATGGGGGTGATCATCCCGGATGATCCTGCCGCCGAATGAGTATCTGCCGTTCTCACAGTTAATGCCGTCACGGGGGGTAACCATTTTTTCCTCAATGGCGGCAGAGAGCAGAAAGACCTTAAAGGTTGAACCGGGCTCAAAATTGTCGCTCACACAACGGTTGCGCAGGTTCAGCGTGGGGTACTGTCTGAATGAGTTCGGGTTAAAGGTAGGGTAGTTGGCCATGGCCAGCACCTTGCCGGTCCAGGGGTCCATCACCAGCGCCATCCCACTTTTTGCCCTGCTGCCTTCGACCGCCTTGGCAAGCTCTTTTTCGGTAAAATACTGGATGTTTTTATCCAGTGTCAGGTAGAGGTTTTTGCCCGGAGCAGCATCCTGCACCACCGCGCTTCGTACCGCAACATCCCGTCCCAGGGCATCCCGCTCGGTCAGAAGGTAGCCGGTCTTTCCCAGAATGGTGGCATCATAACGGCGTTCAAGACCTTCAAGACCGCCAGGATCCATGCCGGTGAAGCCCAGTACATGGGAGGCCATCTCAAAGTTAGGATAAAACCGTTTGTTCTCCTTAACAAAGCCGATCCCCGGAAGTTTAAGCAGTTTGATCTTTGCCGCTGTCTCAGGCGGTATCTGACGGGCAAGCCAGGTAAAACTCTTTGCTGAATCCAGTTTGCGCTGAAGTTCATGCTGGGGTAGCTGGACAAGTGGTGCAAGGGCTGCTGCAGTCCCAGCGGGATCACTGATCCGCTTGGGTTCCGCATAGAGCGAATCCATTTCCAGTGAGACAGCTAGAGGGGCACCGGTCCGGTCAAAGATGCCGCCCCGCGCCGGCGTAATCGGTATGGTGCGGTGGTGCTGCCGCTCGGCCAGTTTAACCAGCTGATCATGCTCAAGTATTTGCAGGTAAAAACTGCGGGCCGTAACCGCAAGGAAGCCAAAGGCAAACAGGCAGGAGACCATGATGATCCTGATCCGTGCCCATTTTTCCTTGTCGTCTTTCATGCTCTGCTCCCTGCATCTGCTCCGCTGTGCATCATTTTACCACTATTACCTGCTGATCCTGAGGAACGGTCATGCCTAAATCACGTTTTGCAATGATCTCAATTCGTGCCGGTGTTTTGAGTGATTCTGCCTCAAGCTTCAGACGTTTTTGTTCCTGTTCAAGGTCTTTAAGCTGTCTGCTGGCCTCACCGATCTGAAGATTTAACTCAATCAGGCGGAAACGTGACCAGACATGAAAAATTGATACCACGGTCAACAGCACCATGCAGATCATCAGAAACTTGACAATATCCATCCGGCGTGGAGCCAGATCAGCCCCCAGATGTCCGGGGAAGGTAAGTTTTGAACTGTCGGTTTTAACCATGCCCATTGATGAGCCCTCCTTCCGGGACTAGCCCAGTTTTTCAGCAACCCGCAACTTGGCGCTGCGTGCGCGAGGGTTGCGGTCAGTCTCTTCTGCTCCGGCAATGATCGGCCGTCCGGTCAGGATGCGCAGGTGCGGCTTTTTGTTGCAGACGCAGTACGGCATCCTGGGTGGACAGGTGCATCCGGTTGCAGCCTCACGAAACAGGTGCTTCACGATCCGATCCTCAAGGGAGTGGAACGAGATCACAGCAATACGACCTCCCGGTTTCAGGGCTGCTATTCCTGCAGTAACACCCTGCTGTACCTGCTCAAGCTCCTGATTGACCGCGATCCGTAATCCCTGAAACGTACGTGTTGCCGGGTGAATCCGGTCTTCGTGAAAACGTCGTGGAATGGTGCCGGCCACAAGATCAGCCAATTGAAGCGTGGTGCTAATCGGCGTTTCCTGGCGGACCTGCACGATTCTTTGGGCTATTTTACGTGCCCAGCGTTCTTCGCCAAACTCCTTGATGATCTGCTCCAACTTCTGTTCTGAGCATTCCTGCAGCAGATCCGCAGCAGAGTCACCACAGGTGCGATCCATCCGCATATCCAGGGGGCCGTCAAGCCGGAAGCTGAAGCCCCGCTCATCGGTATCCAGTTGGTGTGACGACACACCGAGATCCAGCAACAGGCCGTCCAGGGCGTTGATACCTTCTCTTTTCAACAGCTCGGCCAGATCTCCAAAGCTGCCTTGTAACGGTTTGAAGCTGGAGCCAAAACGACGAAGCCGTTCTGATGCGGCGGCCAGGGCTGACTGATCCCGATCAATGCCGATTAACAGGCCATCCGGCCCAATTTTTTCCAGAATCAGCTCGCTGTGGCCTCCGCCACCCAGGGTGCCATCCAGATAGATACCGCCGGGGCGAGGGGCCAGTTGCTCAATAACTTCTTGGGCCAGCACTGACAGGTGATGAAATTCCTCCATCTATATGCCGAGTGCTGCAAGTGCAGCTGAATCCTGCGGGAAGTTGTGCTCATCCTGGGCGTTAACACGGGTATAGATCTCTTTTGCCCAGATATCGAAGCGCTTGCCCATCCCGACAAAATACAGGTCACGATCGAGAGCCGCATGGAGCCGGAGTGCCGGAGGAATCAATACCCGCCCAAGTTTATCGGTGGAACACTCCTGGGCCGGTCCCAGTATCAAACGTTTAAGGCTATTCAGTTGCGCAAGAGGCTGTTCGCCTTCGTTGGCATTGATCTTTTTTTCCAGTTCCTGCCATTCAGAATAGGGATACACCGAGAGACCACGGCCATAACTGCCATCTTCAAATGCAACGGGAGATGCCTTGGTGATGACAAAACGCTCGTCACCAAACTCCGCTACCAACAGTTCCCGGAATCTTACCGGGATGCTGGTGCGCCCTTTTGCGTCGATGGTAGTCAGGCTTTCGCCACCAAACATGGCATCCCTTTCGTATCTCTTTGCCACTAATTTCCACTAATTTCCACTTTGTGGCAAAACTATACCAGTAGTCAAGGAGCTGTCAAGAACAAAACTTTCATCGTTTTGATTGTTTGGGCATGAAAAAACGCCCGGTTAAGGGCGTTTAAAGTGTGTGGATTGAAAATAGGGGGGTTACTTCTTTTTGCGGCGATCCGCCAGGGAGACGACTTTCTGGCCTGCGTCGGCAGGAACAGTCTTTTGGACTTCCTGAACCTGTTTTTCCAGCTGGCGCCGTTCCTCATCAAGGGGAGAGATCAGTTTTTCAAGGCGTAGCGGGGTGCCGCCCATGGTGAAGGGAGCCTCGTCCAGTTGTTCTTCGTCCAGAATCCAGGTGAAAACCTGCAATGGAAAGGTCAGTACCAGCAGCTTTACCTGCCACCAGCCAGCCTTGACATCAGGGCTGATCTCTTCTGCCCGGGCGTAAAAGCCGGGTTTGTTGTCCACATGTACCAGTACCAGATCTGATTCTAAAATCATGGAATATTCCTTGTGAAATTTAAAATATTGGTTGGAGCAGGCCGTAAGCCGGGTTCTGTTCCTGTTGGCGGTTACCCGCGTACAGGTGACGATCATTCATCTAGGATCACCGTTACCGATGACCTCAAGCAACCAACCCGGAGACACGGGCGGGCCGCCCTTAACGCCTCCCTATTCGGTCTTGCTCCTGGCGGGGTTTACCTGGCATCCGATGTCACCACCGGACCCGGTGAGCTCTTACCTCACCCTTTCACCCTTACCCGTCGAAACGGGCGGACTTCTCTCTGTGGCACTTTCCCTGGGGTCGCCCCCGCTGGTGATTACCCAGCGCCCTGCCCTGCGGAGCCCGGACTTTCCTCCCTCTGACGGTGTCAGACAGCGATCATCTGGCCTACTCCAACCAATCTGTGGCAAACGGCCTTTCTTTGCCTCGGTTGCTACGCGTTTACGTTAGCGTGTTATATCCGGGACGGAAAGTATCCGTTTTCATCTTACTGTTACTCTGCTGCCGCCGGTTCCTGCTTCAGGATCAGAATACGTTGGCAATGGGGGCAGAAGTACATCTCATCACCTTTAAACAGGGTGTTGTACAACTGTGGTGGAAGTTGCATGTTGCAGCCCATGCAGGAACCATCGCGAGCTTCTGCCACGGCCTGGCCCCGGCGCTGATCGCGCAGTTGCGTGTAGCGGCGCACCAGATTGCTTGAAAGCTCTTTCACGATTACGTCACGCTTGGCAGTGGCAGCGTCAATAATGTCTTGCAGGGCGGTGATGGCAGCCTGCTTTTCATCGCTACCATTTTTAGTGCTGTCGGCAAGGGTGGCAAGTTCGGACTGGCAAGTGTCGATAGTGGCCTGTAGTTCTTCAATCCGGGTATCAATCTGCAGCTGTTGTTCTTCAAGGTCGCTCACCTGCTTGCGGGCAGCGGTAATCTCACGGCCAATAGCCTGAAATTCCTTGTTGGTACGAATCTCTTTCATGTTTGTTTCAGAGCGTTTGATATTTTCCTGCTCGGTGTGCATGGCGGCATCCAGGTCAGCCCTTTCGCGGCGCAGCTCAGTCATCTGGGTCTGATGCCCGGTAAGGGCTGACTGAACTGAAGCCAGAGCTTGCTCAAGCTCTGTAATGTCCGCCTTGAGCGTCGTCTGCTCAGTTTTTTTACCGTCAATGGTCTGATCAATGCCTTGTAGCTCTTCCAGCAGGTCAAGTTTCTTTTTCACTTCTGACTCCTTGTTTGAAATGCGGTCTTCTAGAGATGCCTGGTTATGGTCCTGAATGGGTCCTGTTCACAGTCTGCAGTGAGTATTTCTATCGTATGGCCAGCCTGATGCAGTGCGTTGGTAAGGAAATCACGTATAGCTGCCACCATGAGGATCTCGGTGCCAAAGTGTCCTGCATCCACCAGGGCGATTCCTTGGGCCTCTGCCTCACGTGCCTCATGGTATTTTACGTCGCCGGTCAACAGCAGATCAGCGCCAGCGCGGATAGCATCCCGTAGCAGCGAGGCACCGCTGCCGCTGCAGAGGGCAATCTTTTGTATCATTCCAGCCGGATCGCCTACAAAACGGACGGATCTACATTCCAGTCTCTCTGCCAGGTTTGCAGCCCAGTCTGCCAGCCTGACCGGCTCTGTCAGTGAGCCGATTCTTCCCAGCCCCTTTGGCGGGGCTTCGTTCAGCAGGGGATAGCAATCAAAGGCCGGTTCTTCGTAGGGGTGTACCGCCAGCAGCGTGCGGATTGCTTTAGAAAGCTGATCGCGTCGTAGCAGTAGTTCAAGTCGTTGCTCTGCCACTTTTACCAGTTTGCCAATGGTGCCAATGGTCGGCTGTGCCCCGGCAAGGGGGAGGAAGGTGCCTTCACCAGCAGTGCTAAAGGAGCAATCCTGATAGTTTCCAATCGATTCTGTATGGGGTAACAATGCCGCACGGACTGTTGCCAGTTGTTCTTCTGGAACAAACACAACCAGTTTGATCAGCTCGTCCCGTCCGGTAACCTTGAGCGGTCGGGTCTGTTCAAGGCCGATGCGCTTTGCCAACAGGTCATTTAATCCATCTTGTGCAATATCATAGTTGGTATGCATGGCCAACAGGGCCAGGTTATTCTGGGCTGCCTTGAGTATGCTGCTACCGGTGGTGGTTGAAGAGGTTATCTGACGGAGCGGAGAGAAGATCAGGGGGTGGTGGGTAATCAGCAGGTCGCAGTTGCTGTTGATGGCGGAGGTGATGACCTGGGGGAGCGGGTCAAGTGCCACCATGATGCGTGTTATCTCTGTTGCCGGATTTCCCAGCTGAAGCCCTACGTTGTCCCATTCTTCAGCCAGTGCAAAAGGGTATTTTTTGTTAATGATTCCGGTTATGTCTGATAGTTTTAAATTGGTCATGCCATATAAATGAAAAGAGTGCATCCTGGTGAGATGCACTCTTTTTGACCTATGGTCGTTATTAATCGGTAATTGTTTGACCGCATCCGGTCTGAACCTCTGCTGGGGGGATTGGTATGGTGGGCCCACCAGGACTCGAACCTGGGACCAACCGGTTATGAGCCGGTGGCTCTAGCCAACTGAGCTATAGGCCCGTGCAGCAAATTATATTAATACAGCGGTGTTGCTCTGTATGTCAAGGCATTTCAGGTCAGGCGCGGCTGACAAACCTGCCTTCACGGGTATCGACCTTGATCTTTACGCCATTTTCAAGGTAGGGAGGGACCTTTAGCTTTAGGCCGGTTTCAAGGATAGCATCCTTGGTCTCTGCCGTTGCAGTCGCATTTTTGATGACCGGTGCTGTTTCGGTAACGGTCAGTTCAACCACCATTGGTGGCTCTGCCATGACCATACGGCCTTGGAAAAGCCCCAAGGTTACTTCGGTTCCCTCCAACAGGTAGGGTGAAATGGCAGAAAAAGCCGCCTCTTCCATCTCAAACTGCTCATAATTTTCCATATCCATAAAGACACCGCGATCACCATCGGCATAGAGAAACTGTCCTTTGTGGCGCTCGTAATCTGCCTCATCCACCTTATCGCCGGAACGGAAGGTGCGATCAAGTACCTGGGCGGTTAACAGGTTGCGATAGCGGGTCTTGACCATGGTGTTGGCACCACGGGCCGAGGGGGATTGGACAGTGACATCAATCAGCAGGCAGGGGGCGCCATCCAGTTGAATCACCAGTCCCTTCTTAAAGTCAGAGGTGGTAAGCATTGCAACAACTCCTTCATGGGAATAAATAGGGGCACATCATAGCTGGTTGAATAAAAAAACACCAGCCCTTCAACGGTGTCAATGGGCTGGTGTTGGCTATTGTCTACAGCTTGCGGCGGGATAATCAGGCGTTTCCTGCTTTGGTACGCTCTGCTTTTTTGAGCAGGGTTGCGGCAACCGGATGGCTGTTGTTTTCAGCATACAATACGGCTGTATTACCGCACTTGGTTTTTGCACGGGGATCAGCTCCACCTTCCAGCAGTGCCTGCACCGTCAGGTTGCAGCCATAGATGGCGGCCAGCATCAGCGGGGTGTGGCCGTCACGGTCACGGGCGTCAACCTCGGCTCCTTTTTCGATCAGCATTTTGACGATTTCCGTATTGCCGTTGGCAGCCGCGTAGTGCAGGGCGGTCTTGCCCTTGTCGCTGGAGGCGGTGATGTCAGCACCACGGTGCAGCAGGTCTCTGACACTATCAAGCTGACCCTGTTTGGAGGCGCAGATCAGTTGGGTGTGGCCGTTACGATCCTTGGCATTTACGTTCTCCATTGGTTTTTCCTCCCTTTGCATGAAATGAGTGAGCTGACTACGTTGGGGTAACTGTTGTTACCGGGGCGGGATGTAAAGCAGGCTGCCATGTCAGTGATACATGCGGTGGAATTATGATCTTTGTTGGGCGAACAAGTCTTGCTTAAGCGCAGAATAAGAGAAACAAGGGGGTACACAGGGGATGTAGAATTGGCGCTATTCCAACCAAAGGCTCCCGGGGGGGCTAGTGCCAACCTAAGGCACGCCGTCATGGCCAGCAGTAGGGGGATAGCTGCTGCCATGACGACAAAAGACGCTATGTCTGCGGCCTGATCCACCATGGACACCTGCCGTGACAATAAAAGTAAGCGAAGAGGTACTCTATATAGCATAGGTTCTCTGTCGCTGAAACTAAAAATACGCCACACAAAAACTGCTTTTTAGTGCCGCTCCCTTGCCCCCGAAGCGATCTCAAGGTATAGAAGAGAATACAGTTACTTGTAATTTTTAACTCACCGGGAGGCGTCAACATGAAAAAGTTGTTTTGTGCCATGGCTTTACTGTTGGTTTGGGCAGCCTCTGCCCAGGCTGCAACAGTCTACCTGAACGATGGTGGTACGATTAAAGCCAAGCGGGTCTGGCGTGAAAAAGGGAAAATAGTGGTACTGGTTAACCGGGATTCCATAACCAGTTTTACCTCCGGGGAGGTTAACCTGAAAAAAACCTTTCCCCTCCGTAAAAAGAGGGTGAAGCGGGTTGCTGCTACTCCGGCTGTCTCCACGACAGCACCTGCTACTCCTGTGACAGGTGCCGTTCCTTCGGCACAACCTGCCAAGGCTAAGACGGATAAGAAAATTTCACTTCCAAGTCTGCCCAATAAGTTGCCAGAGCGCTCCATTCCGCAGGGATCAGAAGAAGGAGCGATACGCAAACAAAAACGTGAGATGGAAGAGCGGATGAAAGAGTAGTGACTTTAGTGCGATATGAGTAACGGCACCGGTGCCTTGGTCAGCAGTTCATGCGTCAAGGGGCTCAGCACCGGTGCCCGGTTTGATTTGTAAGCGAATCCGCCCAGGACCATCAGGTCAACCCTTTCCATGGCTGCGCGTTCCAGTAGCAGCTCTGTTACGTTGCCTTTCTGCAGGGGGATGGCTTCAGTGCGGCATGCTATCCGGTGGCGGGCAAGGTGTTGTTGCAGTCTGGACATGGCCTGCTCTTCTAACGCCTGTTCAGTGTGGTTGGTGACACCTGCAATAATTGAGACGTCAGCAGCGGTACGGAGAAACGGCAAGGCATCGTGAACAGCTCTAACGGATTCTCTTCCGCTTTTCCAGGCCACCATAATCCGTTCGCCAAACCGGTAAATTTCGCCATTTGCAGGGAAGACGACAATTGGTCGTCCTGCCCCGAGAATCAGGCTTTCGTGAAAATCAAGGTTGGTTTTGCGGCTGTGTAACTGGGCAGGCTGCCCGACCAGAATGGTGTCGGCGTAGTAGCTGTGACTGGTAATCACTTGCGAAAGAGGCGTCCCGACAGTCGCCCAGTCAACCAGCAACCATTCTGCTTCAATACCGGCCTTTGAGGTGGCATTGATGAAGAACTCCCGTGCCTGGGCAAAGTCGGTCAGGTAGTCAGAGGTTGAGGCGTAGTGGGGATGGGTAATGACATACAGTCCCTTCAAACGTGCGCCATGACGGAGGGCAAGATTGATGGCTGCCATCAATCTTGCTGTACATCCGGCACCTCTGTCCATATGAACGATGATGTCGGTCAGCATCTGCTGTCCCCCCTATCTATTGCACAAATCAGTACAAAGCTGGTGCTGGCATCAGGCTACGCCCTTCAGCCAGCGTGCCACATCCTTTGCGTGGTAGGTGATAATTAGGTCTGCTCCGGCCCGTTTAAAGCCCAGCATGGTTTCCATGACCACCCGTTCTTCGTCGATCCAGCCGTTTGCCGCTGCACCTTTGATCATGCTGTATTCACCAGAGACATTATAGACCGCCAGCGGCATGGTGTATTCATTACGCAGATCGCGCAGAATATCTAGGTAGGGCAGCCCCGGTTTAACCATGATGATGTCAGCTCCTTCGTCAATATCCTGCTGTGCCTCGCGCAATGCTTCGCGTCTGTTTGCCGGGTCCATCTGGTAGGAACGCCGGTCCCCGAATTGCGGCGTTGATTCAGCTGCCTCGCGGAACGGGCCGTAGTAGCCTGATGCATATTTAACGGCGTAGCTCATAACCGGGATATGGCTGTAGCCATTCTCATCCAGGATCTGGCGGATGGCTCCGACCCGGCCATCCATCATGTCAGAGGGGGCCACCATGTCGGCCCCCGCCCGGGCATGGGAGAGGGCTTCCTTTGCCAGCAGGTCAACGGTGGCATCGTTATCCACATCACCATCTCTGATAATGCCGCAATGGCCGTGATCAGTATATTCACACAGGCAGACATCGGTAATTACTGCCAGGCCGGGGACTTCTTTTTTTATGGCCCTGATGGTCTCTTGAATAATGCCATGCTCGGCATAGGCATCGCTGCCAACGGCATCCTTTGTCTCGGGAATACCAAACAGAATAACCGCCGGTATGCCCAGGCCATGCGCTTCTTTGGCCTCTGTCACAATATGTTCGATAGATTGCTGGTAGATGCCCGGCATGGAAGATACTTCTTTTTTTATACCACTGCCAAAGGCGGAAAACATGGGATAGATAAGGTCGTTAACTGAGAGGGCAGTCTCTCTAACCATCCGGCGGAAAACCTCTTTGCCTCGGATTCGACGAGCCCTGAAACGAGATGAAGACATACGCTGGAACCTCCGATTTTACGCTTTTAGACCGCGTATGCATCATACAACGTCTGTTTTAACGAATGCAAGGCCAGCAGAGCGGTTGACAATAAAAAAAAGAGTGGTAAATATGAAAAACACTATGTTGCAAAATAAAAGAGCTGAATGGTTTTTATGGCATTTAGCCCTGGTAAAAGGAGGAGTGCAGAATGCGTAAAACAGGAATTGCTGCAGCATTATTACTGATCGGACTGAGCCAGCCAGCCCTGGCTGAAAACAAAGGTGAAACGGTTACTTTTGCTCCCTATGTGGGAGGATATACCTTCCAAGGGGATCAACATCTGGAAACGTCGCCAGTATTAGGCTTCCGCTTAGGGTATAATTTTACTGAAAACTGGGCACTTGAAGGGGTGATCGACTACCTGAAAACGGAAGGTACTAGAACGAATAATAAGGCAGAAATGGTTCGCTACGGTGGTGATCTGCTTTACAATTTTATGCCCAAGAACAGCTTTGTGCCCTATTTGGCAGTAGGTGCTGGTGGGTTGAATTTTACCTCGGGCGGCCATCCTGACGCACGTTTAGTGGCGAACTATGGTGGTGGTGTCAAGTGGTTCCTGGCTGAAAACTTTGCCCTGCGTGCCGATGTCCGCGGGCTTAACTACAGCATGAGTAAGATTTACACCAATGTTGAGTACACCCTTGGTCTGCATATAGCTGTAGGCGCCCCCAAGCCAGCTCCTGCACCGGTTGTGGTGGCTGAGCCGGTGGTTGAAGCTGCTGCTCCCAAGGCTGCACCGGTGGTTGTTGCCCCTCCGCCCGTTCCTGCTCCGACCAGCACGCTTAGCGCTGAACCGGCAACCCTGGAAAAAGGCAAGACCACAACTCTGACCTGGTCTTCCGCAAATACCAGTGGTTGTGAAATCCAGCCCGGTATCGGCCCTGTGCCTGCTTCAGGTTCCAAGGTTATTACGCCTGCAGCGAACACCAGTTATACGCTGACCTGTAATGGCGAGGGTGGCAAAACAACCACCAGTGTTGCCGGTGTTGCTGTGACTGAGCCGGTGATTAAGGAGGCCGCTGCTGCAAAGGCCTCAGCTGTTGCCGCTGGTTCCAGACTTGCCCTGAAGGTTAATTTTGATACAGGCAAGTCAATTATTAAAAAGCAGTACTATGATGAGCTGAAGGTTGTTGGTGACGGTCTGAATGAGCAGAAGAACCTGAAAGGTGTGATTGAAGGCCATACTGATAATGTTGGTAGTGCCAAGTCAAATCAGCTGCTTTCTCAACGGCGTGCCAACGCAGTCCGTGACTACATTGTCAAGAACTTCAAGATTGATAAGAAACGTCTGGCAGCCAAGGGATTCGGCCAGACCAAGCCGGTTGCTGATAACGCTACCGCTGAAGGCCGTGCCCAGAACCGTCGCATAGAGGCAACCTTTGAAGAGATTCCAAACTTCAAGGCTGATGCTGACCAGCAGCCTGCCAAGCCGGTTAAGAAAGCGGTTAAGAAAAAAGTAGCTAAGAAAAAGGCTGCTGCAAAGAAATAGACAAAGTCAGTGTGTGCTAAAAAAGAAGGCCCTGTCTCGTTAGAGGCGGGGCCTTTCTGTATCATCAATGGCGGTGTGTTGCAGACAGCTGCTGATTGCGGCGGAGGTTAAATCCAGGCGTCACCACCATCGTACTGTAGGTCTTCACCCTTGCCTTTACACCAGCCCCCCATCTTGTGGCGGGTACCCTTGCTGTAGTTTTGGATCCGCTTGCCGGCATCATCTGTCAGGTCTGCCAGCTTACGGCGGGTCTCTTTTCCAGGTGCAGGGGCGAGCAAGAGGGCCGCTGCAGCACCCAGCAGAGCACCGGAGGCAAGGGCCAGAAGGGTTGTCGTGATGGCATGGTCATTGGAACGGGACATGGTTGTTCTCCTTCTATGAGATGTAGTAAAGGTCATTCAGTTCATTCGTCTGTTGATGCAGTAGTGTCTATCTTTGTAGCACAGGTCGCCTTTTCAGAGAAAGAAGAAAAACAGCTGTTTCTCAAGCGTTAATCCGTGCCAGATGGCGCCGGATCATCTCCTCAAAGTCTTCATCGCGGTTGCTGGTGTAGACCAGTGATGCCCCTATCTCTGCTGCCAGAATAGCTGCCAGATATTTAGTTGGTAGTCTGCTGATCCGGTGGCGAAAGCGAGGTTCGGCCCGCAGAAGTTGTGGTAGATGTCGAAGCAGTGCCGCTTTATAGGGGGCTTTGAGACATATCTCAGGACGGGCGGTAAAGAACTGAAACAGACGATGATAAAAGCTGTTGATGTTCTGGCTGATCTGGTCAGACAATTCAGTAAAACTCTGACTGCCTGAAGCCTCATGCCAGCGTCTCAGAATCAGGCGCGCCTCGTCGGAAGCCCGTTTTTTCAGTATTTCCAGTACATCGTGGACATAGCGCTCTTTGTTGGCCAGAAACTCTTTTTCCGTAAGCAGCAGATTGGCGATGATCTCGTAGGAAGATGAGATAACCCCGCACTTGTTGGCAGAGGCATCCCGCATCAGGATAACGCCCGCTTTTTGCAGCTGCTGACGGGCCTGAGGGGTAATGAATGAGTTGGCGCCTTCAATAATAACCGGAGCGGTCGGTGTGCCGTCAGGTTTCAGGAACTCCTGCCAGTTTTGTGCATCAATGGTTTCAGGTCTTCCGCCGGCAGGGATAAAAAGATCTGCCTCAACTGTGAAGATCAGGCTGGCGTATTCACGGTAAAAATCATCCAGCGCAATCCAGCTCTCCTGTAACTTGCCATCTACCAATCGTTCTACCTTACGGTGCAGTTCCCGCAAACCTTCCATCCGTTTGCCGGTTCTGAAGATCATCATACCGCCCGGAGTGAGCCGGGTTGAATCAAATCCATCCAGGTCCTGCTGCAGGGTAATCCGTTTGAGTTCATACCGGTCAAGGCCGTTGGGGTCAAAAGCCGCTGCGGTGCCGTCCAGCACCAGTACAACCTTTGCCTTGGGGCATTCATCAAGCAGAATGCGCAGGCAGTTGCCCGCCACATCACCACCCGGACCGCCGGTCAGCTTGATGCTGAACGGGTCCTGGTGGATGTTGATTCCTTGCTCTGTCATAACCACTTCAGCAAACGTCATCACGCCGGTGGAGGTGACGCCATACTCCTTGTGGTTGATCCCGAACCGTTTGCTGGAGATGATGCCGACTCCCAGCAGATAGCCTCGTTTGCGGGAAAGCGAGGCTATCGCCTCAATCATGCCGTCGTGCATGTTCTCATCCGGCCCGATTTCAATCGGTTCATCATCGCCATAGTAATCCACCACACGCTGGTCACGAACTGTGCCATGATCGGTGGTAAAGATATCAAGAAAGGCATTGGTGATGCCGTACTGAAGTTTGTAAAGGCGACTGTTTTCATGTCCTTGACCGTTTTGCTCAAGTCCTGAAGCGTCCATGATCAGCACCATTTTAGAGCCGCCTTCATAGATGTCCTTGTTCTTCAGGTGCTGGGTGTGGGCCAGAACATAGACCTCACGGAAGAGCGCGTTGGCAGCCGTAATGGCGTCATCCTGATTGCGGGCGATAACGGTACGCCAGCCGCCCCGGGCAATGTCTGAGAAACCGATATGGTAGCCATGACCGAAACGGCTGAAGAAGAAGGTGACCCTGAACGGAACTGTTTCTGGCAGATCAGTGGTAAATTCAGTTCCAAGTTGGCGCAGGTAGGCCGGGTCAAGACGGAAGGCAAGGGCCTGTTTCTCAATGACAAAGAAGTTGGTTTTCAGGGTGTGGCTGATAAACAGCAGGCAGCAGCGATAGATGGTCTGCCTGATCTCATCCAGCCAGCGGTGGCCGGTATTGTAGTCACGAATCAGTTGCGTCGTCTCTTGAAGTCGGGCCTGATAAACGGTGTCCCGGTTTTGCAGGTTTGGGTCAAAGCGGGCTCTAAAAAGCTGTAAGAGTTGCATCGCCATTTCGGGGTGAGCATGGAAGGCGCTTTGTACATCCTCCAGTCCATACCGATCAGGTTGGTTGTGGGCCAGATTGGTGTGGCAGAAGGCAACAAAGGCATTGACTAGTGCTGCATCGTCACCTGGCATGACACTTTCAGCCACCCATTCACGATAGGTGTGGCAGCGGTTGTCAAGGATCTGCGTATTGCAGAGTTCCTGCTGAAGCTGTCTGGCCAGTGCCGTGTCAGGCAGCAGTTGCTGGCCTTCGCGGTGCCGGATAAAAAAGGTGCCCAGAAAATAAGGATGAATACCGTTGGTGATGGTCAGGCAATAGGCGCGTCGGATGCCGATGTTCAGTCGGTTGAAAACTTCAACCAGCTGCAGCAGGAAATCGTCTTCAGGTGGATTGCCCACCGCAAACAGGACCCTTGTTTCGGTAATGCCGGTATGTTCGACGTTGCGCAGGTCCAAAAACAGGCCGCCGCTGGCGTTGCCCCGCTCAAAAAGCCAGATCAGCCAGGCCGTCCGCTGTGGTGGCGACATTCTGACCTGTTCAGGATTGTTACGCCAGAGAATGGTCAATAGTCGATCTGCAGTCTGGTGCGGCATGGCAGGGGCGATCTGTGCCAACTCGTTGAGGATACTGCGTTTCAGTCCGGTCGGTACAGGTGGCGATGTCGGGTCAGTAATAACGGTATTGGGTTTGGCGTCAAACTCAAAGCGTTGTACTTCCAGCTCTTGGGACATAGTGGGCATAGGACCATGGGAATGGGAGAACATTGCATAGGATAAAGCCCGGTCGCCCACTCGCTGCAGGCTGTTAAAGAGCGAGCCGGGCTCGTCTACGCAGGCCATAATCAGCCGCTTGTCCCGGTCAGCAAGAATCAGGTGGCGGTTGTGTTGCAGTAGTGTCATCTCGCGGACAAGGGTGCCCAATGCCTCCGGCTCATCAGCCAGTGCCTGGAAAAAGTAGGGGGACATCTGTTCCTGCAGCCAGCAGGCATTTTGGCGTGCAACTGCACTGGCAGTACGACAGGCGGTGCGCATGGCGGTTGAGAGCAGCATCGTGCCTCCGGTAGACGTTGTTTGGCGGCAAGTATACCTCCAATTCATGATAGAGCAAGGCGGGAAGTGCAGTCTTGACCCTGCTTGGATGCCAAGCGTATAATTACCACTTGCCTTATAAGCTAAGCGGTTGCAATACAGGAGACAGAAATATGAAGGAGCAACAGCACAAAGGTCTGGAGCGCGGTTGTGTTCAGATTTACACCGGGAATGGAAAAGGCAAGACAACGGCAGCGCTTGGTTTGTCTCTGAGAGCGTTGGGAAGGGGGCTGAAGGTCTGTTTTTTTCAGTTTATCAAAGGTGGTGGGCCCTATGGTGAACAGCTGATTGCCGAAAAGTTAGCGCCGGATTTTACCATTATTCAAACTGGTCGTCCCGGTTGGGTTAATACCAAGGATATTTCTGAGGATCGTCGTCTTGCCCAGGATGCGTTGCAGCAGGCTTGTGCGGCGTTGTCGTCCGGTGACTATGACCTGTTTGTCTGTGATGAGATTAACGGAGCAGTCGGCTTTGGTCTGATTGATGTTGAACAGGTGCTGGAGCTGATTCGGATCAAGCCTGATCGGGTTGAGCTGGTGTTGACTGGTCGTAATGCCGACGAACGGGTGATGCAGGCTGCTGACCTGGTAACTGAGATGCGGGAGGTAAAGCACTACTATCAGTCAGGCGTACCGGCCCGCACCGGTATTGAAATGTAAGCCTGTCGGTCCGGGTTGCGGTTGTGCTATGCGGTATGCTTGCGAAACGGTCAGGATCAGGTATACTAGGTCAAGACCTGTGTGTTGAAAGGAGAATCAGATGTCGCTTGGTATTGTTGCAGCCCTGATAGCTGCCATTTCTGTTGCTGTGCTGGTGTTGTTTCTTATCCCTGCTATCCAGAGTGTCAGGCAGACAGCTCAATCAGTTTCAGCGCTGGCTGATCTGTTAACCAATGAGTTAAAGCCGACCATCAAGGAGTTGAATCAGGTTTTGGCAGAGTTGAAAACTGTGGGTGGCGGCGTAGCCGAGCATACCGACGATGTGAAAAGATTTATGTCTGCTCTGGGGGACACCGGTACCCAGATTTCAAGCATCAACCGTTCCGTAGGGGCAGTAACCGGCCTGTTGAATCAGGCCGGCGCAGTGGCGACCGGTGTCAAGGTTGCCGGTACGTATCTGCTAGAAAGCTATCTTAAACGTAAGATGAAAGGAGTATGACCATGGCGCAAGATGACAATGGAGTATCCGCAAGCACGGTGTTGGTTTCATTTTTGGCAGGTGCGGCACTTGGAGCCGGTTTGGCGCTGCTGTACGCACCCAAGAGCGGGCGTGAAGTGCGGGATCAGATTGGTGACCTGGCTGACGATGCCGTAGATAAGATCAAGGAATATGCCAAGGAAGCCCAGGATAAAATCAAGGCTACTCTGGAAGAGGGTAAGGAAACCATCATGGAGAAGAAGTCAATTCTCTCTTCTGCCATTGAGGCCGGTCGTGAAGCAATTCAGAAGGAAAAGGAAAAGTTAGGCGTCTGATTAGAGCGCTGAATGGAGTCGATACATGCGGGCCTGTCTCTTGATGGGCCCGTTTTTGTTTGTAAAGTCGTGTGGTTGTGTGTGTTTGACATTGAGGTGAGGAACGTCTATAATGCCGCATCTTTTGCTCTGGTATGGGAGAGGTGTCCCCTGTCTATGAAAATATGGTTACTTACCATAGCGATGGTTACTGCGATAACCAGTGCCGCACTGGCAGTTGAGCCGACTCAGTCATTGTTGAATGAGCTGGTGCAGCCGCACCTTACCGGATCTCATAAGACTTCTGACGGGCTGCCGCAACGCCAGGCTGGCGCACTGCACGATGATGGTTCGGCACTGTTTACCCTGGAAGAGTTGAAGGATGGTAATCAGACGCTGGCGGATCTTGCCCTGCCGGATGATGAACCGGCAGCAGATGTGCCGCTTGCCCTGAATGATAAGGTAAACTATTTCATTACCTTCTTCCAGACCAGGGGCCGTGGTACCTATGCCCGCTGGCTTTCCCGATCAACCCGTTATCTGCCGATGATGAAGGAGATCCTTCGCAAGGAGGGGTTGCCTGACGAGCTGGTCTATGTGGCAATGATCGAAAGCGGTTTTCAGCTGCATGCCCGTTCATGGGCCAATGCCGTTGGTCCATGGCAGTTTATGTCGGCAACCGGACGCCGGTATTCGCTGCGGATCGATCAATGGATTGACGAGCGCAAGGATCCGGTCAAGGCTACCATGGCTGCGGCCATGTACCTGAAGGATCTGTATGGCATGTTCAATAATGACTGGTATCTGGCTGCAGCTGGCTACAATGCCGGTGAAAACAAGATCTTCAGGGCCATTGACAAGTATGATACCAGCGATTTCTGGGAGTTGTCCAAAGGCTCATACCTGAAGCGTGAGACAAAGGAGTATGTTCCTAAACTGCTGGCTGCGGCCATTATTGCCAAAGATCCGGCCCGGTATGGTTTTACCGAAATAGCCACGGTGCCGGTGGTTGAATATGATACCGTCACGGTGAAGGGGCGCACCGACCTTGAGCTGGTAGCGCGTTTAACCGGTACTACCTATCAGAGCATCAAAGAATTGAATCCTGCGCTACGTCACTGGTGTACCCCGCCCAACTACCCTGACTACGAACTGAAGATTCCTAAAGGGACCAAGGCCCGCTTTGAACAGGGCTTGGCTGCAATACCGGCTGAACAGTATTTTAGTGAAAAGAGCCTCTACAGCCGGTACACGGCGACCCGCAAGGATAGCCTTAAACAGCTTGCCCGTCGGTTTGGCAGTTCTGTCGGTGAACTTGCCGAGCTGAACGGTTTGGGCGTGAAAGAGCGTATTGCAGGGCGTACGTTGATTATTCCGGTAAAACAATCAGTCAATTTTGCTCAAGAAGGTCGACGTGAGTCTGTAAAGACGGAGATGGCGACAGCTCAGTACTATACGGTACGTAAAGGGGATACGCTCCATTCCTTGGCTCGCCGTTTTAAGGTTTCGGTAAAGGTGCTTGCCGCCTGGAACAATCTGAAACATGCTGTTGCGCTCAAACCGGGTAAGCGACTGGTTGTTGCCAGAACAGAAAAAAGTGTGAGCACCAAAGGGTGATCATCACCCCATCTTCTATCCTACAAAGAGGTTTCCCCGCATGTATTCAATTTTGATCTGTGCCGCCCTGGGGGTGGTTGTTTTACTTGTAGCTATGCTGGGATTCAAGCTGGCCTGGTGGGGCTCGCTGCTGATCGGCCTGGTGGTTTTCTGTGTCGCCTTCTTTTTTCTTTCCCGCTACATCAGCACAAAGTTGATGGCTATTCTTGAACAGGCCGGCAAAGATCTGCAAGGCCAACGTTTTGAAAAAGCGATCCGTGAGATGAAAGAGGCGCTGCGTTTTGGATCTTGGCAATTGTATGTAACGGATCAGATCAATTCACAAATCGGTATGGCTTACTACATCCGTCGTGACTTCTCCAATGCCTTTCCCTATCTGGAAAAATCATTCTTTAAAAACTGGGCGGCCATGGGAATGCTGGCCATCTGCTACATGAAGCGCCAGAAGCGGGACAAGATGGAGCAAACCTTTGAAAAGGCCGTCCAGTGGAACGGCAAAGAATCCTTGCTCTGGAACCTGTATGCCTATTGTCTGGCAGAGGAGTGCGGCGAAAAGTCAAAAGCGATTGGCGTGCTTGAAAAGGGTCTTAAAAAGCTTCCTGGAGATACTGCTATTACAGAAAATCTGGAAAACCTGCAGGCAGGCCGTAAGATGAAAATGCGCAGCTTCGGAGATCCGTGGTATCAATTTCACCTGGAGAGCCTGGGGCAGTTGCAGAAGCACCAGATGGCTGCCATGGGTGGTCGGATGCAGAAGCGGATGACGGTACGGCGATGAGTAGCGACATGCCTCAGGCAGAGCAGGTTCCTGAACTCTGGATTATGGGGGTGGCTCCTGACCAGGGGCGTGATGAGATCATTCGGCGCTATCTTGCTGCTGCCGGTTATGCAACCCGTTTGGCGGATGTCGCGCAGATCGGTTCAGAACGTCCACTGGGGATTGTGCTTGATATCTCCCCCCACTCACTTGACGGTTGGGGGCTTCTCTTGCAGATCAAGGCTGATCCTGTCTGTCGTAATATTCCGGTACTTCCGGTCTTTCTCAGTGAAAAGGGTAAAGTGGGTGGCGTGTTTCCGGTGGCCGGCTTTTTCACCCTGCCTGTGGATGATCACTACCTGTCCGAACGTCTTGCGGTGTATGGGTTGACCGAAGAGGCAGAGACCTGGGATTTGCAAGCCCTTGTGGTATCCCGTTCCGGTGAGGAAAAAGTTTCAAAACTGCTTGAGTCGGTTGGTTTTGAGGTGATTAAGGGCTATACCGGCAAAGAGGCCCTGGCACTGGTTTCATTGCACCCCAAGTATCTGGCATTCAGTAACCTGATGCTGCCGGATATGTCGGCCTTTGAACTGTTGGAAAAATTTCGTCTGTTTCCCTACAGCCATAACATGCCGGTTTTCGTGCTACTCAAGGATGAGCTGAAAGAGGGTGAAAAGAAGGCCATGAGCCGTGAAATTGCCCATTTGGTCAGTAAAAAACAGCTTAGCCAGGAAGAGTTTTTGAAATACCTGCGCAATCGCGCTTAGTTTTTTTGTGAGTCAGCAACAAAACGGCCCCGATAGTTTTCGCTACCGGGGCCGTTTTATGTCGGAACATCATGGTCTGAGACGCGACTCTATCAGATGATGCCACTGCCATCCTTTATTACAATACTCGCCTTCGCCCGTAACTCCTTCATCCATGAGCTGAAACGCTCATCCTGTTTCTGACGGTACAGGAGCTCTTTAATCTCTGCTTTCACGGTGTCAAACGGTTTTACTTTTCCGGTGGAACGCTCATCCAGTTTAACAATATGCAGACCGGAGGGGGTATTGACCAGTTCACCAACCTCGCCGGGTTTAAGGGGCAGGATCGCCTTTTCCAGATCGGCAAGCATCTCTCCCCGCTTAAAGGTTCCCAAATCACCGCCATCTTTCTTGGCTGCCGGATCATCGGAATATTCCTTGGCAAGGGCAATAAAATCTTTGCCCTGACGGGCCTCAAACAGGACCTTCAGGGCTTTATTCATGGCCTGCTGGATCTGCTCGGCAGGGGCCTTTTCATCTACCTTGATAAAGATGTGACGAGCCTTGAAGGTCTCTTCCTCTGCATACTTGTCCTGGTGGGACCGGTAATACTCTTCTGCTTCCTTTTCGCCAACATACACCTTGGAGCGGACCTCCATGCTCACCAGCCGTAGTCGCTCCAGCTGTTCACGGAGCTGATTTTCGTACTGGGCAAAGGTATAGCCCTGCGTCTTCAGGGCAGCTTCCAGCTGGCTCTGGGTCATATTGTTGTTCTGTCGCTTGACATCATCTACTGCCTGACGGATTTCGTCATCACCGATCTTGATGCCCAGCTCCTTGACCTTCTGCTCAGTCAGCAGCTTTTCAATCAACCGGTCGAGTACCATGACGCGCAGATCATGACGTGCCTTGTCATCAACCAGCCCCTTTTTCTGGGCGTCCTGAATAACGGCGTGTGATTCACGCAGCACGTCACGGAAGGTGATAACGTCATCATTGACAATGGCAGCGATCCCGTTAACCCGTTTGGCACCGGCAGGTAGTGGCGGCAGCTTTGGGGCAACAAGGGTTGGCGGCGTCTGCTTGTTTGCCGCATCGGATACAACATCTGGTGTAGAGGCACAACCGGCCAGAAGAAATGCGGCCAGTAGCGCGGCAGGTGCCAAAAGGCGAAGGTGATTCATGGTTCCCTCAGAAAATGAACCGGACAACCCGTGAGCTGTCCGGTTCAGATCAGGTTGATAGCTGATTACTTCTTGTCAGAAGCCGGAGCCGGCACAGCTGGTTTGGCAGCTGGTGCAGGGGGTTGAGCCTCAGTCATTTCAATCTTGGCACCCTTTTTCAGGTCTTCCTTCAGTTTCATGAATACCTGCTGTTGCTTCTGGGGCATGATGGCACCTTTGATCTGCTCTTTAACCTCATCAAAAGGCCGGGTTCCGGCGGCACGCTTACCGGTCAACTTGATGATGTGATAGCCAAAGTCACTTTTGACAATACCGGACAGTTGGCCTTCCTTCAGGCTCATGGCAGCCTTTTCAAAGGCGGGAACCATGTTGCCCTTGCCGAACCAGCCCAGATCACCGCCCTTGGCAGCGGATGAGTCTGCGGACTTGGTCTTTGCCAACTCTTCAAAGTTGCCGCCCTTCTTCAACTGATCAAGGATGGCCTGAGCTTCCTGTTCACTCTTGACCAGGATATGACTGGCACGGATCTGCTCGCCAGCCTTGAATTTGTCCAGGTTCTGCTCGTAAAACTTCTTCAGCTCTTCGTCGCTGATCTTTGATTCAGTTTCCACCTTCTTCTTAAGGTAGGTGTCAACGATGATCCGCTTTTTCAGCTCGGCCAGTTTCTCTTCAATATCCTTGCCCTTGTCAACGCCGTCTTTGGCAGCCTGCTGCAGGATCAGCTCACGCATGACCAGGGTGTCGATCATCTCTTTCTTGCCCTGTGGTGTATCTGCCATGGCACGGATATATTCCGGCAGTGCCTTGACTTCACGATCAAAGTCTTCGCTGGTGATCTTTGCACCGTTAACGGTGGCAAGTACCTTGGCATCCTTGCTGCCGGTGGAGTTGCTGCTGGAGCCGCCTCCCTGACAGGCAACCAGACCTGCAGTGGCAATGACGGTAACGGTTACGCTAAGTAAAGTACGGATGTTCACGATGAGGACTCCTTTGAATGTAAGAAGAGGGTGATGAAACTCAAAGAATCTACCATAGTTTGCCAACCGGTTGCAAGGTCCTGTTCAGCGGATTGCCCCAGGTCACGCTCCAAGTAGCGTGAGTGTAGAGGCCAAAGCTTCAAGGGTATCACTGTTCGTGCTGTTCGGTGGTAGATTCACCAGCAGACGGTGGTCAGGGGTAAACTGATAGGTGGCCGGTGCGGTGCGGATCAGGTTGATCAGGGTGTCCGGACTGACAGTTGTTCTCGGGTGGAAGGCGAGGCAGAGTCGTTTTGCGTCGGCATCAACTTTCAGAACCTTCAGTTGTTTGAGCCTGATCCGCAGTTCCATGATGCGGGCCAAGGTCTGGGCAGCCAGGGGGGGGCGGCCATAGCGGTCATGCATCTCGCTGACCACCTCTGTCACATCGTCGTTTGAATCAGCCTGTACCAGACGTTTGTACAGTACCAGACGCTGATTGGTGTCCGGGATGTAGGTTTCCGGGATAAAGGCGGCAATGGCCAGATTAATCTCCGGCTCGCAGCGTTCTTCAAGCTCTTCGCCTTTCAGGCCGGCAATCGCCTCCTCCAGCATCTGGGTATACAGCTCAAAGCCGATATCAGCTACGGTACCTGATTGGCGTGGTCCCAGCATATCGCCAGCACCACGTAGTTCAAGATCATGGGTGGCAATACGGAAGCCGGCCCCCAGTTCAGAGATATCCTGGATGATCTTTAACCGCTCCCGTGCATCCTGGGTAATGCTGCCGGCACCGGGGATCAGCAGATAGGCATAGCTCTTGACCGTGGAGCGTCCGATCCGGCCCCGTAGCTGGTACAGCTGGGAAAGGCCGAAGGTATCGGCCCGATCCACCAGCATGGTGTTGGCGCGGGGGATATCCAGCCCTGATTCAATGATGGTGGTGGTCAGCAGCAGATCACTCTCACCATGCATGAAACTCAGCATTACCTTTTCCAGCTCTTTTTCTTCCATTTGCCCGTGGGCCACGCTGATCCGCGCCTGTGGTACCAGTTGCCGCAACCGTTCTGCCACAATACCGATGGAGTGGACCCGGTTATGGACATAAAAGACCTGGCCACCCCGCTCCAGCTCCCGGGAGATGGCATCCCTGACCAGGTCATCGGTATCCCGTGCCACCACGGTTTTGATCGCCTGACGGTCAACCGGCGGGGTGTCGATGATGGAAAGGTCGCGGATGCCCAGCATGGAAAGATGCAGGGTGCGGGGAATCGGTGTGGCGGTCAGGGTCATGATGTCCACACTGGCCCGATAGGATTTAAGCCGCTCCTTGTCCTTGACCCCGAAGCGCTGCTCCTCATCCACAATCAGCAACCCCAGGTCCTTAAAGGCCACATCCTTCTGCAGCAGGCGGTGGGTGCCGATGATAATATCCAGCTTGCCGTTTTTCAGCCGCTCCAACGATTCCTTCTGCTCTTTTGCGGTACGGAAGCGGGAGAGCATCTCAATGGAAACCGGATAGTCCTTCAGACGGTTGCTAAAGGTCTCAAAATGCTGTGACGCCAGGATAGTGGTGGGCACCAGTAACGCCACCTGCTTGCCGTCCAGCACGGCCTTGAAGGCAGCCCGCAGTGCCACTTCTGTCTTGCCGTAGCCGACATCACCACAGACCAGACGGTCCATCGGGCGGGAATGCTGCATATCTCCCAGCACGTCCTGTATGGCTGAAAGCTGATCCGGCGTTTCTTCCCAGGGGAAGGTGGCCTCAAATTCCCGAAACAGTTCATCCGGGGGGGAAAAGCTATAGCCCTGGCTGGCCTGACGTTTGGCGTAGACCTCCAGTAGCTCAGCGGCCAGTTCTTCAATGTTCTTGCGTGCCTTGCTACGGGTCTTTTCCCAGCCGGGTCCACCCAGTTTGGCTGGCGATGGTGCGGCCCCTTCCCCCCCAGCGTAGCGCTGCACCAGCCCCAGCCGGTCAATCGGCAGGTAGAGCTTGTCGTTGCCGGCATACTCCAGCAAGAGAAAGTCGCCTTCCACAGCACCGGTCTTCAGGTGTTGCAGGCCGCGGTAGATGCCGATGCCATGATCAACATGCACCATGGCATCACCCGGTTTCAGTTCAGCCAGCGATGCCAGGATCTGCTTGGTGCGCAGGGCTGTGACCCCGCTTTTACGGCGGGTCCGTTTGCCGAACAGCTCTTCTTCGGCGATTACCGCCAGTTTTGCGTCCGGCAGCCTGAAACCGCGTGACAGGTCGCCAATGGTCAGTAGCAGGTGTGCGCTGTTGTCTGGTCTGTCTGCACCCAATTTCCCCACTTCATGCAGGTCACAGCTGATGCCGTAGGGGGTTAGCAATTCCTGTAGCCGTTCTGCCTGACTGATCTGATGGCACGCCACCATGACCCGCCAATCGGCGGCTCGCCATTGGTGCAAGCGCTCCACCAGTGGACCGAGCAGATGCTGCTGATTCCGGGTCATGCTGATCCGCAGGTCAGCATTGTCTTCGGATCTGGTCTGGAACAGACAGGTTCCTGTTTCCCCGGTAACCGCCAGACTCTTACAGACAATCCGCTGGTGCTGGTTAAGGAGCTGCTGCAGTTCGTTTGGTGCCAGATACAACTGGTCAGGTTCTGGATGCAGCCGTTCTTCGGAACCTGCCTTGGCTGCGCCGTTTATGACCTCCAACTGGTGCTGCTGGATCGACTGACGGATCAGGTCTGGCTCCAAAAGTACCAGCAAAGGATTGTTGAGGTAGGAGGTAAACAGCTCCAATACGGGATAAAAAAGTGGCAGGAGAAATTCGACTCCAGGAGGATAACCGGCTCCCTGGAGCTCTGCTACCAACTGACGACGGCGGTCAGCAGGAATATCCAGTTGATCTGCCCGTGCCTTGAGACGGGGAATAAATTCCTGCAGCGATGTTGAAGAGATGACCAGTTCTCGCGACGGCAGCAGGCTCAGGCTGGAGATCGGCTCCAGTGAACGTTGGCTCAGTGGATCAAAGCTGCGCAGGGTCTCTACGGTATCACCGAAAAATTCAATCCGTACCGGTCGAGACAAGCTGGGGGGAAAGATGTCAAGAATGCCACCCCGTACGGCAAAGCTGCCCCGCTCTTCAACCAGAGGACGGTTGCTGTACCCCATCTGGACCAGACGCTCCAGCAGTGCGTCTCGGTCCGGTTCATCACCCGGTTTGATAGAGCAGGATGCCATATCCAGGATTGAACGGGGGATGAGCCGCTGGGTCAGGGCTGCCACCGGCATGACTACGGTGCAAGGGGTGCCTTGCAGCAGACGCTGCAACGTCTCCAGCCGGGCGCCACTAATGTCAGGGTGGGGGGAGACCGCTTCAAAAGGGGTGACATCCCAGGCAGGAAAAGGGCTGACGCTGGAGGCGTTAAAAAACAGAAGCTCACGGGTCAGTTCATCGGCTGCGGTTTGGTCCGTAGCTATGACAATGATCTGGCGGGTGAGAAGCCGGGAAAGCTCGGCAACTGCCAAAGCAGGGCTTGAACCGGCCAGACCGCAGAGTGTCGCCTGTTCCAATCCCTGATGCAGCTGCTCTACCAGCTGAGCTAAAACCGGGATCTGAGGAATACATACGTTTTGTGAGGACATGATAGTGATGAAACCGGTTTATTCGTGGGAAGTCTTGTGTTTGGTACCGGCCTTGATCTTGGGTTTGCCCCCCTCAACCACAACCCGGAACTGAATATCACTGGTACCCAGCTTTTGGGAAAGCAGTGGACGTTGTTTATCAAGCGTTGCTGCCAGCTGTTCACGGCTCATGCCATCAACCGGCAGGTGACAGCTGCGGCGGGCCTCAACCAGTTCCGCATAGACCCGCTCAAGCTCCTTCTGCTGCGGGTTAGGTTCTTCGGTTTTAGGTGATGGTTTGGCAGGGGCGGCAGATTTGTGCAATGCCGCCTTGAATCGGTCGCGGGAATAACGGC